>JADMIJ010000197.1 GCA_015478655.1 Acidimicrobiales bacterium | reverse complement strand
TCGTCACGGCTCATACACCCTTGAACGACCCCTCACGCCCCGCTATCCAAGTACGATTAGGCGAGTCGATTCGAGCACGGGGATGAAGTCACTGGGTAGGACGATTCCCCGTTGCGGATGGCTCCATCGCAACAGCGCTTCCACACCCCTGACCGCTCCGGTCGAGAGTTCGTACATGGGTTGGTACAACAGAAATACTGTTCGTTCTTGAGCGCATGTTGTAGGTCGAGCTCGACGTTTCGGTGGTGATCAACCTCATCTCGCATGGAGGGAGAGAACGCAACCGCACAGTGCTTGCCGGCCGCCTTGGCCTGATAGAGGGCAATGTCGGCATCGCGCAGCAAGTCGCCGGTTATCGCCCGGTCGCCTTCGGCAATACCGATACTTGTGGTTACCTCCAAAGGAACGTCGCTGGCCGAGATCGAGAACGGTGTGGCGAGCACATTCACGATGCGCTGTGCTACCACATGGGCTCCCGCTCCCAAGGATGCGCCTTCGACGAGGACGACGAACTCGTTCCCCCCCAGCCGACCCACCGTCTCGCCGTCGCGCAGGGCGCCGGCCATTCTGGTTGCAACTGCAGCCAGCAACTCGTCGCCTGCCTCGTGGCCCAGCGTGTCGTTGATGTCCTTGAAATTGTCCAGGTCGAGGAAGAGCGCCGCCACTTGGTTGCCTTGCCGCCGGGCACGCGCCAGCATCTGCTCGACCCGATTGAGGATCAGGGTGCGATTGGGGAGCCCGGTGAGAGAATCATGAAGGGCGGCGTGGGCCAGGCGATCTTCTGCATCCTTCCGGCGCGTGATGTCCCGCAGATCGGCGACAAATCCGTTGACGTCCGGATCGGCCGTCCGATTGGTAATTGCAGCCTCGAACCACAGCCATTGGCCGTCAGCGCGCCGCAGTCGAATCTCCTTGTTGATGGCAGACCCTGACCCCCCGGATGGAGCAATCGTTCCGCCATGAGGCTCTTGAACTCGTTGGGCGAATAACCAAGGACAGACTCGAATGCGGGACTCGCGAACTGGAGCCCTCCGTCGGTTCCGACAATGATCACGATGTCGCTGGAGCTGGTGACGAGGGCCGAGAAGCGCCGCTCGGACCGGCGCAACTCTGTCTCGAGGGCCTCTCGCCCCGCCGTGGCCCGTCCCAGAAGTTCGATCACCAGCAGAGCGCCCACAAGGCCGAGGCCGGCAATTCCCAACACCCTCGGTTGACGGATCAACGTCGGCGCCAGATGGAGTGCGATCGCCAGTTGGGCGAGAATCATGGCTACCGCTGTCCAGACCAAGCAGGGCACCATGGCCTTTGATCCGAAGAGTTCGTATGCGGTGGCCGCCCCGAAGAGAAATCCGATCGACAGGATTGGACCCCACCCGGTGCTGTAGGCCACGACGGCGATGATCGCCATGTTGGCTCCGATGAAGGCACTTTGGTGCCAGCGACGGCCGGGGTCTTCCCAAAGGGCCGAAAACACGACTCGAAGGACTGCGGCGCCGATCAGGACGGCAATATACAACCAATAGGGCTCGAGGGCGATGAGATGGAACCACCGGAACAGACAGAAGATGCCGGCAACAAGGAGGGTTACAAACATCGTCGGGTCGAGGACGTTCGCCAGTACCCGAGACCCGAAGGAAGCAAGCGCATGCGGGTCGTCATGCGCCTGGGACGTAGGGTCCATCTTGGACATATCGGCAACTCGCAGCGACACCTTGACGTCGGGAGGCGCGCATCGAGGATCTTGCCCAAAACATTGTCAGCCTGGACACATGCGAAGGACATCCGAGTACATGAGCTGCTTGTGGGTGGCGACGACATCGTGGTTCTTCGCCGAGAGCTCGGCGGCGAGGGCCACCGCAGTGGGGACGACCTCGGACTCGGGGGCGCATTTGTGGGCAATCTGAGCGGCGAGGGCGGCGACGGCGTCGTATCGCTTGCCGGTGGTGATGGCCTCGTGCAGTGTGAAATGCGAGAGTCGTGCGCTGACCAGGGCGTGCATCGTGGGAGTAGGGGGAAGGCCGAGGTCGACCTCGGGGAGGCACCAGTAGCCCCGGTCGGATCGCATGACCATGAAGTCGTGTGCGGTCGCCAGCATGGCTCCGGCGGCGAATGCATGACCGTTCACCGCTGCCACCGTCACCGCAGGGAAGGTCAGGATTCGGACCAAGAGCCGATGGAGCTGATCCATGAAGCCACCGGGATCCGAGGCAGAGCCCAGCCACTCCAGGTCAAGGCCATTCGAGTAGAACTTGCCCTCGCCGGTCGTCACCAACGCCGTCGGGAGGCCTGACCCCTCGACCCTGTCGAGCGCCTCGTTTAGATCCCCACGGATTCCTGGTTGAAGCGATTGTCGCCGCTTCGAAAGCGCAGGATCCAGACCTGGTTGACTCGTTCCAGCTCGACCATCTCTCATCCTTCCCAAGACGTCATGCGGCGACGCCCGTCACCGCCCGTGGTCAGTGGTTCGGGGCGTCGCCAAGACCGTGTTCGTACGATCCTAAAGACCTTCGTGTAATACCGCGCGGATTGGAGTCATAGCCTGAGGCCGC
>JADMIJ010000069.1 GCA_015478655.1 Acidimicrobiales bacterium | reverse complement strand
CGTCGGCTGTTCGATGGTCAGGCTTGGCTTCCGGTTCCCACCTGAACAGTTACCTTCGTCAACGAGCCGGGCGTTCCGGGTCAACCCGTGATTGGCGCGGTATTCGGTACCTCAGGTGTCCTGTCTGTGCCCTATCCGACCTTCTGCGGCATCCTCCAGGCCGATGCGTTGGTCGGGCCACCGGCTCGAAAGGAAGTGGGGTTCCGACACCTGATCAAGACCTGTGGCTGCCCTGTACCGCTCGATCTGACGTCATTTGTCAGACCAGTGAACAGCCCAGGCCTGGCCAACATCAGGCCGCCGAGTACTCCTGATCCGGCCAATCTGCCTCTGGGTCTCGGACTCCTTGTCGTCGCCGCTGTGCTCGGCAAACGGAGGACGCTGGTGGGCCGGGGGCGTTGACGGACCGCATCTCCGTCACGGAGCGAGGAGTCCGGTGTGGCGAGCCGTCAGCTGGCGGTGCCGGTGAGGACTGCACCGTCGACGATCATCGAGTACTGATCGCCGGCCTGTATCGCTCCGTACTGTGCGTCGAAGTAGAAGTCTCCCAAGGTCAACTTGATCTGGGTTGGGGACCATGAGTTGACGACGAAGCCGATGCAGTCGCCGATGTGTCCGGCCTGCCAACCAGAGCCGCGCGTAGGAACTGAACCTCGGCCGCTGCATCGCTAACGAACATCCGCGGCGTCACCGAATGAAATCCAGCCGGAGGCTCAAAGTCTGGAGGCATACCCAAGGAACTCAAACCGCCTTGGCCGCCGTCACCCGAGCAAGGCCCGTCGAGTCCCAGCCAGGCTTCAGCTAGCGGTGATCACCGGGCCGAGGCCAGGGGACGGGATTTTCGGGCTCATCACGGTCGAGTGACGCGGGTCCGTCCAGCCAACTGGGCGAGCAGACCGTCCCTATCGGTTCGGCAAATGCCCGGTGCCGCCCCGCCCGCCGCTCGATTGGGCAGTTCCAGGTTGAGCCGTGCGGCCTGTCGGGTGAGGTGGTCGCATTCGGGGAGGTTGGGCGCTGATCGGGCGGCTTCGGCGTAGAGCCGTGCTGCGGTGACTGGGTCACCGTCACGCTCATGCAGGTATGCGGCGACGGCGGCGTAGCGGGGCAGGGCGGGATCGAGCTCGGCCACGGCGGCCAGGCCGGCCCGCGGGCCGTCGGCCTCGCCGACCGCGACGGCACGGTTGAGGCGGGCCACCGGGCTGTCGGTGAGGCGCACCAGTTCGTCGTACCACTCGACGATCTGCACCCAGTCGGTCTCCTCGGTCGATCGGGCGTCGGCGTGGAGCGCGGCGACGGCGGCCTGGGCCTGGTACTCGCCCAGGTGGTCGCGGGTGAGGGCTGTCCGGAGCACGTCGACGCCCTCGGCGATCAGGCGGGTGTTCCACAGGCTGCGGTCTTGCTCGGCAAGAGGCACGAGTCTGCCGTCGGGGCCGGGGCGAGCAGGGCGCCGTGCGTAGTGGAGCAGCATGAGCGCGAGCAGGCCCGCGACCTCCTCATGGTTGGTCTTGGCGGCCAGCTGGCGAGTGAGCCGGATCGCCTCGGCGGCGAGGTCGACATCGCCGGAGTAGCCCTCGTTGAAGACCAGGTAGAGGACGCGCAGCACCGTGCCGACGTCACCAGGCTGGTTGAACCGTACGCCCGAGACGGTCCGCTTGGCCCTGCTGATCCGCTGGGCCATGGTCGCCTCCGGCACGAGGTAGGCCTGCGCGATCTGACGCGTGGTCAGGCCACCGATCGCGCGCAGCGTGAGCGCGACGGCCGAGGCCGTTGTCAGGGACGGGTGCGCGCACAGGAAGTACAGCTGGAGCGTGTCGTCCACCACCCCGCCAGGGCCGGGCACGGGCTCGCCTTCGACGCGTTCCTCGCGGTGCTGGCGGGAGGTATCGGCGCGGGCGGTGTCGAGGAACTTGCGCCAGGCCACGGTGACCAGCCAGCCCTTGAGGTCCCGCGGCGGGTCGTCCGGCCAGAGGCGCACGGCCTCGACCAGGGTGTCCTGCACGGCATCCTTGGCCGCCGCGAAGTCGGCTCCGCGACGGACGAGGATGCCAATCACGGTGGGGGTGAGGGTCCGCAGCAGGGCCTCATCCACCGTGTGTCACTCTGTGATGGTCGGGGGCGCGGCGAGGAAAGGGCGCACCTCGAGCCACTCGTGGATCGGTTTCCCACCCGCACCCGGAGCCGCGGACAACTCGCCGGCCAGCTCGAGCGCCCGCTCGTGGGTCTCGACGTCGATCACCCTCCAGCCGGCGATCAGGTCCTTGGTCTCCGCGAACGGGCCGTCGGTGACGGGCGGCCTCCCCTCGCCGTCGAAGCGGACGAACGTGCCGTCTGGGGAGAGCGCCTGACTGTCGACGAACTCGCCGGTGGCCTTGAGCCGAGCGGCGAAGTCCTGCATGTACTGCACATGGGCCGAAACCTCGTCCGGCGTCCACTGGTCCATCGGCACGTCGTTGGTCGGTGCCGGCGCCCCTCGGTAGTGCTTGAGCAGCAGGTACTTGGTCATCATGTTCTCCTTGGTGCGGTACGGCCCATTGTGGCCGTGTTCACCTCGGGGACGGAGCCGGGCCCCGGTTCTCGACATCACGCCGCGACATTTCCTGGCGGAATTCAAAGAATCGCTCACTGCGAGTCGCCACGGATAGGCACAGGGAGCCGCTTCGCGTCTCCGTCAGCAGGCACCGCAGGTGCTCGCCCGTGAGCTCTGGGAGGGACTCGGCATCCCAATATCTGGTGGGCCGTGCGAGTCTCGATCTCGCCACCTTGGGATTAAAAGTCCCCTGCTCTACCGGATGAGCTAACGGCCCGCGGAGGAGCGTATCGGCTCTGTCGCGGGTGACCCAACGATCGATGCCGCCGGTGGCTGTGTCACTATCAAAGCTACGCGGCCGCCATCCCCCGTTCCCCACTGGGAGGGTGCGCGGCGTTCAGGCCGTTCGGCGAACGCGTCAGACCAGGAGTGCCCAACCGCTGGCGCTCGAGCTCGAGGGACCAGGTCCGGTGGATCGCATCCGTCGCATCATCCGGATCCCCGCGGGTTCGAGATCACCACGGCCGAAGGATGTCCGCCCACTTGCACCCGGTCGATGACGGCACGGCTCGCCAGGCTCACGTGAACCAGTGACCCGTCTCCTCCGGCGACCCATGCGGTGGTCCCCTTCGGGTCGATGACCAGGGCTTCGGCTGTGGTCCCGATCGGGATCGAGAGGCCGGGTTGGTGCGTCGCCAGGTTGATGGGAGTGACACTTCCACCTCCGCTCACGTATGCGAACGGTGACGAGGGGAGTCCGGCAATCCCGGTGGGATTCCCCCCGACGGGGATGGCCGGCCCCGGGGCCAAGGTCGAGAGACTGATCGGTGTGACGACGCTGGTCTGGAAGTCGGCGACCATGCAGGTGGAACCGTCATGACTTATGAAGAGAGCCACCGGCTCGGCCCCGGCGGCGACCGGCGTCCCGGCGACCAGATCCGCCAGCGCGATGGGGCTTACGCTTCCGTCCTGATAGTTGGACACCAGGGCCAGCCGGCCGTTGGGCGAGACCGCCACTGCCACCGGCTGCCTTCCCACGGCGATCGGTCGACCCGCGTGCAGCGCCGGGAGTGACACAGGAGTGACCGTATTGTCTCCGAAGTTGGCCACCAGGGCCAGTTTCCCGCTGGGCGCGACGGCCACGGCGTCGGGCTCGAGCCCGACGGTGACCCGGTTGACGACCTTGCCGGAGGCCACGTCGATCTGGGCCAGGGTGTCCTCACCTCTGTTGGCCACGAGCAGATCCCGGCCATCCGGCGTGACGGCCAGCGCAGCCGGAAGGGAGCCGGTGGTGATGGGGGTCTGGGCCGTCGACGTCAACGTGTTCACGACGGCCACTGTCGTGCCCGGGTTGGCGACGCCGGCTCCGGTGGCCACATAGGCGGTGGGCGTGGTGGCGGTGGCCGCAGCCGACCCGGACGTGCATCCGGCCGACATGCTGATCGCGGCCAGGCAGGCCGTGACCACCACCGTCCGCAACATGGGCTCCCTGGTCACCCGAATCATCGGGTTCGCCGGGGGCGCAACGGCAATACCGGGTCAACGCCGCTAGCGCGTTGTCTGATACGGCGGATCATCGGCAGATCGTAGGCTCTCGGTCCCCACCCACGTGGCCACCCACAGGATCCCTCAACCCCGCGCGCAAGCAGCACCAGGCTCGAGTGCCGCGTCGCGCCAACCGGCCTGATCGGTGACGGGGAAGAAGTCGCCGGTCGCTTCGTCCTGCTGGTACGGAACGGGGGCTGGGGCGCCGGCGGCCAATTCGCTCACCGCCGCCAGAAGGCTGTCGATGTCCTGGCCGGAAGTTCCGAGGCCGGCGCTGGCTCGAACCGCGCCGGGGACATGCCGGTGGTCCCCCCGGAGTACCTCGTCCCGGTAGGCGGCGACGTCGTTGTCGGCCAATCCGAGGAGGCGCACCACGTATGGATGGGCGCAGAAACACCCGTGGCGCACCGCGATCCCGTACTCGGCGCTGAGGCGGGACGCCACCAGGGCGTGGTGCATGCCTTCGATGGTGAAGGCGGCGACCGGCAACGTCTTGACCGCAAGGTGGCCGTTCGCCTCTGTGGCGGCAGTCTCGGAACCATTGGGCCCGAGGAGGCGGACTCCCCGGATGGAGCGCAGGCCGTTGACCAACCGATCAGCCAACCCGATCTCATGGGCGACGATCCGCTCCCACCCGATGTGACCGAGGGCGTCGATGGCCGCATGGAGGGCCACGGCACCGATCACGTTGGGCGAGCCGGCCTCTTCCCGGTCCGGGGGGGCCGTCCAGACCACCTCGTCCAATCCGACCAGGTCCACCGCTCCGCCGCCGGCCAGGAAGGGGTCGCCCACCTCGAACACCGAGCGCGGCCCGATCAGGGCGCCGGAGCCGAACGGGGCGTAGAGCTTGTGGCCGCTGAAGCCCAGGAAGTCGGCGGAGGATGGCAGGGGCCGGTGGGGTGCCAGCTGTGCCGCATCGACGACCACCGGCACCCCCCGCTCGTGGGCGGCATCGATGATGGGCTCGAGGGGCGGCAACCACCCCGTCACGTTGGACGCCCCGGTCACGGCCAACAACGCCGGCCGGCGTCCGTCTCCGTCGAGCGCGGCACAGACGTCATCGACGGTGAAGGTCCCTTCGGAGGAGCACTCGACGTAGCGGCGGGTGGCCACCCGTCCCCACGGGAGCAGGTTGGCGTGGTGCTCGACCACCGTGGTGACAACCACGTCATCCGGTTGGAGCTGCAACCGGTAGGCCAGGTGGTTGATGGCCTCGGTGGTGTTGCGACAGAAGATGGCCACATCGCCACCGTCGGGCGCCCGCCCGGCGAATTCGAGGACCGCGCGCCGCGCCTGCTCATAGGCGGCCGTGGCATGCCGCGACCGGAAGCCGGCCCCCCGGTGCACGCTCGAGTACCAGGGAACGAACTCCTCCACCCGTCTGACCGCATCGGGATGGGCCTGGGTCGACGCCGCCTGGTCCAGCTCGACGGCGGGCCGGTCGTTGCCGTCGATGCAGGGCACCAGTTGGCCGGTGCCGACCAGGTGGGCCAGGGCATCGGCGGTCGGACGGGAGGACCGGCGATCCGGTCCTGGGGTGGACTCCACGACGTCACCCTACGGGGAGCCGGAGCGGACGCGGGTACGCTCCCCGGGGATGGAGACCGAGTTGGCCGAAGACCGTGAGGACCAGGGGTCGGAGGGGCGCCCGGGCCAAGCGAGCGACGCAGTGGCCCCCGAGGCTCACGACCTCCAATCGCCTGAGGAGACCATCGACGCCGTCGACAGCCTCCTCGACGGGGTGGACGGAGCGCTCTCCCGCCTCGACGACGGCACCTACGGAGTCTGCGAGTCCTGCGGTGGGCCGATCGACGACGCCCGACTGGCTGAATCACCCACGACGCAGTCCTGTTCGAGCTGCCTCGCGCCGGACAGGATCTGACCCTGCCAACGGCTCCTACGGGAGCGCCCGTGGGCTTCCGCCTCGCCGGGAACGCTGACGTGGGTACGGTGCCCCGGGTGTTGCTTCTTGGCCTCCGATTCTCAGAGTGGCTTCAGGCCGATCTCGGCCCTGGTCTCGGCGGTGGTGTTCACGTGCGGGAACGGGTGATCCGGCACCTCCATCGCCAGACTCGAGCACATCGGTTCCCAGCCGTCGCCGGGGTGCCATTCGACGAGCCGGTGGCGCGGCGCGGTCGCTCGCACGTGATCATTGTGAGCGAGATAAGCGGCCTTGGCGGCTGACTCGTCCCGCCAGCTTGGAGTGAACCGCTCCATCATCCCCCTGCCCATTCTGGTCCAGCCGTTGTCAGGTGCGTCGGGCTTGAAGTAGGTCTCCACGGCGATGAAGATCGTGTTCGACGCACTTTTCCACCACGCGTCGGGATCGCGCACGGACAGCAGGATCGGGACATCGGGGAAGGCCTCGCTCAGCTCCATCCAGAACGGGGCCGCCGGCCAGTCGACGGCGGCTTGGAACCCGTCGAAGAACTTGTGCCAGTCGGGCAGCTTGCCTTCGTAGGCGTCGCCCCAGACGTCTGGATCCTCCGGACGCTCCCGTACTGCGAGCATGTGGTAGCACGGCCCAGCCAGAAGCTCCTCGAGGGCCACTTTCAGCGACATCGTCCCGGTCCGGCCGAGACCGGCGCCGATCATCCTCAACGGCATGCCTCGGATGTTACGCCGGCCGCTGTCATCAGGGGTCACCGCTCCGAGGGGAGGCACGTGGGCCTTCCGAACTGAGGCGGAACAGTGACGATCCGACAACGTTGCTGGTCAGGATGCCACCATTGTGGCAGCTAGTGCCACAGGGTGGTCCTTCGACCGCGGCGAGGCAGAGGAAGGTCCTCCGGCTACTTCTTGGTCTCCCAGAAGATCCCGTCGATCTCGGCGATCTGAGCCAGCAACCGCTCTCCGACGGCCACGTCGTTCGTCTTCTTGGCCTCGCCCGCCGTCTTGGTGGCCTTCCAGAAGAGATCGTGCAGTTGGGGGTACTTCTCGAGATGCTCGGGCTTGAAGTAGTCGGTCCAGAGCACCCACAGATGGTGCTTGACCAGATCGGCCCGCTCCTCCTTGATGATGGTGGCCCGAACCTTGAAGGTCTCGTCCTTGGAGTCGTTGAACTTCTCCATGGTGGCCTTGACCGATTCCGCCTCGATGCGGGCCTGGGCCGGATCGTAGACACCGCAGGGGAGGTCGCAATGGGCGTGCACGACCTCGGGTGGGGACACACGGTCCATCATGGCGAGCACGTGGTCTGCGATGCGCATGGGCTGAACTCCTTCTCGTTGGTTGGGTGGTGGGCGCGAAGGTCTTCTGCTACAGACTGGGACATGTTGCCCTCGCCGGTCACCTTACCCAGGTTCGTGCACCGACGAACAGCCAGGTCGGTGCGGCACCGGACCGCCCCATCCCGGCCGTGCCACCGTCGATTCGGACCGGGGGCGTATGCCCGTCCGGCACGCCGCCCGCCCTTGGTCGACACAGCTCGTGAGCCCGGCGCGACATGGTCAGCCGTCGGATAGCCGCGCTGGTCGCAGGAGCGGCAGCCGGTGCCGCGCTCCGTCGGTCGGTGCACCGGGTCGAGGTGGCGGGGTCCTCGATGAGCCCGGCCCTCCTCGCCGGTGACAAGGTCGTCGTGCTGGCCCTTCCCCGGCCCCTGTCCCGCTGGCCCAGGCCCGGGGAGGTCGTCGCTCTGCGCGACCCGAGGGACCCCTCCCGGGTGCTGATCAAGCGGGTGGCGTCCGTGGACCGCCGCGCAGGCACCCTCCTGGTGGCAGGCGACGCCCGAGACGCCAGCACCGACAGCCGACAATTCGGCCCGGTTCCCCGTTCCTCGGTGGTCGGCCGGGCCGTGTACCGGTATGCCCCGGCGGGGCGGAGCGGGCCTGGGCCCTGGCCGGAGGAGTACCATCGGGCGTAATGCCAAGCCACAAGGACGAACTCGATCGCATTCTGACCAGCACCTACCTGGCCGGCATCGAGGCCAAGTCCCTGGCCGACATCCGGTCCATGCGCACCGAATGCCAGGAGGCCGAAGTGGCCCTGTCCTACCTCCGCCGACTCATCCAGGGACGGTTGGACATCGTCCACGCCTACCTCGAGCATCCGGGCTCGGACGACTCTCCTGACCTGGCTGCTCTGGTCGAGGATCTTCCGGCCATCCTGTCCGCCGGACCGGGACGCCCCGCCGGTCCGGGCCACCTGCCCTTGCTGCTGTCGCCGGACACCGAGGAGTCCGACCTCACCGCCGAGCTCGACGCCGTCCTCGGCGCCGACGAGATCGGCACCCTGGCTGAGCTGGACATCGATCAGTTGAACAGCATCGCCGGTCAGCTCGAAGCCATCGAGAGTCGGGTGTCCGTCGATCGGCGCGCATTGCACGAGCGGATCGACGCGCTGCAGGCTGAACTGGTCGACCGGCACAAGACGGGGCGGGCCTCGGTCGACGGTCTCCTGTCGTGAAGGATCCCTCCCACTCCGATGGCGCCCAATTTGTGAAGGAGCTCCCAGAGCGATTCAACGAGTTGGGATCCTTCATCCGTGAGCAGCGGAGTTCGGCGCGTCTGTCCCTCCGCCGGCTGTCCGAGCTGGCGGGAATCTCGAACCCGTACCTGAGCCAGATCGAACGCGGGCTCCGTCGGCCCTCGGCCGAGATCCTCCAGCAGATCGCCAAGGCCCTGCGGATCTCCGCCGAGACCCTCTACGTGCAGGCTGGGATCCTCGAGAAGCCCGACGGCGACACCGACCTGTCCCGGCACATCTTCGCCGATCACCACCTCACGGAGGACCAGCGCCAGGCGTTGATGCGTATCTACCTCTCGTTCCGCCACGAGAACGATGACGAGGCTGACGGCAACCGGGTGTCAGCCACCGGAGACCCGGGCGCCGATGAGCCCCACGGCCCAGGCGCCGCAGCCCGGGGTGGGACTTCCCCGGGCAGCACCGGTCCCGCCGCCGTCGTCGGCTGAGCGGGGCCTCCCGGTAGGATCGGCGGCGCATGAGGCGTCTGGCTGTCCTTTCCCTGCATACCTCGCCCTTGGCCCAGCCCGGCACCGGGGACGGCGGCGGCATGAATGTCTACGTGCGCGAGCTGTCCTCTGCGCTGGCCCGGGCCGGAGTGGAGTGTGACGTGTTCACCCGGGCGTGGGCCGACGATCTCCCCGCCACGGTCAGCATCGAGCCCGGATTCCGGGTCCACCATGTCTCGGCGGGGCCACCGACGCCTATCGCCAAGGAGGCGCTGCCCCGGGTGGTCGACGAGTTTGCCGACGGAGTCCTCAAGCGGATGCAGACGTCGGAGAGCCTCGGCACCGACGAGGACCTTCCCTTTGATGCCGTGCACGCCAACTACTGGCTGAGCGGCATGGCGGGCCACATCATCAAGCACCGGATGAACCTGCCGTTGGTGTCGACCTTCCACACCCTGGATCGGGTCAAGGCGGAGGCCAGTCCCGAGGAGGTCGAGGCGGACTCCTCGCATCGTCGGGCTGAGGCCGAGGCGGCGATCATCCAGTGCTCCGACACCGTCCTGGCATCGTGCTCGGTGGAGGCAGCGCAGATCCACGAGCTGTACGACGCCGACCCCTCCCGGATTCGCATTGTGGCCCCCGGTGTCGATCACGCCTTCTTCGGCCCCGGTGACCGGCGCCAGGCGCGGCGGGCACTCGGGCTTCCGGGCCGGGGCCCGCTGCTGCTCTTCGTCGGGCGGATCCAGCCGCTCAAAGGCGTCGCTGTTGCCGTGCGCGCCCTGGCGGCCCTGGCCGACGATCATGCCGATGCCCGGCTGGTGATCGTCGGTGGCCCCAGTGGGCCCCAGGGTGAGGCCGAAGTCGAGCGGATGAGGGCCATGGTCCATGACCTGGGCCTCGGGGAGCAGGTCGTCTTCGTACCGCCCCGACCCCATGAGCTCCTCTCGACGTACTACCGGGCGGCCGACGTCTGCCTCGTGCCGAGCCGGTCCGAGTCGTTCGGACTGGTGGCGCTCGAAGCCGCGGCGTGTGGGACCCCGGTGGTGGCCTCGGATGTCGGGGGCCTCCGAAGCCTCATCGACCACGGTCGCACGGGCTACCTGGTGGAGGAACCCTCGCCGGAAGCGTTCGCCGCCTGGGTCCGCCAGATCTTGGCCGAGCCCCTGCTCGCCGAGCGTCTGAGCACCGGGGCCGTGCTGAGGGCGCGCCGGTACACCTGGGCCAGAGCGGCCCATCTGCTCCGCGAGATCTATGCCGAGCTGACGGTGGGCCGCCTCGTCGAGTGCTCATGATCGATCGCTGGAGCGGCATCCTCGGTCCTGATGAGCGGGCGGCGGTGTGTGCGGTGATCGACGAGTGGGGTGAGCGCCAGCTGGCCGAAGGGGGAGCGCTGGTGGCGGTCGATCGCCAACCGGGCGGTGACCCGGTGTCCGGCGCGCCCCGCTGGTACCTGCGCCTGCGGGGCGACGAGAAGGAGTTCGTCACGGTCTGGTTGACCCTGAGGCAGCGGACCCTCCACCACGAGACCCAGTTCATGCCCGGCCCGGAAACCAATGTGGAGGCGACCTGGGAGTACCTGCTCAAGAAGAATGCCGACCTGCTGGGCATGAGCTTCGCCCTGGGCCCCGAGGATGCGGTGTACCTCGTGGGGCGGGTCCCGGTGGAGCGGGTGGACGAGGAGGAGCTCGACCGGATCATGGGGGCGTCGATGGCCTACACCGATGACTGCTTTCCCACCGCCATGGGCATCGGCTATCAGGGAATGTATCGCCGCCGCCCAGCCTCGCAGCGAGCCGCACCGGCCTGAGCCCGAGCGCCTCGACGCCCCTCTGAGGCAGGCTGCGCCTCATCCGAGCGGCGATGAGGCCACTGGTAGCGTTCCGGCATGGCACCGAGACTGCTGGTCGTCGGGGGTGGGAAGATGGGCTCCGCCCTACTCAGCGGCCTGATTGCCGCGGGCTGGGCGCCGCTCGAGGACCTGGCCGTCAGTGAGCCGGACCCCGCCCAGCGACGGCGTCTTGCCGATGCCCATCCCGGGCTGCACGTCGCCGACGGGCCGGTCCCTGCCGACGGAGCGCTGCTGGCCGTCAAACCCGACGTGGCCGAGTCGGTGCTCCGCACGCTCGCCGTCGTGGGCATCAGGCGGGTGCTCTCGATCGTGGCGGGGCTGTCGACCGCCCGCCTCGAGGCCGCGCTCCGGCCGGGTGACGTGGTGGTGCGAGCCATGCCCAACACCCCTTCGCTGGTCGGCTCGGGGGTCGCCGGCATGGCCGGCGGCAGCGCGGCGACGGCCGCCGATCTCGAGTGGGCGGAGGCCATCCTCGGATCGGTCGGAACGGTCGTGCGGCTTCCCGAGCGCCACCTCGATGCCGTCACCGGGGTCTCGGGGTCGGGGCCGGCGTACATCTTCCTGGTGGCCGAGGCCATGATCGAGGGCGGGGTCAGCGCTGGTCTGACCCGCGAGGTCAGCCGACAACTGGTGGTCGGCACCCTGCTCGGCTCGGCCCGCATGCTGGCCGGGACAGGTGATGACCCCGCCGAGCTGCGGGCGGCGGTGACCTCCCCGGGGGGGACCACGGCGGCCGCAGTGCGCACACTCGAATTCAAGGCTGTTCGCTCGGCCTTCATCGAGGCGGTGGCGGCGGCCACCGAGCGTTCGAAGCAACTGGGACGTTGACCGATCCCGGAGGGGACGCGGCGAACCCGTCCGCGACCACGGGGTCGGCCCGGCGCTGACCGGGTGGGTGTGACCGTGCCCGGACCAGAAGAGCCTCGGGGGTTGCGGACCGGCGCCTCCGATGGTGGACCGACCCCGGCCATCTTCTTCCTCTCCGACTACGGCACCGCCGACGAGTTCGTGGGCGTAGTCCGTGCCCTGCTCCATCGGCTGGCACCGGCCCGGCCGGTGATCGACCTCTCGCACCAGATCCCACCCTTCGACGTGGAGGCAGGTGCCGCCATGCTGGTGAGGTGCGCTCCCTTCCTCGGTGCGGGGGTCGTCCTGGCCGTGGTCGATCCCGGGGTCGGCACGCCCAGGCGGGGTGTGGCCATCGGCGTGGCCGGAGACGGTCCGAGTTGGTTGGTGGGACCCGACAACGGGCTGCTGGTGCCCATGGCCGCCGGCCTCGGAGGCGTGGAGCGGGTCGTCCTGCTCGACCCCCGGAGGTCGTCACCGCTCACCGGTCCGAGCGCGTCGGGCCGCACCTTCGACGGGAGGGACCTCTTCGCCCCGGCGGCCGCCCACCTGGCCACGGGCGGCCCCGTCGAAGCCCTCGGGAGCGCCATCGAACCTGCCTCGCTGGCGCTGCCATCCGCCACCCCCAGCCACCATGATCGAGTCGAAGCCTCGCCCGACGGCCCGGCCGTCATCACCTCCGTCACCTGGGTCGACCACTTCGGCAACGTCCAACTCCGGCTCCGCCCCGAGGTGCTCGAGGACATCGGCCTCTCCGTGGGGGGCGCGGCCCAGGTGACGGTGGAACGGGTCGACCCTCCCGGGGACGGCGATGGCCTCGGGGCTGTCGGGCGCCCCACCCGGGCCCGCCTGGTGCCGGCGTTCGGCGATGTCGAAGCGGGCGAGCTGGGCCTGGTCCTGGACAGCAACGGTCAGATGGCGCTGGTCCTCGACCGGGCCTCGGCGGCGCTCCATCTCCACGTCAGGGGTCCGGGGGACACCGTCCGGATCTCGACTCGGCCGGCCGACGAGACGGGGTCCTGATCCCGGGACAGCCGGGAGGGCTTGGTCGTAGGGCCCGGCCAGCTTTCGCACCGGACCTGCGGGTTCTACGATCCGACCCAGTGCCACGCGACCCCACATCTCCCGTGTCGAATCTCCGGGCGGTGGCTCCGGGGCCCACCACCCGGCGGATACCCGAGGCCACCGTCACCAGGCTGCCGGTGTACCAGCGCATCCTCGAGGAGCTGTTGCGCTCCGGCACCACCACCGTCTCGTCGGAACTGCTGGCCTCGTCGGCCCGGGTCAACGCGGCCAAGGTGCGCAAGGACCTGTCGTTGCTGGGATCCTTCGGCACCAGGGGGGCGGGATACGACGCGGCCTTCCTCATCGAACAGATCGACCGCCAACTCGGGCTCGACCGCGAGTGGCCCGTCGTGATCGCCGGCATCGGGAACCTGGGCCGGGCCCTGGCCCGCTCTCAGGGATTCGCGGCCCGCAACTTCAACGTGACGGCCTTGCTCGACACCGATCCCGCCATCATCGGCGAACGCGTCGACGACGTGGTCGTCCGCCATCTCGACGACCTGCCCTACATCGCCAACGAGGTCCCCTTGGCCATCGGGGTCATCACCACCCCGGCCTCGGTGGCCCAGCGTGTGGCCGATCTGATGGTCGCCTCCGGCGTCCGCTCCATCCTCAACTTCGCCCCCCAGGTGCTGGAGGTCCCGCCCGATGTGCTGTTGCGCTACGTCGACCTCAGCATCGAGCTGCAGGTGATGAGCTTCTATCAGGCACGCCGTATGGGTAGTGCCGGGGACGATCGCATGCCGGTGATCCGGTCGGTGGGACTCACCCGCGGCGCCTCCGATTGAATTGGCGTCCTCGTGATCCCGTGCCGGCCTCTGGTACCAGCCCGCGCCCGGCCGGTGAGCCCAGAGGTGCGAGGGTGCGCGGCAGGAAACCCGGTCAATCCCGCCTACGCTTGCAGGGCGGGCGCCTGCCCGCACCATCGTCCGACCGAGGCTCTGAACCAGTGAGACACCAGGTGATCCAGGCAGCAGCTCAGGCGGTGGCCCAATGTCGGTGATAGTCGTCGGCATCGAGCAGCGCCGGTCTCCGCTCGACCTGCTGGAGCGGGTGGCCGTCACCGAGAGCGACCTGCCCAAGGGTCTCGGCCGGTTGCGGGACAAATCGAACCTCTCCGAGGCGGTGATCCTCTCCACTTGCTTGCGCACAGAGGTCTACGCCGTCGTCGAGCGGTTTCACGACGGCGTCGCCGAGCTGCAGGAGTTCCTGGCCACCATCAGCGGGAGCCCGGTAGAGACGCTGGCCGAGCACCTGGCCGTGCGCTTCGACGATGACGTCACCGACCACCTGTTCACCGTGGCCGCCGGGCTCGACTCGGCGGTCGTCGGCGAGTCCGAGGTTCTGGGTCAGGTCCGGCGGGCCTGGGAGAAGGCGCAGTCCGAGCAGGTGTCCGGACCGGTACTGGGTGCCCTCTTCCGCCACGCCGTGGAGACCGGCAAGCGGGTCCGGTCCGAGACTGCCATCGCCCGCGGCATCACCTCGCTGTCCCATGGCGCGGTGGCCCTGGCCGCCGGCCGCAGGAAGAACGGCCTGGCCGGTGCCCGGGTGCTGGTGGTGGGGGCGGGTGAGATGGGTGAGGGCGTGACCCAGGCGTTGGCCGGCCGCGGAGTGGCCAGCCTGACCATCGCCAACCGCACCGCGGATCGGGCCGACGCCATCGCCGCCGCCCTCTCCGGCGAGGTCGGGACCCCGGTGACGACAGCGCCGCTGGACGACCTCGGGCCCGTGCTCTCCACCTCCGATGTGGTGTTCACGTCGGTGGGAACCACGCACCCCATCATCGATTCCCCGATGCTCGAAGCCGCCGTCGGCGGGCGCAGTCCCTCGGCACCGCTTCTGGTCATCGACCTCGGTGTGCCCCGCAACGTGGAGCCGTCCGCCGCCGGGCTGGAGGGATTGGAGCTCCTCGACATGGAAGTGCTCCGGTCCGCGGTAGCCGATGCCCTCTCCGGTCGGCAGGAAGAGGTGGCCGGGGCCACCCGCATCGTGGCCGACGAGGTGGAACGGTACCGGGTGGTGTCCCGGGCTCGGGACGCCGCCCCGATGGTCTCGGCCCTCAGGGCGAGAGTAGAGGAGGCCCGCAGGGCGGAATTCGTCCGGCAGCGGTCCAAGCGCACGGAATTGTCGGATGAGCAATGGGAACAGGTCGACGCGGTGACCAGGGCCATGGTGGCCAAACTGCTCCATCAACCCACGGTGGTCCTCAAGGACGCGGCCGGAACCCCGCGGAGTGAGCGCCTGGTCGAAGCTCTCCGCACGCTGTTCGACCTGTAGCCGGTGGCCCGTGGGTCTCCACCGTGACTGATCGGTCGCTGATCCGACTGGCCACCCGGCGTTCACCTCTGGCCCTGTGGCAGGCCAACCGGGTGGCTGCGCTCCTCGACCAATTGGGGACCTCCTCGTCCCTCGTCATGGTGGACACCGACGCAGACCGGCGGGCCGACGTCCCCATCGATCGACTCGGGGGACAGGGCGCCTTCGTCAAAGAGGTGCAGTCGGCGGTGCTCCGGGGTGACGCCGACGCCGCCGTGCACTCGGCCAAGGACCTGCCCGCCTCGACGATCCTGGGTGTCCCGGGCCTGGTGCTGGCGGCAGTCCCCGAGCGGGCTGACGCCCGCGACGTGCTCGTGGGGGGCGGCATCGCCACCCTGCGGACGGGGGCCACGGTGGCCACCGGCTCAGCCCGCCGCCGAGTGCAACTGGCCAACCACCGGCCCGACCTCACCTTCACCGGACTGCGAGGCAATCTGGCCACCCGCCTGGCTGCCGTCGGCACCGGGGGCATCGCCGCCGTGGTGGTGGCCAAGGCCGGGATCGACCGGCTGGGCTGGTCCCCCCCGGCCGGGCTCGAGGTCGACGTGCTCGAGCCGGGGATCATGCTCCCCCAGGTGGGCCAGGGGGCGCTGGCCGTGGAGTGCCGGGCCGACGATGGGGCCACCCAGGCCGTGCTGGCCGGCATCGACGATCCGACGGTTGCCCCCCTATTGGCGGCAGAGCGGGCGTTCCTGGCCGAGCTGGGCGGCGGGTGCACCCTGCCGGTGGGCGCGCACGCCATCTGGGCGGAGGACCACCTCGGCCCAGGGGGCGCCGGGGCTGCCATCCGGTTGACCGGCATGATGGCGTCGGCCGACGGGCGGATCGTCCTGCGATCGACCCAAACCGGATGCCACCCCGAGGACCTCGGGCGGGCCGCGGCCCGGTACCTCGTCGACGATGCCGGCGGCTACGCCCTCGACGGGTGGGACCCGTCCCCCGGTGCCGGGTCCAGCGGCGTAGCGTCGGCGGGGGAGGCATGAGCGTCTCGCTGATCGGTGCCGGGCCGGGCGATCCGGGGCTGCTCACTCGGCGGGGCGCCGAGCTGCTGGCGGGGGCCGAAGTCGTGATCTACGACCGTTTGATCACCCGTGAGCTCCTCGAGCTGACCCCCGCGGGTGCCGAGTTGATCAACGTGGGCAAGGCCCCGGGAGCGTCCACCCCCCAGTCCGAGATCAACGCGCAGCTGATCGAGCACGGACGGGCGGGCCGGCGGGTGGTGCGGCTGAAGGGCGGTGATCCCTTCGTATTCGGTCGTGGCGGTGAGGAGGCCGAGGCCCTACGCGAGGCCGGGGTCGACTACGAGGTGGTGCCCGGAGTGAGCTCGGCCTTCGCCGCGCCGGCCGCAGCGGGGATCCCGGTGACCCATCGGGGCATGGCGTCCTCGGTGACCGTCGTCACCGGTCATGTCGGAGATCGGTCGGCCCCGGGCGGGGTCGACTGGCACTCGCTGGGCCGGGCCGGGGGGACCCTGGTCATCCTGATGGGCATGTCCGAGCGGGCGCAGATCGCGGCCGAGCTGATCGGCGGCGGGCGCCACGCCGACACGCCGGTGGCCGTGGTGCACTGGGGGACCACGGGCGACCAGCAGGTGGTCCGCTCGACGCTCGGCCGACTGTCTGCGATCGAATTGCCTGCCCCTTCGACCATCGTGGTCGGCCCCGTGGCCGCGCTGGAGCTCGGCTCGACGACGACTGTCCCAGGCTCGCCGTGAAGGCCTCTCCGCTCACCGGTCGCTGCGTCGTGGTGACCCGGCCCCGATCCCAGGCGCCGGACCTGATCGATCGGCTGGTCGGTCTCGGGGCGACGGTGGTCGAGCTCCCGGTCATCGCCATCGAGGATCCACCCGACGGCGGCCAAGGGCTGGCCCGCGCCGCGCACCGTCTCCGGTCCGGTGCCTACCAGTGGGTGGCGCTCACCTCCTCCAACGCCGTGTCCAGGCTCCTGGCCGCGCTCGGCGCCGACGCTGCAGCGGTGCCCGTCACGGTCCGGTGGGCAGCGGTGGGGGTGGGGACGGCCCGCACGCTCGTCGAAGGGGGCATTGCCCCCGACCTGGTGCCGACGGTGTCGGTGTCGGAGGCGCTGGCCGAGCAGTTCCCGGCCATCGACCCGCTGGAGCCGGGCGCGCCCGGTACCCGCCCGGGGGGAGTCGGGACCGTGCTGTTCCCCCGGGCCGAAACCGTGCGGGGGGCGCTGGCCGCGGGGCTCCGGGCCAAGGGGTGGTTGGTCGACGAGGTCATCGCCTACCGGACGGTGTCCGTCGCCCCGAGCCTTGCGGACGTCGAATCGGCCCTGGGGGCTGACGCCGTGCTGTTCACCTCTTCGTCCACGGTGGAGCGGACCATCGAAGTGCTGGGCGCTGACAGCCTGCCCCCGGTGGTCGTGACCATCGGCCCGGTCACCTCGAGGTCGGCCCGGACGGCCGGGCTCGTCGTGACAGGGGAGGCGAGCCCGCACACCATCGACGGACTGGTCGACGCCGTGGTGGCGGTGCTCGGCGAGGCGGAGCGGGTCAACCGGCCGCGGACTCGACACCAGCAGCAACAGCAACGACACCAACCACAACAGGAACGACATCAGCAGTAGGCCGTCGAGCCGGGGCCGGGCGGCGCGCCCGCGGCCCTGCCGTAGGCTGGGCGGCAATGTCGGATGACGTCCCCTTCATGGTCCGGTCACGAGGATCGGTGGCCGGCTACCCGGTTTCGCGGCAGCGCCGGCTCCGGCGGACCCCGGCATTGCGGCGCCTGGTGGCGGAGACCCGGCTGTCCGTGGACGACCTGGTTGCCCCCCTGTTCGTGGCCGACGGCCTCGACGAGCCGCGGCCGGTTCCGTCGTTGCCCGGTGTGGTCCAACACACCGTTGACTCGGTGACCGCCGAGGTGAAGCGTCTGGGCGCGCTCGGCGTGCCCGCAGTCATCCTCTTCGGATTGCCCCGTCCCGAGCACAAGGACGCCACCGGCTCCCGCGCCCTCCGGCCCGACGGCATCACGCAGCAGGCCCTGGCCTCGGCGCGTCACGCGGTGGGCGACACGGTGGTGCTCATGGCCGACTGCTGTCTCGACGAGTTCACCGATCACGGCCACTGCGGGGTGGTGGACCCGTCCACCGGCGAGGTGGACAACGATGCCACCCTGCCCCTGTACGCCGAGCTGGCCCTGTCCCAGGCCATCGCCGGGGCCGACGTCATCGCCCCCAGCGGCATGATGGACGGGCAGGTGGGGTCCATCCGGGCCGCACTGGACGGGGCGGGGTTCCAGGGGACGGCGATCCTGGCCTACGCGGCCAAGTACGCTTCGGCGCTGTACGGACCGTTTCGTGACGCGGCGCAGGTGACCATCGCCGATGGTGGCGATCGGAAGGGCTACCAGCAGGACTCCCGCAACCGCCGCGAGGCCATGGCAGAGGTGGCGCTGGATGTGGGCGAGGGCGCGGACATGGTCATGGTCAAGCCGGCATTGACCTACCTCGACGTCATCGCCGATGTGCGCGGCGCCTTCGACGTGCCCGTGGGCGCCTATCACGTGAGTGGGGAGTATGCGATGGTCAAGGCGGCGGCGGAGCGCGGCTGGATCGACGGGCCCGCGGTCGCCCTCGAACAGCTGACGGCGGTGAAACGAGCCGGCGCCGACTTCATCCTGACCTACTTCGCCGGCGAGGTGGCCGAGGCGCTCGGTGGTTGACCGGGCCGTCTCCGCGGCGTGGTTCGAACGTGCCCGACGGGTCATCCCCGGGGGGGTCAATTCCCCGGTCCGATCGTTTCGATCGGTCGGCGGCCATCCCTACTTCGTCTCGCGCGGCGAAGGCGCCTATGTGTGGGATGCCGATGGCCATCGGCTGCTGGACTTCGTCCAGTCCTACGGGGCCTCCATCCTCGGGCATGCCCATCCGGCGGTGGTCCGGGCGGTCAGCGACGCCGCCGCCCGGGGAACCACGTTCGGGGCCCCGACCGAGGGCGAGGTGCTGCTGGCGGAGGCGATCTGCGCCCGGGTGGAAGGGTGCGAGCAGGTGCGCCTGGTCTCGTCGGGGACCGAGGCGGCCATGAGCGCCATCCGGGTGGCCCGGGGATTCACCGGGCGCTCGCGGGTCCTCAAGTTCGCCGGTTGCTATCACGGTCACTCCGACGGCCTCCTGGCCGGCGGCGGAAGCGGGGTCGCCACCCTCGGACTGCCGGATTCGGCGGGCGTGCCGGCGGCGGCCGTGGCGGAGACGCTGGTGGCCCCCTACAACCAGGTTCCCGAAATCGACGACCGAGTGGCGTGCGTGATCGTCGAGGCGGTTGCGGCCAACATGGGACTGGTGGCGCCGGAGAGCGGGTTCCTCCAAGGGCTGCGGGACGCGTGCGACGCGGCGGGGGCCCTGCTGGTCTTCGACGAGGTCATCACCGGGTTCCGCCTGGGTGAGGGCGGGGCTTCGGGATGGGCCGGCGTGCGGCCCGACCTCTGGTGCTTCGGGAAGGTCATCGGGGGAGGCCTCCCGGTCGGCGCCTTCGGCGGTCGGTCCGACGTGCTCGAGTCACTCGCACCCGTTGGGCCGGTGTACCAGGCCGGGACCTTGTCGGGGAACCCTCTGGCCACTGCGGCCGGCTTGGCCGTCCTCGAGTCGATGGGCCCTCTGTCCTATCGGACCCTGTGCGAACGGGTGGCTCGATTCGGCCCCGCCCTGGCCGCCGTCCTGACTCAGGCGCTCGTGAAGGCGGGGATCGAGGACGATTCGGGCAGGCAGCTGGAGGCCCAGGTGCCGGTCATGGGCCCGCTCTTCGGGTTGTTCTTCGCTCCTGTCGGTTCGGCCCCCGTGCATGACTACGACGGTGCGGTGGCCTCGGCTTCGACCGGTGTCTACGCCCGGTTGTTCCGCTCCATGCTCGATCGGGGGGTGGCCCTCGCCCCTGGCCCCTACGAGGTGGCGTTCCCGTCGATGGCCCACGGTGATGCGGAGCTCGACCGGACCCTCGATGTCGCATCCGAAGCCATCGTCGATGCCGTCGCCCGCTGAGTGCCCGCCCGGGGAGTTCGGGGCCGGTATCGAATGAGCACGCGGGCAGGCGCACCGCTCGCAGGTCGGCCGCATCCGGCGGACCAAGTTCGACAACCATACGAGCACCCGGGTGACGTCCCCCAAACGGTGCCGGAGATGGACGGATCGTGGTTCGACGGCGTCGTCCAGGTCGGAGACGACAATACGACGGCCAGCGAGGCCGCGCTCTTCCTCTCGTTCGACCAGCAGGGGTTCGAAGTCGTGGGGCCAGGACCGGGCCAGCGTCGCCGGGTCCCGTGGACCGCGGTCGCCAGGGTGTCCCTCGGTGTGACCCATGCCTGCGACCACGGTGGCTTCGTCACCCCGATCGAGGTCGGGACGGCGGAGCAGACCTCACTGTTCCTCCTCCCATCCGAGCGTCCCGAGTCGGTCCACATCCGCGCCCTCGACCGACAGCTGGCCACATGGTCGACCTCCGAAGGAGGTCACTCGGGCGCGCCGGTCACCGCCCCGGCTCCGCCCGGGCTCGGGCCCTACGGCCTGGCTGGCTATGGATCCGGGGCATACGGCGTCCCGCCGGCGTTCCCGGCCGGTTGGGATCGACCGAGGCCGGTGCGACCACGACGCACCCGCCGGAAGGCGATGCTGGTCATCGGATCGGCCCTCGTGGTGGCCGGAGTGGGACTGGCTCTGGCCCTGTCGGACGCGGGGAGTAGAACACCAGCCGGCGCGCCGGGTGCTCCCCGGCTCTCTTCCGATCAGCAACTGGCTGATCAGCTCATGCTGAGCCGAAACGATCTCCCTCGCGGATGGACGGTCAACACCGACTCCAGCGGATCCAACTCCCAGCAGATGCGTACTGCCGAGGCCGCCATCGCCAATACGTTCGCCGGGTGCATGGGCATCACGGACCAGCAGGGGGCGGTGGTCCTGGGGGGACCGGCCAGTGACCAGACCGCGCACACGTCGTCGCCGGTGTTCGTGGCCCCCGCGTCCGCCCAAAAGCCCGGGTTCGCCTTCGAGCTCCAGACCAGCGCCCGAATCGTCCGGACCCACCGCGACGAACAAGACGATGCCGCGTTGTATGCCAACTCCCGGTACCCGCAGTGCGTGGCCACCGCCGTGGCCGCGGAGGTGCAGCTCGGTGCCAACAGCGCCTCCGGGCAGAACGACCAACCCGGCCCGGCATCGGCCTCGGTGGTGGATCTTCACGCCCCGGCAGGGGAGCAGCTCTCCGGTCTGCTCATCTCCTTCACCGTGTCCGACGGTTCGACGCCGGTACCGGTCGAGGTGGAGGACGTCTCCCTGGGCACCGATCGCATCGAGGCCGACCTTCAGGCCTTCTCCGTCGGCGGCGAGATACCGAGAGACGTCCTCTCGTCATCGGTGTGGACATTCGAGCAACGGGTGGCCAGCAGAGGCACAGGGTTGGCCGTCTGATCGGGCCGCCTCTTTGCGGCGCTCCGGGGGCCGATCGTCCGCAATGCCGAGATCCGGAGGTGGGAGACGGTAAGAATGGTGCTGTGCCATGACTGTGCCTGACCAGGCTGAACCGATCAGATCCGCATGCACGACGTCGCAGGTCAACCTTGCCGAATCAAGGTTCGGGCGGCAGGATGTCACAGCGGGGTCAACAGAGTCCGGGATTTCCCGGGCAACGGAGGAAGCGCAGAAATGACCGTGGGAATAACCGAACTGCCTCCCGAGGGAATGCAACTGGGCGGAGTTGCGCTGGCTGGCGACCCTGATCGGGGCACGAAGACAACCGAGGGCCTCAGTCTGCTTTTCACCACCGCCGGCATCACGGTGCAGGGACCCCAACCCCAGATCGAGCGGCTCTTGGTGTGGTCCGGGCTCGACACCGCGGCCTGCCGCGAGAAGATCGTGCTGCAGGACGGGCGTGCCGCCGCGGTCATGGAGCTGACATCGGGCGGGCAGTCGATCCGATTTCTGCTCCCCACCGAGACGGTCACCGCGGGACAGGCCGCCTATCTCGATCAGGCGCTGCCGGCTTGGCTGGCCCGCTACCGGGGAGTGCCGGCACCCACCGCGCCGGCGCCCTCAGCGCCGTCGCCTACCGCGCCGCCCTCCTCCAGCAGCTGGGGCGCTCCCGCCGAAGGCCCGGGTCGGGAGGCGGCCGCGGCGGGCGCTGCCGTGGCGACAGGCGCGGCGGTGGCGGCGGGCTCCAGAGCCACCGACTGGACCACCCGGCGATCGGCCGGCCCTGAGGCGGCGTTCCCCGGGAGCCAGGCAACGGACACTCCGCCCTCCACGCTGTCACCGCCTCCACCCCCCCCACCGCCTCCACCGCTGCCACCGCCCACCCCCGACCCTCCGATCGCGCCCATT
>JADMIJ010000068.1 GCA_015478655.1 Acidimicrobiales bacterium | reverse complement strand
AGCCGCCTGAAACTTGTCACAAAATCCAGAAACCTGGGCACCAAGTAGAACTAGGACATTCTGAACGTTCTCGGCAGCCATTGCAGTGCGGCGGGCAGGCTCGCCGATGACCGGCGTGGCTGACTCGGCGGCATACCGAAGTTCCTTCGCCCTGATTCGAATGCGGTGCAACGCACGATCGCTTGGGTCTGGGCCGGCCCTGCGAACCTCTCGCCGGAGTGCCCGCCAGCGCTGCCCCACCAGTCTGGGCAAGACCTTCCTTGCCGGACGGTCGAAGTGGAGAAACCGTTCCGATAGCCCGTTGGCTGTTCCACTCTCGTTGAATGGTGCCCGATCGGCCGCTGCCTCGAGAAGGTCCAGCAGATTCAGATAGCGGCGGTCGGCCAGCGCGCCGGCCAGTTCTCGGCAGTGGGTCCGCCGTTGCCCATCCAGGTCTGAGCGGAGCCCGTCTCGACCCTCAGCGTCGAACGCCGAGCCGTCGCCGCCCCCGTCGAAGAGGACAGCCAACACGTCAGCGTCACGCACCCTCCCGAGCACTTCGCCCAACCACCTGAGGTCGGCGCGCACAAATGCCACCCAGGCGGGGTCAAGCACCAGCTGGAACAGCTTCAAGTGCGAGCGCAGCCGACGGGTGGCAACGCGAGCCTGATGGACGCCTTCGACTGAAGGATCTGAGGGATCGACCCGCATACGCCAGTCGTTGTCGAGCAGCCGATCCAGCGCGGCGAGGATGCTCGTTACCACCAAGTCCCCCATTGAGGACGTCTTGTGGACCTGGAACTCCGGACGCTCCGCCAGTCGACCTGGGAGGTCCAGGGCTTCCGCCAGCTTCTGCTCGCCCCCGAGCCGTGCGCCGGCCCTCGTGAGCTCCTTCAGCAGGGGGCCGACGAATGCCTCCCCGCCTGGGCCGAGCTCGAGCTCGATCTGGCGAAAGCGAACGCCGTCTCGACTGCCACCGAGCACGGTGACGATGTCGTCATCCAGTTCCCCACACACCACGCCACCGGGGTCACGAAGGATGCTCCGACGCCTCGTCGCGTCCAATTCTACGATTTGGTGGAAGGAAGACCTTCGGGCGATGCCCTGGAGCAACCTAGTTGCCTCTGCGGGTAGCAACTGCCGGTGGCCACCCCAGGACGATTCGATCCGATCGAGGGTAGGCCCCTCACCGTGAGCCGGGAGTTTCAAGGTCCAGGTGCCGTCTCCCGCCTCATCCCCCGCTCGGTGACGGAGCGTAATGCGCCTCTGCCATAAGCGGAACTCCGCGGTATCAAAGTAAGCGGTGCGGAAGTGCTGCTCCCTTTGGTCGGCGGACCATCCGACCACCGTGCGCAAGTCGGGCAGGACAAAGTTCAGGTCAGCCCTCAATTTGACCTCGCGCTCGAGTGAGACGGATTTCGGAGTGCGAGACGTCATCGGTAGGCCAGATCCAGCGCTTGCCGCACCATTTCCTCGGGAGCCAGCTCGGAACTGTCGAGCTTTTCTGCCGATGGCCACAAGTCCATCGAATGGCTCATCGCCAATCGCACCTCGGGCGTGGCCTCGGAGATGTCGGCATCATCCAACCGTCGGCGGACTATTCGTTCCGCTGCGTCCTCGGCGCTGGCATCGCAACAGAATTCGATGAGATCGCTTGCCGTGCGACCGGCGAGCGACCTGGCGGCGGCTCGCCAGGCGGCGTCGACCCAGGAGGCATCGAGAACAACTGAGTCTCCCAACCCGAGTGCCTCCTCGGCCCTGCGGAGCAGCTCCTGGTACACCGCCGTAGTCACTGACGGGTGGTAGCGACCCTCGAGGTAGCCGGAAGCCCCAGCGGACCGGGCGCCCGCCGGAGATTCGTCGAGTCCATTGCGGATCTCGTCAGAGCGGATCACCTTCCAACCCGTGACGGCCGCCAGCCCGGCGGCAAGCGTGGACTTACCGGAACCGGGAAGGCCGCCAACCAGCAGGATCCTCACCCGGGCCTTCCGGAGATGATCGAGGGCGAGTGCCTGCAGCCGCTTCGCCTCGAATTGGGCGTCAAGGGCACCTTGCACCGAGCCTAGGCAGGCCACCTTTGCCCGCACGTAGGCACGGGAAGCGCAGTAGTGATGGACGAGGGTGTCGGGAAACGGGTCAGCTGCGAGTTCCTCGTAGTCATGAAGGAAGCGGCTCGCCGCTTCGCCATGACCCAACCGCTCGAGGTCCATCACCAGAAAGGCAACGTCAGCGCAGACGTCGCTGTAGCGGAGCCTGTCCGAGAATTCGAGGCAGTCGAGAATGCGCACACCGTCATCGAGGCAGAAGATGTCTTCGGCCTGCAGATCTCCGTGTCCATCGCACACCGAACCCGAGGCAATCCGGGCATCGAGTAACGGCTTCCGCCCCTCGACCCAACGAGAGGCGAGCCGACGGATCTCCGCCTCATCGACCTCATCGAGGATGGTTCCCACGAAGGGTTGAGCCTCGCCAAAGTTGTCTTCCCAAGCGGCACGGATCGCCTGGGCAGTCGCGTTGGCCGAGATCGCTGACGTGCGTTGGGCCTGACGGTGAAATGAGACCAATGCCTCGGCGAGACGGTGCAGCCAGGGTCCGAGGTCTTCGTCCCCCCGTCGGGCAAGCGCGGCGAGCCGCCGTGCATCCGGCATGCGTCGCATGACAACCAGATGGTCGATCGGCTCCCCATCCATCGTCAGATCGGCGACGCCGAGGTAGACATCGGGAGCCAGGCGTCGGTTGAGCTCCACCTCACGCTGGCAGTCGGCTTGCCGAGCCGTGCGCTGCCTGAAATCGAGAAAGTCGAATTGAACCGGCTTGCGCAACTTGTAGACGTGTTCGCCGACAAAGAAGAGAATCGAAACGTGGGTCTCGACGACATCAGCTTGCGCAGGGTTCGGGAGAGGCCGGCCTCCGCGTCGCTCCCAGTCCTTGTGCTTGCCGGGCGCATCGGAGGGCTCGGGGGGGCGGTTGACGCCTCGGGGATCTATGCCCACCACTCTGGGCAGCGACCTACGCCCGGGATCGCTCATGGCAGTAGGAGCGGGCACGCTGAGCCCGCCTCGAGCGTCGAGCCGCCGACGTCAGTTCGACCCATCTCAGGGGATCATGGAACGACTGCGCCGTCTGTACAACCTCCATCGGGGCACCCGACCTGTTGACCCTCATCAACTCAGCATCACCCGCCGTGGCGACTGGCGACAGAGTCGAAAGGCCCACTTCTCCCTCGTCGTGCGGCAGTCGGCGTGCGCGCTCGGGAACGGACTCCGTTCCCGGGGCCCTCCGCTGACCGACGAGTGAGACCGGATCCTCCCGGCGCCGGTCGTGCCTCACCAGGGAGCGCCGACCGGCAACTCGATCCACCGCCGGTATCGAGCGATGCGCACCATCGGCGGTGACCACTCCTCCTCTCCGATGACAAACGGCCCTAGTGTTGTCGGCCGAGGCGGGAGAGGATGAAGCAATGAGCCCGGGGCCTGGTATCGATACCGACGCGCGGAACCCGGACCGAGACCAATCCTGCGGATTGTCAGGCCAGCATTTTGCAACTCTCGTCCTTCACACCACCGTGGATCTCATCCGCTCGGATCGACATCGTGGTGCCGACGGCGGAGGATTGTTGCCCTGGAGCGGCCGATACCAATCAGCCCCTCCGACCTCTTCGGGGTCCAAGGTCGAGAACCAGTGACGACATGATCTTGGGGCGAAAGCAGTTTCGTGACGGGCCGACACCGAAGATCCCGGTCCCAATCGATCGGATCGATGGGGTCATTTTCGACATGGACGGCGTCGTCACCGACACCGCCCGGCTCCACGCCCGCTGCTGGAAGCGGGTCTTTGACGAGTATCTTCGGGCCCGCTCGGAGACCACCGGTGAAGGCCTCCGACCGTTCGATGAGGACGACTATCTCCGCTACGTCGACGGTAAGCCCCGCTACGACGGCGTGGAGAGCTTCCTCGCCTCGCGTGCGATCACGCTCGAGCACGGCAGCTCATCGGATCCGCCCGGTTTTGACAGCGTCTGCGCCCTCGGGAACCTCAAGGATCAGGACTTCGAGCGAGCTGTGAAGGAAGAAGGAGTGACCCCCTTCGAGTCGACGCTCGCCTTGCTGCGCTCCTTGCGCTCGCTCGGAGTCAGCACGGCGCTGATCTCGTCGAGCCGGCACGCCAAGGCGATCCTGACGGCGGCCGGGATTGCGAATCTCTTCGATGCCATCGTTGACGGGGTCGACGCCGACACCCTTGGGCTACCCGGCAAGCCGGATCCGGCCATCTTCCTGACCGCAGCACGCCACCTCGGTATTACCCCCTCTCGCGCTGCGGTGGTGGAAGACGCTCTCGCCGGGGTCGAGGCGGGACACCGGGGCGGATTCAGTTTCGTCATCGGCATCGATCGAAGATCACACGCAGATGCACTACGCCAGCACGGCGCCGATATCGTGGTTGAGGATCTCTCAGACGTCGAGTTGCAAGCCGACCCCTCCAAGGATTGACCGTGACCGTGCCTTCGGCAGACACATCGGCCATCGAGCCCACGATGGTCGATGAGTGGTCGCTCAGGTACGACGGGTTCGACCCGGCTCGCGAGGGACTACGCGAAGCCATGTGCACGCTGGGAAACGGGTATTTTGGCACCCGAGGCGCAGCTCCTGAGGCAGTAACCGACGGCACTCACTATCCGGGGACCTACGTTGCCGGCCTGTACAACCGGCGAGTCACCCGACTTGCCGGGCGATCGGTCGAGAACGAGAGCATCGTCAATGTCCCCAACTGGCTCTCGTTCAGTTTTCGTCTCGGAGATGGCCCCTGGTTCGCCCTCGGCGACGTCGACGTCCTCGACTTCTCCCAGGAGCTGAACCTTCGCAGCGCAACGCTGAGCCGGACGATGACAGTGCGGGACACCATGGGCCGCCTGCTGCGGGTTGAGCAGCGCCGCTTCGTGAGCATGGCCGACCCGCATTCCGCCGGGCTCGAAACGATCCTGCGTCCCGAGAATTGGTCGGGTCGCCTGACCGTCCGCTCGGGTATCGACGGACGGATTGCCAACTCCGGTGTCGAGCGCTACAGACAGTTTGACGAGCACCACCTGGCCGAGGTGACCACTGGCCGGCCCGACGGCGAGACGGTGGTCATGGCCGCCCGAACCAGCCAGTCGGACATCACCATCGCCGAAGCGGTCAGAACCCGTCTGACCGGCACGGGCCCCGTGGATCCCGAACGCCGGGTGATCGAAGAGGCCGGCTTCATCGCCGACGAGATGTCCATCGATGTCAAAGCCGGCGAGTCGATCACGGTCGAGAAGATCGTCACCCTCTTCACATCAAGGGACAACTCGATCAGCGAACCATTGGCCGAAGCCTGCTCACACAGCGCGCGAGTGGGTAGCTTCAGCGACCTTCTCCATGCCCACACCCGTGAATGGGACGACCTCTGGAGGGGCTTCTCGCTCGAGTTCGAGGGCGATGGCATCACGACCCGACTCATTCTCCACCTCCACATCTTCCATCTGTTACAGACCACTTCGCGCAATACGCTCGATCTCGATGTCGGTGTTCCGGCACGTGGCCTCCATGGCGAGGCGTATCGTGGTCACGTCTTCTGGGACGAACTCTTCATTTTTCCCTACCTGATCCTGCACCTCCCAGAGCTGGTTCGGTCTCTGCTCCTCTACCGGTACCGACGATTGCCAGAAGCTCGGTGGGCGGCCGTGCAAGCCGGGTTCCGCGGAGCGATGTATCCATGGCAGAGCGGTAGCAACGGGCGAGAAGAGACTCAGGTCGTGCATCTCAATCCGTTGTCCGGCCGTTGGATCCCTGATGCGTCCCATCTCCAACGGCACATCAATGTGGCGATTGCCTACAACCTCTGGCAGTACTACCAAGTCACGGGAGACATCGAGTTCGTGGCCAACTACGGGGCGGAGATGATCTTCGAGATCAGTCGCTTCTGGTCCAGCATGGCACGGTACGATTCGGGACTCGACCGCTACGAGATCGTGGGCGTGATGGGGCCCGACGAGTACCACGACGGCTATGTCGGGGCCGAAGTTCCCGGTCTCAACAACAATGCCTATACCAACGTGATGGTTGTCTGGGTCCTTTGTCGGGCCCTGGAGCTGATCGATATCCTGCCAGAGCCGCGGTGCAGCGAGCTTCGCGAACGCCTGTCGTTGGACAATGCGGAGCTGGCCCGCTGGGAGGACATCAGCCGCAAGATGCGGGTCGTGTTCCACGCCGACGGCATCATGAGCCAGTTCGAGGGCTACGAGAATCTGGCCGAACTGAACTGGGAGGCGTACCGACAACGCTACGCTGACATCTCCCGGCTGGATCGCATCCTCGAGGACGAGGACGATACGCCCAATGCCTACAAGGCATCCAAGCAGGCCGACGTACTCATGCTCTTCTACCTCTTGTCCGCCGACGAGCTGGGAGCGATCCTCAAGAGACTCCGGTATAGCTTCGAGCCCGACATCATCCCGCGGACCATCGACTACTACCTCCAGAGGACGTCGCACGGGTCCACCCTCAGCCGGGTGGTGCACAGCTGGGTCTTGTCCCGCTCCGACCGCGAGCGCTCGTGGGAGTTCTTCGAAGATGCACTGCGAAGTGACCTCGACGACGCCCAGGGCGGCACCACTCCCGAAGGGGTCCATCTGGGTGCGATGGCCGGCACGGTGGACCTCTTGCAGCGCTGCTACCTAGGCATCGAGGCCCGCGACGACGTGATCTGGTTCGATCCGCTCCTTCCCACCGAGGTGAAGAGCCTCACGCTCGACATTCGGTATCGCCAGCGATGGATGAACGTGGCCGTAGCCGATGGAACGTTCACCATCGTCGTCTTGGAGTGGGGCGAGGGTCCGGTGCGGGTGGGGCTGGACGGCGAGGTGGTCGAGCTCTATCCGGGCGAACAGCGGCAATTGCCACTGTGGTCCCCAATTTGACCAGGTCGCTCGGGCCCTGAGCCCACCGCCAAGCCGTCGGCGCCGGCAAGCTTCGACCAACTAGCCCAACCCGACGCGGACCCCGAAATAGGGGTCGAAGGACCCTAGAGCTTCACGTCCGACTGGTGGACAATGAAATGTGGGTTCTTCCAGGTACATCTGCATGCGTGAAGGCACGGTGAACGGCATGGGTAGAGGCGGCTGGGAGTTCTCCGCCCCTCCTCTCATTGCGTCGGCCAAGTCAACCGGCGGGCTTGTAGGCGGTAGGCACAGACGTCAGTTCGGGCAGGACGGTCTCCGCGCTGAGGTCGGAGGTGCATGGGGCGAGAAGGGCGTCCGGCGAGCTTGCACAGGTACGGACGCGTGACATTCTTCGATCTCATCATCCGGAACCTGTGGAAGAAGAAAGCGCGTTCGATCGGGCTCGCCGCTGCTGTTGCCATCGCAGTAATGGCAGTGGTCACACTTGACGTAACAAGTAGCGGCCTCGAGCAATCGGCCGCAGCCATCGTCTCGGTCGGCAAGGCCGACTTCACCGTGATCCAGAAAGGAGCCGCAGACACGCTGTCCAGCACGATTGACCGCCAGGAGCTGGCCCGCGTCGGCCAGCTCCCGGGTGTCGCCAGCGTGGTGGGAGTGCTGGTCGAAACCCAGAACCTCAACGCCAACAACCCTGTCTTCATCGAGATCGGCATCGACCCCGGTGATCTCGCATCATTCGGCGTGAGGGTCATCAAAGGGCAACCGTACGGTCCGACAGCGGCCCACCAGGTGCTGTTGGGCTGGCGAGCGGCGGCGAATCTCGGACTCGGTGTCGGTGGGCAGCTCGCCGCCAATGGCACTTCGAACACGGTGGTTGGCATCTACTCGACCGGGAACTCCTTCGGGGACGCGGGGGCAATGTTCCCGCTTCCGGCCATCCAGGGATACAACCGTGTCCCCGGTATCGTCACCCTGGCCTTCGTCAAGGTGACTCCGGGGACCAACGCGGCGACGGTTGCCAACCGCGTCGAGTACTCCCTACCCGAGCTGACCACGATCCGCACCGCCACCCAGTTCGGGAGGGCGGACCGCAACCTGGTCTATCTCCAGGCAGCGGTGAATGGGAGTACTGTGCTCGCCATCCTCATCGGCGCCGTCATCGTGGGCAACACCATGCTGTTGTCATTGTTCGAACGGACCCGTGAGTTCGGTCTGCTGCGGGCCATCGGCTGGACTCGCCGGCGAACGGTCAGTCTGCTCCTGGGAGAGAGTCTGTTGCTCGCCCTGCTGGGTGCTGTCCTCGGCGTCGTTCTCTCGTTCGCCGTCGCTGCTGGGTTGGCCCGCCTGCCGGCGCTTCGGGGCATCCTCCACCCCAATTTCACCGAGGGGGCGTTTTGGAGGGCTCTCCTCACCGCTCTTGTCATGACCCTTATCGGGGCGCTGTATCCAACGACTCGTGCGGCGCTTCTCTCCCCGCTGAAGGCCCTGAGCTATGAGTGAGCCATCGGAACGTAAGCTCGCAGTCGACGTGAGGGGGGTGACACGCGTCTATCCGGGCCTGGTCAACGCGCTGGCAGGGGTCGATCTCACGGTGGAGTTCGGAGAGACTGTGGCGATCACCGGCCCTTCCGGTTGCGGAAAGTCGACCCTGCTCCACCTTCTGGCCGCAATCGACTCGCCCACCACCGGTTCGGTGACCGTGGCCGGACAAGACCTGGCTCGCCTGCGCGATCCGAGCGCCTACCGCCGGAAGGAAGTCGGCCTCGTCTTCCAATTTCACAACCTGTTGCCACAACTGTCGGCCCTCTCCAATGTGGAGGTCCCGATGTTCGGAACGCACGCTTCGGCACGCCAGCGGAAGGCCCGAGCGCGTGAGCTGCTGGCCGATTTCGATCTCAGCGGCTGTGAGCACCGCCTCCCGACAGAGCTCTCTGGCGGCGAACGCCAAAGGGTGGCCATCGCCCGGGCACTGGCAAACGCTCCGAGGATCCTGTTGGCCGACGAACCGACCGGCAGTCTCGACTCGGTGTCCACGACACGCTTCTTGGAACTACTCGATCGGCTCGGTGGGGCGGGGATGACCATCGTGATGGTCACCCACGCATCCGATGTGGCTGCCCACGCCAACCGGATCATCGAGATGCGTGACGGCACCATCGTCCCGAGCGTGCCAGTATCAGCGGCCCCGATCGCATATAGGTAGGCCGCCTGATTGCGACGCGCCGATCTCCTGCATACGCCCGCAGGTTGAGCCTCGAACGACCGCCACAGCCCAATCGCTCTCAGCACAAGCCCCATCCATTGGGACGATGACTCCGACTGCTATGGGGACTTCGAGTTCTCGAGCTGAACGCGGATCGCCCTCAGTCGCTCGCGACGAGCCGTCAACACCCCGCGGTAGTTCGGATTGTCGGTGCCGGCAATTTCGCTGCTCATCTCCCGAAGCACCTCATCCAGCGTGTCGTGGAGCTCCTCCGCCAGCGCGTCCGACAGATCCAACATCATCACTAAACCTCCCTCTGCGTCCGAATGGTGCATCGCCATCCTGCTGCACACCATCCGAGGCTGGCAGGGCCAAAGGTCGATTGCTGCGGCCCTGCCGTGATCCCGTCGGTGTGGTGGGCTCTCGCATGCGGCATTTGATGCCCGCTGCCAGTGCGGTTGGAGGTGACGTGTCCAACCTCGACGGCTGTGGTCATCGCCACCGACCCATCGGAGCCTCAGTTGATCGAGGAGAGGCGCTGCCGGGCGCCGCGGCCGACCGGCGTCGGCTGTCAGCGGAGATTGGAGCTACCCCGAAACTGATTGAGCGCCTGTCGGACTTCCTCGACGAACGGGCTCGGACCTACCACCGAGGCAGTCGACGGTGTTTGAACCCACCTCAGTTCGAGCCGGACGAGGACCGCGTGCTGGAGCTCCTCGACACTGCAACCCGTGCGCTCGGCCTGCACCACCAGTTCTTGGGTCAAGAGTGCGACCGCACCCAACCAGATCAGGTTCAGGCGGTCAAGGTAGTTCCGGCGCGGACCGCCTGCTGCATGGTCCATGAGAGTTTCTGCGGGAGCATGCGCCAGCAGGCTGAGCCATGCCCACTCAGGGACTGGAACCCCTCGCGCTTGAAGAACAGACGGATACTGGCCGGTGAGGAAGCTCTCGCACTCCTCGACCAACTCGCGAGCTTGGCTCCGGATACGGCGACTCCTCGACCGCTCCAAAAGTGATCCCATCGGCTTCTCCTTCGATACCTCCAACATGGTCATTCTCTTGCCCGATTTCGGTGTCCAGAAGTGCCAAAGGTCCCAAATTCGCGCCCGGATGGGTGGCACCCCGCCGTCTCGACGATCGAGGTCGAGCAGCAGTGACTCTGGGCCAGGGTTCGGGCCGGCCAAGATCCGTCCGCCCAGCCGGACTGCTTGACCGTGACCTTCGGCCCTAGTGACCGCTGGCCTGGCCACCGTAGGCTGCCGACCAGGAGGTGTTTGCGTTGACCGACTTCTTCAAGGTAGTTGCCGCTGGGCCCATGTTCTTCGTGAGTGCGTGGGTGTTGATGATCTTTGCAGGGATTGTGTATACGGACGTGGGTATCCGTCCATTCGGGTACGTGACGTCGATGGTGGTCACCATCGGTCTCTGGCTGACGATGGCACCGGCCATCTCTGCAGTCGCCCGGGTTCCCAAGAACAGATCCAAGGACTGAGAGCCATTGAGGACAGCGGAGCGGGGCCGGCCCGGGGAGAGCGGCGTGACATGCTCCGGTTCGGTCAATGGCTCAACAGGCTCCGACGATGCCGGAAGGTCATTCTCCTCGAAGGAACGGCCGAGGCCTTGCCCCGGCCAGACGAGAGCGCGACCGTTGTGTGGGCACTCAGCTCGCTCCACCGCTGGGCCGACCGTGCCGCCGGGATCGCCGAAGCCCACAGGGTGCTCGGGCCGGGCGGCCGGGTGTTGCTGGCCGAACGTCTGGTCGAGCCGGGTGGCCACGGCCATGCGGCCCACGGACTCACCAGTGACCGGGCCGACGAGGTTGCCGTTGAACTGACGGCTGCCGGTTTCTCCGGGGTCCATCGACGCCTACGAACGGCAGGACACCGGACCCTGATTGTCGTTGTCGGATCACGCCCGCTCCATTGACGGGTTGAACCTCCGCCTTTCCCTTAGCCCGCATGGGCCGTAGCGTGAGTTCGGGGTGCCAGGCGGTGAGTCCCAGGTGGGACTTCCGGCCCTTTCGTGTTGGCTTCTCCGGACCTAGCCTGCAACTATGCGCATCGGCGAGGCAGTCGTCATGGGCTCGGAGGGCCTTGACGCCCTGCTCACCACACTGATTGAGCTCGGATACGAAACCAGGGGCCCCGTCGTCCGAGACGGGGCGATCATGCCTGGGCCCGTACGAGAGGTCGCCGACCTGCCCGTCGGCACTCATGACGTGCAGGCCCCCGGCCGGTACGGTCTGGAGCAGAGCGACGACGACACCGTCTTCGCCTGGGCCGTGGGACCCGGGTCGTGGAAGGCCGAGTTCTTCCCCCCCAGCCAGGAGCTGTGGCATTCCACCGTCGACGGCGAGAGCGTCACGACGACCACGCCCGACCTGGACATGCCCCCGCTGGCCATCGTGGGTGCCCGACCATGCGAGCTCGCCGCCCTGGCCGTGTTGGACCGTGTACTGCTGGATGGGGCATTTCCGGACCCGCGTTACGCGGCCCGACGAGACGGCACATTCCTTGTCACGGCCGAGTGCGGCTCCCCCGCCGCCACCTGCTTCTGCACGTCGATGGGTACGGGGCCCGGGGCCGACTCCGGCTTCGATCTGGCGCTGACCGAGCTGAATGACGACGACGGTCACCGCTTCGTGGTCCGGATCGGCAGCGATCGCGGCGCAGAGGTGCTCGCCGCCGTGCCTGTGTCGGAGGTGACAGCCGCCGATCTGGCGGCCCGCGATCGCGTCCTCTCCTCGTCCGGCGACCTCATCGACCGCCGGCTCGAGACTCGCGGGTTGGCCGACCTGCTGGCCCGCAACCTTGAGCACCCCCGCTGGGATGAGGTCGCCGACCGCTGCCTGGCCTGTGGAAACTGCACACTGGTGTGCCCGACCTGCTTTTGCAGCGACGTGTCCGACACCACCGACCTGACCGGCGATGTACATCGGCAGCGCACGTGGGCGTCGTGCTTCGATCTCGACCACTCCCACCTTCACGGCGGCCCCGTTCGGTCCTCGACCTCGTCGCGCTACCGCCAATGGCTCACCCACAAGCTGTCGACATGGTGGGACCAGTTCGACACCTCCGGATGCGTGGGCTGCGGCCGCTGCATCGCATGGTGCCCGGTCGGCATCGACCTGACCGAGGAGGCCGCGGCCATCCGGGAGACCGATGGGGCCGTTCGGTCCTTGTCCACAGCACCGGGCCGGGCTCGATGACCACCCCGGTCGCCCAACTGGTTGCCTCCCACCCTCTGCTGGAAGGGCTGCCGGGGGACGCTGTGGCCCAGGTCGCCGGGTGCGCCCGGAACGTCGCCTTCGCCCCTGGTGAACTGCTGCTGGGCGAGGGCGACCCTGCCGACACGCTCTTTCTCGTCCGCCGAGGGCTGGTCGCCATCGAGATCCATGCGCCAAACCGAGGGTCGATCGTCGTCGAGACCGTCAGCGCGGGCGGGGTTGTCGGCTGGAGCTGGCTCTTCCCTCCCTACCATTGGCAGTTCGACGCCAGGGCCGTCGGCCCGGTGGGTGCCATCGCTATGGACGCCGCCTGCCTGCGGGCCAAGGCCGACGCCGACGATGCCCTTGGCCATCAGCTCATGGCCCGGCTGGCCGCCGTCCTCCTCGAGCGTCTGCAAGCCACCCGGATTCGGCTCCTCGACCTGTACGGAACCAACAGTGGCCATCCAGGAGAGGACCAGCGTGCCAGGGTCGACTGAGGGAGCTCCGACTGGTTGTGGGACCATGACCCCGATCCCCCACCGCATCGTCAGTCGCCGGGCCGAGACTGGCGATGTCACTACCTTGTCGCTCGTCCCCGCGTCTGGCCGTCCCCTCGGCTTCGTGCCCGGTCAGTTCAACATGCTCACCGCCTACGGGGTGGGCGAGGTGGCCATCTCCGTGAGCAGCTCGCCGCGGGAGGTCGGTCCCCTCCAGCACACCGTGCGTGACGTGGGACCGGTGACCCGGGCCCTGTGCCGAGCAAGCACCGGCGACGTCATCGGCGTGCGGGGGCCGTTCGGAACTCCCTGGGCCGTGGACGCCGCCCCGACCAGTACCGGCGACACGGTCGTGGTGGCCGGAGGCATCGGCATCGCCCCGCTACGGGGTGCCATCGATGACCTCGTCCACCGACCTGACACCGACGGTGGCCGCGTCTTCATCGTCGCCGGTGCCCGCCAGCCCGAGCAAATCATCTTCGCCGGGGACCTCGAGGCTTGGGAACGGGCCGGCGCCGTGGTGGCCGTCACCGTGGATCTGGGCTCGCCAGGATGGCTCGGCCACGTGGGCCTTGTGACCTCCGTGTTCGATGCCATCGCCTTCGAACCGGCCGAGTCGAGTGCCCTGGTCTGCGGGCCTGAGATCATGATGCGCCTTACGGCCCGGGCCCTGGTCGGCCGGGGTGTCGACCCCGAGCGGATCCGGGTGGCCCTCGAGCGGAACATGCAGTGCGGGGTGGGCTGGTGCGGGCACTGTCAGCTCGGCCCATTCCTGTTGTGCCGGGACGGCCCGGTCCTCCCCTACGCCGGCGCCGTCTCCCACCTCCTCAGCGAGCGCGAGCGATGACCACTGCCGCCCCTCCTGCTCCCGTCAGTCGCCCCTCATTGGCGGTATGGAAGTTCGCCTCCTGCGACGGCTGCCAGCTGAGCCTGCTCGACTGCGAGGACGAGCTCCTGGCGCTGGCCGAGACCGTTCACATCGCCCATTTCACGGAGATGTCACGGGCCAGCGTGGCGGGTCCGTACGACGTGTCGCTGGTGGAGGGTTCGATCACCACCCCGGACGACGCCAACCGAATCGTGGCCATCCGGGCCAACTCCCGTCGGCTGGTGACCATCGGGGCGTGCGCCACAGCCGGGGGGATCCAAGGACTGCGCAACTTTGCGGCCTCGGGCGCCTACGCCGAGACGGTCTACGCCCACCCCGAGTACCTCGATTCGCTCGAGACGTCCACGCCCATCTCGGCCCACGTCCAGGTTGACTACGAGCTCCACGGCTGCCCCATTGACCGGCGGCAACTCCTCGAGGTGATCCTCGCCGGCTTGGCGGGGCGAACACCAGTCGTCCCCGGGCACTCCGTCTGCCAGGAATGCAAGGGGCGCGGAACGGTGTGTCTGCTGGTGACCGGGGCCACCCCGTGCCTGGGTCCGGTGACCAGATCGGGATGCGGCGCCCTGTGCCCCGCCGTTGGTCGGGGGTGCTTCGGTTGCTTCGGCCCGGCCGACACCGCCAACACTGCGTCACTGGCCGCACATCTGCGTAGCCAGGGGATGGCCCCCGTCGAGGTGTCACGACTCTTCGCCACGTTCAACGCCGGCGCCCCCGCCTTCCGGGACGAGGCGTCGGCCCAGGGTGGTCCGGTCCCGGTCGTCTTCGGCCGCACCGCCCGGTCGGGTGGGAAAGAGGACCGATCATGACCCACGGGTCCGGTTCACCCCGCACCATCGGCGTCGAGGGCCTGTCGCGGGTGGAGGGAGAGGGCTCGCTCCGTGTGGTCGTGCATGACGGCACCGTCACCGATGTGGCCCTTGAGATCTTCGAGCCTCCGCGCTACTTCGAGGCCCTGCTCGTAGACCGGCACTTCACCGAGGCCCCGGACATCACGGCGCGCATCTGCGGCATCTGCCCGGTGGCCTATCAGATGAGCGCGTGCGCTGCGATGGAGGACGCCTGCGGCGTGACCGTCGACGGCCGGGTGGCATCCCTGCGGCGGCTTCTGTACTGCGGCGAGTGGATCCAGAGCCACGCACTGCACGTGTACCTCCTCCATGCACCGGATTTCCTCGGCTGCGCCGACGCGGTGCAGCTCGCCGAACAGGACCGCGGCGCGGTGGAACGGGGCCTCGGCCTCAAGCGCACCGGCAACTTGGTCATGGAGACCATCGGGGGCCGGGCCGTCCATCCGGTCAACGTCCGCGTCGGCGGCTTCTATCGCGCTCCGGACCCCGACGCGGTGGCCGCCCTGGCCGACCCGCTGCGCCGGGCCCGCGATGCCGCTCTGGAAACCGTCGAGTGGGTCTCTCGATTCGACATCCCCGACGTGCCCGGCGACTACCGCTTCGTGGCCCTGCGCGATCCGGGTCGCTACCCCATCGAACGAGGTCGGCCGTCCTCCTCGGACGGATTGGACGCCGACCCGGCAGAATTCGGTGAGCTGGCCGTGGAAGAGCAGGTCGCCCGCTCCACTGCACTCCACGCCCGGCTGGCAGGCCGCGACCCGTACCTCACCGGTCCGCTGGCACGCTATGCCCTCAACTCGGACACCCTCCCCCCTATCGCGGCGGAGGCGGCGGCCGCGGCCGGGCTGGGCCCGGTGTGCTCCAATCCCTTCCAGAGCATCGTGGTGCGCTCCGTGGAGCTGGTGTTCGCCTGTGATGAGGCGCTGGCGCTGGTGGAGGCCTACACTCCCCCGGATCCCCCCGCCGACGAGGTCCAACCCCGGCCCGGCGTGGGTACCGGCGTCACCGAGGCCCCTCGGGGTCTCCTTCTCCAGCGATACGAGATCGATGAGGACGGCACCATCGTCCGGGCTCGCATCATGCCCCCCACCTCCCAGAACCAGCTCACCATCGAGGCCGATCTCCGTCGCGTCGTCCAGGATGGCCTCGACCTGGGAGACGACGAACTCCAGTGGCGCTGCGAGCAGTCGGTGCGCAACCACGACCCCTGCATCTCCTGTGCCGCCCATTTCCTCGACGTCTCGGTGTTGACAGCATGACCGGCCGGTCGGCACGGGTGGTGGTAGCCGGGCTCGGGAGTGAGTACCGCCGAGACGACGGTGCCGGTCCCCTGGTGGCTGCTCGTGCAGTGGTCGAGGCAGGCAGCGGCAGCGACATCGGGCCGGTGACGGACCCGCTCGATCTGCTCGGCACCTGGGACGGAGCCGATCTGGCCATCGTCGTCGATGCGGTCCGCTCGGGACTGGTCCCAGGCACACTTCGGGTGCTCGAACTGACGGCCTCCGGAAGCGGGGAGCCCGCCAACCTGTCCGGAGCCACCAGCACACACGGGATCGGATTGGCCGGGGTGCTCCGCCTGGCCCGCGCCGTCGGCCGAGCACCGAGCCGGGTGGTCGTGGTCGGCATCGAGGGGGAAGACTTCGGTCGGGGGCTGGGCTTGAGCCCGGCAGTCGACGCCGCTGTGCCAGCGGCAGTCCACCGCGTCGTCGAGTTGATCAGCGAGGTCAGAGCATGTGCATAAGCAGGCTGCATCGGGTGGTGGCCGAGGGCGGGTCGTGCGTCGACGTCGAGGACATCGACGGCACCGTGCACCGCGTCTCGCTGCTGGCCCTCGACGGGGCGCCGCCCGTCGTTGGGGACTGGCTGGTCGTCCACAGCGGCTATGCCATCGATCGCGTCGAATCAGCCGAGGCCGAAGCAGTGGCGGCTGAACTGCGACGTGCCGGACCGGTCGCTACATGACGGCCGGCACCACATCCGAGTCCAAGACTGGGTCCGGCGTGGGTCAGCCAGTGGCAGAGCGGGGCGGCGGACTCCCCGGCGTGCTCGTGGCCGGCCTCACCGCCCTCATCAGCGGCCTGTCGATCTTCGTCAACAGCTACGGCGTTCACGCGGTCAAGTCTCCGGCGGTGTACACCACGGCCAAGAACCTGGTGGCGACCGTGATCCTCGGCGGCTTCACCCTGGCGGCCTGGCAGACCCGGCACCGGTGGCCGAGGACCGCTGGCGCCCGGTTCGTCGCCGTCGATAGGGACGCTTCGCCTCAAGGCGGGCGCCGTGAGCCGCGGCGGTGGGGGATGCTGCGGTGGCTGGGGCTGGCCTATGTCGGGATCGTGGGCGGTGGACTCGCCTTCGTGCTGTTCTTCGACGGACTGGCCGACACCACCGCCGCTCCGGCCGCCTTCTGGCGGGACACGCTGGTCATCTGGGTGGCGGTGCTGGCCGTCCCCTTCCTCCGTGAGCGACTGACCTGGTGGAACGGGGCGGCCATCGCGCTGCTCGTGGTGGGCGAGGTGGCGGTGGCCGGGGGCACCGGCCACCTCGCCGCCTCGCGGGGTGAGGTCCTCGTCCTGTCGGCCTCGCTGCTGTGGGCTGTCGAGGTGGTGGTGGCGAAGGTCCTGCTGCGCGACGTGGCCCCGGCCGCCGTTTCCCTGAGCCGCATGGGGATCGGCGCCGTCGCCCTGGTCACCTATCTGGCGGTATCCGGTTCTCTGCACACGCTGCTCTCCCTGGACGCCACCCAGGTCGGCTGGGCCCTCCTCACCGGTCTGTTGCTGTCCGCGTACGTCGCCACCTGGATGACCGCGCTGGCTCGGGCTCGGGCCCTCGACGTGACCTCCATTCTGGTGGGCAGCGCGCTGGTCACCGCGCTCCTCCAGGCCGCCGCTGGCACCGCGTCGCTGGCGCCCCAGGCTCTTGGGATGGCCCTCATCGCCATGGGGACCGGCACGGTCGTGTGGATGAGCCTCCGCCATCCGCCCGTGTTCCGGGCCGAGGCGGCCACGGCATGAGCCGGCCAACCGTCGAGAGCGAACAGGGTGTCGGACCGATGGGCGACGTTGACGGCCGAGAGGGGCCACGTTTGAGGGACACCCCGGGTCCGGTGCTCTTCGCCCGCTATGCCTATCCGCCGAACTCGCTCGGTTACTGCGGGCCTGGCGATCCTTCGGCTCTGCTCGGCGCGGCCACGGAAGGAAGCGATCTGGTCGGCCTGGGACAGCTGGCGGCCCACTTTGATGGAGCGTGGCCCTACCTCCAGCTGCTGGCGGCATGCAGTGGCATCGGTGACCCCCTCGACCGCCGCGTGGTCGAGGCCTACTGGGTGGGCAATGCCCTGCTGTCCCGGGTGCCTTCGGCGGCACTGGCTCACTCGCTGGAGGACCGGTTCGATCGGCGGGCCGGCCGACGACTCGGGTCACTGGTGTCGGCCGTTCCCGCCGGTGGCATTCCTCAACACAGCTTCCACGTCTTTGCCGTCTACCCGTGGCTCGGGCTGTTGCGGGCCGGCATGGACGGGCCGCCCATGGAGGTCCTCGACAGGTGCAGGATCCGGTGGGGCCTGGTCGAGGCGGTGACTCGGGACATGGTCTCGGTGGCCTCGAGGGCTCTCGCGTTCGAAGGCTCCCGGCTGGTCCTTGGTCCGCCCCGGGTTGAACGGGCCCGTCGGAGCCTCGATGGGTTGGGCTTCGTGGGCGACCTGCGACCTGGGGACACCGTGTCTCTTCATTGGGACTGGGTCTGCGACCGACTTTCCTCAGTCAATCTGGCTTGGCTGCAGTACTGCACCATGCGGAACCTGGACGCAGTCAATTCGCTGGCCGCTCCAGGCCCGGCCGCCGTGTGCGGTGCCTGAGCAGGTTGGCGGGTGAGCACCGGCATGCGCATCGTCAGCGAGCAAGTCATCGCCGGTCGCCTGGCCGGGATGGCTGGGCAGAACCCGCTCGTCGTGGTGTCGGGAAACTTCGCCACCCCCTGGGAGCTGGTGCGCCTGGCCGACGCCACCCTTCCCTCCTGTCGCACCTTCGTGCTCAACCCTCAACCCGGCTGGCCCTGCCGGGACGGCTTCGTCATCAACACACCCTTCGTGGGGCCCGGTGCGCGCTGCGATCCCCGGCTCGAGTACCTCCCCATGAGACTGTCGTTGGTGCCGCGCCTCTTCGACTCGCTCTGGCCGCCCGAAGCAGTCCTCATCCACACGTCACCGCCCCGCGGGGGGAAGGTGTCGCTCGGGATCGAGGTGAACATCCTTCCGGCCGCCATCGAGCGAGTCCGCCAGCGCGGCGGTCTGGTCGTCGCCCAGGTGAACCGACACATGCCCTACACAGGGGCGGACGCAGAAGTCGACGTCGACCACATCGACCTGGCGCTGGAAGTGGACCTTCCGCTCCCCTCCCCCCCGCTCGAACCGCCCGACGCCATGTCGGCAGCCATCGGCGAGCAGGTGGCCGGTTATGCCACCGACGGAGGCACCGTGCAACTCGGAATCGGCCAGGTGCCCGACACCGCCGCCCACAACCTCCGCTCGAAGCGACGGCTGGGCGTCTGGTCGGAACTGGTCAGTGATGGCACACTGCAGCTGGAGCAGGCCGGAGCCCTCGACATCGATCGGCCGATCTGTGCCTCGTTCCTGTTCGGTTCACAGGAGCTCTATGCCTGGGCCCACGAGAACCCACGACTCATCATGCGACGGACGGAGACCGTGAACGACCCCGGCCTCATCGCCACCCTTCCCGCCATGCTCTCGGTGAACACAGCGCTACAGGTCGACCTCTTCGCCCAGGCCAACGCCAGCTATGTCCGGGGATCGATCTACTCGGGCTTCGGCGGCCAGCCCGACTTCGTCGAGGGCGCACTCCATTCCGACGGGGGTCATGCCGTGATCGCTCTTCGCTCGTGGCACGACAAGAGCGACACGTCGAACATCGTCCCGGTCCTGGCGGTCCCGGCATGCTCGTTCCAGCACTCGGTGGTGGTGAGCGAACAGGGTAGCGCGGAGATCTTCGGACGGAGTCAGTATGACCAAGCCCGTCTGCTCATCGAGCAGGTGGCCCATCCTCGCAGCCGGACCCGCCTGTGGGACGCGGCCGGACACCTCGGTTTGGCCCGAGCAACAATGCCCTGAGGCCGGAGTGCTCGGCCCCCCGTCCCTGGCCAGGAGTCCGAAATCATCAACTCTGGCCAGGTTCTGGGACTTTCTGCCCTACCACACCCTTACCCTGTCCGGCATGGTGGTCAGGGGAGGCCCTTCTCTCCCACTCGTTCGGGTCCGGGCAGCCCGGCTCATACGAGCAACTGGCCAGAGGAGGAACCGCCGTGACCAAACCAAGATTTGTGTCCTTCTTCGACGAGTTCGGCATCGGCGATGTCGCAACGGTCGGGGGCAAGAACGCCTCCCTTGGTGAGCTCTATCAGCACCTCTCGGGCCGCGGCGTTCGCGTACCCAATGGGTTTGCTACTTCGGCGGATGCCTATACCAACCTGCTCGACCAGGCGGGGATCATCGGGCCACTCCATGATGCACTGGACGGCCTCGATCCGACGGATGTGGCTGACCTCGGACGTCGCTCCAAGCGAGCGCGTGAGCTCGTCTACGGTGCCAGCCTTCCGTCGGAGCTGGCCGGCGAGATCCTTGCTGGCTACCGATGTCTGCAGGAGGAGTATGGGGAGGACGTCAGTCTGGCGGTGCGTTCCTCAGCCACGGCCGAAGACTTGCCCTCGGCAAGCTTTGCCGGTCAGCAGGAGACCTTCCTCAACATCCGTGGCGAGGAGAGCTTGCTCGACGCCTGCCGGCGGTGCTTCGCCAGCCTGTTCACCGATCGCTCGATCCACTACCGGGTCGATCAAGGCTTCGACCATTTCAAGGTGGCGCTTTCGATCGGTGTCATGAAGATGGTCCGGTCGGACTTGGCTTCATCGGGCGTGATGTTCACACTGGACACCGAGTCCGGATTTCGTGACGTCGTCTTCATCACCGGTGCATACGGCTTGGGCGAGAACATCGTCCAGGGCGCTGTGGATCCAGACGAGTTCTACGTTCACAAGCCGAGCCTCGCCGCTGGACATCGGGTCGTGCTTCGCCGCCTGCTCGGCGACAAGGCAGTGAAGATGGTCTTCGTTGACGGCGAGACCAAGCACACCACACGGAATATTCCCACGCCGAAGTCTGATCGCGATTCCTTCTGCCTGAGTGATACAGATGTGCTCGAACTCGCCGACATCGCCATGACCATCGAGTCTCACTATGGGCAACCCATGGACATCGAATGGGCCAAGGACGGCCTCGACGGCCAGCTCTACATCGTCCAGGCCCGGCCGGAGACGGTCATCTCCCAGCGCCAGGTCTCCACGCTCGAGACCTACGTCCTGGACCATGCCGGCGAGATCGTCACCAAGGGCCGCTCGGTGGGTGGGAGGATCGCGTCAGGCACGGCGCGCGTGATCGAGAACGTCGTTCATCTCTCGGACTTCCTTCCCGGTGAGGTGCTGATCGCCGACACCACCACGCCGGACTGGGAACCGGTGATGAAGACAGCGGCGGCGATCGTCACCAATCGGGGCGGGCGCACTTGCCACGCGGCCATCATCGCCCGGGAGCTCGGGATCCCCGCCGTGGTCGGAACCGGGGATGCGACAAACAGGTTGGCGGGTGGTGAGACGGTCACCGTCTCATGTGCCGGAGGTGACACCGGTCTCGTCTATAAGGGCGCCATCGGCTATCAGGTGGAGCAGGACGACGTGGGCGAACTGCCTCGGCCGGCAACGAAGATCATGATCAACCTCGGCAACCCTGATCTAGCCTTCAAGAGCTCGTTCCTTCCCAACGACGGAGTGGGTCTGGCGCGGATGGAATTCATCATCAGCGAGTCCATTCGGGCCCATCCACTGGCGCTGGCCCACCCTGAGCAGGTGACCGATCCGGAGGTGCGTCGAGAGCTGGGACGGCTGATCCGCGGCTATCCCGACGGGGAATCCTTCTTCGTCGAACGGCTCGCCGAAGGCATCGCCACCATCGCAGCCGCCTTCTGGCCCAAGCCGGTCGTCGTTCGCATGTCCGACTTCAAGACGAACGAGTACGCCAGCCTCCTCGGCGGGGCAGACTTCGAGCCGACGGAGAGCAATCCGATGATCGGCTTTCGCGGAGCGTCCCGGTACGCGCACCCGGCGTACGCCGATGGATTCGCCCTGGAATGCAAAGCCATGCGACGGGTGCGTGAAGTGATGGGACTCACCAACGTCGTGCTCATGATCCCGTTTGTCCGCCGAATCGCCGAGGCCGAACAGGTGCTCGAGCGCATGGCTGAGCTTGGCCTTCGACGTGGGGACAACGGCCTCGAGATCTATGCCATGTGCGAGATTCCCAACAACGTCATCCTCATCGACCGCTTTTCACAGTACTTCGACGGTTTTTCCATCGGCTCGAACGACCTGACCCAGCTCACCTTGGGCGTGGATCGGGACAGCGAGATCGTCGCCTTCGACTATGACGAACGTGACGAGGGTGTGAAGCAGATGATTCGCCTGGCCGTCGAAGGCTGTCGTCGCAACCACATGCATTCGGGCCTCTGCGGACAGGCGCCTTCCGACTATCCGGACATGGCTGAGTTCCTGGTGGAGCTCGAGATCGACTCGATGAGCCTGAACCCGGACACCGTGTTGCAGACCACCCGACAGGTGTTGGCCCTGGAGGAGCGACTGGGCCGATCCCCGGGAGCCACCAGTGCCCGAGTCGTCGAATCGATGTCGGACCGTAGAGTAGCCAGGTAGTCCGTCTTTCTTCGCTGGTTCTCGCACTGGGACGCGACTTCATGGTGCGGCGAGCGCTGCGTGCGGCAATCGACAGATGGCAAAGGCGAGTCGATCCAAACGCCGCGCGATCATCCTATGGCGACCTCTTTGGCCAGTTAGGGCCCGCCGCGATTTTGATTACGCGTTTGGCGTCGGCGTGAGCGTGTAG
>JADMIJ010000067.1 GCA_015478655.1 Acidimicrobiales bacterium | reverse complement strand
ATCACGCCAACGAAAGTCCAGGTCGAGGATCCGGATGACGTTCTCGGCATCCACAGGTGACGTTGGTCGCTCCCTGGGCGTAGGTGAGCTCTTCTGCGGTCTTCTCCCTCCCGGTGTGGAGATAGCCGATGACGGGCTTCATCCGCAGCACCGTCTCGCCCGAGAGCTCGAGCATCATCCGCAGCACCCCGTGGGTGGAGGGGTGCTGGGGCCCCATGCTGATGATCATGGTGTCGTCCTCCCCCATCTCGATGTCGATGTCATCGGCGTCGAGACCAGAACCCTCAGACACGCGGAGCACCGCACCCCGCTCGCGGGCCAGCTCGGTGGGAGTGGTGCGCTCGACAGGTCGGAGTTCCTGGGCACCCTCGCTGGTCCCGGCGGAGCCCGGCGACGCCGAGGGCCGAGCAACCCGGCTCGGCTGGTCAACCTCGCCGGTTGGTTCTTCAGGCACTGGCGGCCTCCTCGTTGCTGTCGATGGCCCCCCGCCGTTCCTCGACGGCCGCCCCGGTGACGCCCTGGCGGCCGGGGAGCTTGGTGACCGCCCGCGTCCCGGGTGAGACCTCCAGTGTGTCGGGGTCGGCCACCGCCCAGTAGATCGCTTGGAGCCGGCGGGAGAGCGGCCCCCACGCGCACCCTCGAACCACCGGCGCCACCACAGGCACCGGGAGGCGGACCGCCCAGTCCTGGAAGTGCTCGAGGGCCCGGTAGGCGAGCCGGGATCGCTCCACCGTCGCTCGGTAGCGGGCCAGGGCCCCCCCGAGGCTCTGCGTGCCTTCGAGCACCGTCCGGGCCTCGCGCCCGGCGGCCTGGCCGAACACGAGGGCGGGGCGGATCCCCTCCCCAGTGAGCGGCAGGCACTGGCCGGCGGCGTCGCCGACCACGAAGGCCCGGCTGGCGGCCGGGTCACCGAGGTGGGCCGGGAACCAGCCGCCGTGCACCGCTCGAGCCGGGAAGGCGTCGAGGTGCTCGAAATGGGCGAGGTCCTCGCGCAGCCCCTTCGCCTTGCCGGCATATGACGCCGATCCCTCGCGGACATGGTCGCCAGCGGGGAAAGCCCAGTGCACCCCGTCGGGGCGCTCGGGGGGCCGGAACCAGAACTCGAGGTCGCGGCCGCCGTGGTGGTGGCGGGTCTCCACCCCGGTCGACAGATGTCCTCGGTCGGCCGGCGCGGCACCGAGGGCACGGGCGAGCACCCGGCGCCAGCCCGAGGCGTCGATCACCACCTCGGCGCGCACCCGCCGGTCGCCGAGAAGCAACGCGCCGCCGGGCTCGACCCCCTTGAACGGCGCCACCGCCACCTCCACCCCGTCCAGGCGGGCAGCCAGGATCTCGCACAGGGTCCGGTAGTCGAAGGTGGCGAAAGGGTAGGCGGTGTCGAAGGCCACCCGTAGCCCGGCCACGTTGATGACCACCTCGGGATGGACCTGCTCGAGGGCGTCTCCGGCGTCGAGACGCTCCAAGACCGCCAGCAGCGTCCCACACGCCGACGTCTCGCCGGCACCGACCGGTTCCCGGTCGGCGAGCAGCACCCGCCCGGCCCCGGCCAGCTGGCCCGCCGCGGCCAGGCCGGCGAAGCTGGCGCCGACCACCACCGCGTCGTAGGTCTCGGTCCCGGTCATCAGCAGCCCCCGTGGCGTCGGGCCGGTGCCGGCTCGGGGCGATCATCGCCGCTCTCGTCGCCGTCTCGGTCACCGCGAGCGGGACCCGAGTGGCCACCATCTAGGGAGGAACCCCCGGTGTTACCGGCGTGGTCGTCTTGGTGCTCGTCGTGGCCGGCGTGGCCCCCGCCGCAGCCGCCGCCCATGCCGCCCATATGGCCACCGTGGCGGCGCCGCAGGTACATGTAGAGGATGCCTCCGATGAGGAGGATCCAGATCCAGTTCGCTTCGAGGTACCGTGCCATGGTCGTACTCCTTCCTATGCCGCTGTTCGGCTGTGGGGCTGTTCGGCTGTCCGGCTGGTGACGGCGGCGGCGGCGGGTCCGGCGTGGCCGGGGCCGGAACGCTGTCCGGCGATCCGGGCGTGGCGCAACCGGTTGGCATTGGTCACCACCGACAGCGACGACGCTGCCATCGCGGCCGCCGCAATCACGGGGGACAGCACGATGCCGAAGAACGGGTAGAGCAGCCCGGCGGCGATCGGAATGCCGGCGCTGTTGTAGCCGAAGGCGAGGCCGAGGTTCTGGCGGATGTTGCGCATCGTGGCCCGGGAGATGCCGATGGCGGTGGCCACCCCGGCGAGCGATCCCGACATAAGGGTCACGTCGGCAGCTTCGATGGCCACGTCGGTGCCGGTCCCGATGGCCAAGCCGACGTCGGCTTGGGCAAGAGCGGGGGCGTCGTTGATGCCGTCGCCCACCATGCCCACGCGGTGTCCCTCGGCCTGGAGGCGCGCCACCTCGGCCGCCTTGTCCTCAGGGCGCACCTCGGCGAGCACCTTGTCGATCCCGACCCTGCGAGCCACGGCTTCGGCGGTGCGCCGGGCGTCCCCGGTGATCATCACCACTTCGAGCCCGAGCCCTTTGAGAGCGCCGACCGCGTGGATCGAGTCGTCCTTGACCGGGTCGGCAACGGCCACCACCCCGGCCGGCCGGCCGTCGACGGCGACGAGCATGGCGGTCTTCCCCTCGGAGGAGAGCTGGGCGGCCCGCTCGGAGAGGCCGGTGGCCTCGACCCCTGCCGCCTCGAGCAGCCGGGCGTTGCCGACCAGCACCTCGTGCTCGCCGACCCTGGCGTGCACCCCTTGGCCGGTGGTCGACTCGAAGCTCTGGGCACGAGGGGCCGCGACGGCACGTTCTGCCCCTCCGGCGACGATCGCCTGCGCCAGAGGATGCTCTGAGTCGGCCTCTGCGGCCGCCACCAGGCTCAGCAGCTCGTCGGGCTCGAACCCCTCCTCGGTCACGACATCGGTGAGGGCCGGGTGTCCGGCGGTGATGGTGCCGGTCTTGTCCAGCACGATGGTGTCGAGCCGGCGGGACGTCTCGATTGCCTCGGCGTTCCGGAACAGGATCCCGTTCTGAGCACCTCGTCCGGTGCCTACCATGACCGCCAGTGGCGTAGCGAGGCCCAGCGCGCAGGGGCAGGCGATGATCAGGACCGTCACCGCGGCGATCAAGGCGTAGGTGAAGGCCGGCAGCGGTCCGAGGAGATACCACAAGGCGAAGGCCCCTAGGGCAACGAAGATGACTGAGGGGACGAACACCGACGACACCTTGTCGACCACGCGCTGGATAGGGGCGCGTGACGCCTGGGCCCGGCGGACCATGTCCACGATCTGGGCCAGAACGCTGTCGGCCCCCACGCGGGTCGCTTCGATCCGCAGCGACCCCGTGCCGTTCACCGTGGCCCCGACCACGTCGTCGCCAGCGTCCTTCTCGATCGGGATGGGCTCGCCGGAAATCATCGACTCGTCGACAGCGGAGTGACCCTGGGTGACCCGGCCGTCGACGGGGATCTTCTCGCCGGGGCGCACCAGCACGATGTCGCCGGGCACCACGTCGTCGATCGAGAGCTCACGCTCGGTGCCGTCGCGCACCACCGTCGCAGTGCGGGCCCGAAGGCCGAGCAGTGTCCGGATGGCCTCACCCGTGCCCGCCTTGGCCCGCACCTCGATGAGCCGGCCGAGCAGGATGAGGGTCAAGATGAACCCGATCTCCTCGTAGTAGACGCCGCGCACCTTGGTCGGGGCGATGGAGGGGATGAGGGTCACCACGAGGCTGTAGAGGAACGCCGCGACGGTGCCGAGCGTGATGAGCGAGTTCATGTCCGGGCTGCGGTGCGCCAAGCCCAGCCAGCCGCTTCGGTGAATCGGCCAGCCGGTGTAGAAGAACACGGGGGCGATCAGCGCGAGGTCGAACCAGGCGGGCGGTTCGTTGGTGAGGAACGACGGCAACCACTCGGGGTGGAAGAAGTCCCATGCCAGGCCCCCGAAGAGCACCGGGATGGTAAGGACCGCTCCCACGATCACCCGCCGGGCGAGGTCTGACATCTCGGCGCGCCGCTCGGCCGCCTCGGCGTCCTCGCCGTTTGCTGGATTTGCCACGGGTTCGGGCCTGGCCACGCCGTCGTCGACCATCGGGGGCACCACCACCGGATGGGACGCCCTCTTCGGGCGCTCGATGAGGTGAGTGCCTCGTTTTGTCTGGTCTGCCGCGTCGGCGGCCGTCCCAACCTGCACGGCGGCGGGCAAACCCGGCGCGGGCTCGACAGGGCGCTCGGTGACCTCGACAGTGCCGTGGAGCATGCCCATGCCGCAGTGAAAGTCGTGGGTGCCCGCGTCGAGCGCGGGCAGCTCGATGGTCGTCGTCTCATGCGCCGGGAGGGTCGCCTCCATGCCTGTGTCGGCGAAGACGACGCGCTCGGAGCACGCCCCCTCGTCGCGACGGTCGAAGGCGATCCGAAGCGGCACCCCCGCGTGGGCGAGCACCCGGGAGGGGTGGTAACCGCCCTCGACCACCACGGTGACCGCCTGGGCGGCTTGGCCGTCGGGCACGGCGAGCGTGACCTCGACGCTCCGGCCATCCTCGCTGGCGTGCTCGTTCTCGTCGGCCCCTGGCTCGACCGGTGTCTGCCCGTCGGCCAAGGCGGCCTCTTCGACCACGAGGACACCGTGGATCATGTTCATCCCGCAGGCAAAGCCGTACTCCCCCGGGGTGTCCGGGGTGAGCTCCAGGCTGGCCTGAGAGAAGGCCGGCAGATCGGCGGTGGCCCCGAAATCAGGGAAGACCACCTTGGAGGTGCAGTCGCCGGACTCCTGGCGGTCAAAGATGAGGCGAACCGGGATCCCGGCCTTCACCGCGATACGGTTGGGCGTGTAGCCGCCGCGCACGGTGACCTTGACCTCTTGCACGCCGCCTGCGAGGGCTGCCTCGGCGGTCTTCTTCGGTCCGAAGAACCACCAGCCGAGCCCGACGGCCACGGCGAGATCGGCTGCAACCACGGCTATGTCAGTCGGGTTCATCGCATTACCTCTTCCTTCGCTCTTGTTTGCATCGGTTTTCCACTCTTCGTCCTTCTCGTCTCGGTACGCTTCAGCTCCGGCGCGCTCAACGATCCGGCCCGTTGTGGCTATCCCCGTGGTCCATCCCGCGCATCATCAGTGCCATCATCCCCACACAGAGGACGGCGAAGAGGACCCACCCGACGCCGATGGTGCCCGCCGCCACCAGGGCGACGACGATGATGATCATCGGAATGCAGCAGGCGATCATCATCCAGTGGTGCCCGCCGTGGCCGCTGTGTCCCATCTGGCCGTGTCCCATCTGGCCGGGCCCCTCGGCCGCCTTGTGGTCGTGCCCGGCACTTGGACCGAGGTCGTGGCCGGTCATGTCGGCCTCCGAAGCGAACGCGGCACGTGGCCGAGGCGGGCGTAGAGCGGGCAGTGCCCGAGGCCGCCGGTGACGGCCAGGTCGAGACCGGCGGCGATGAGCAGCGCTTCGAGCACGACGGCCAGCACCGAGGCGGCCGAGGTGAGCAGCACCGCGGCGGCGACGATGGCGCCGAGGCCGAGCACGACCCGCCCTACCCGCTCGGGCGGGGTGATATTGATGCTCGGCCGATGCCGTGGCGTTCCGACCCCAGCGGGGGGTGGGGCCGTGTCCAAGACCGTGGTTCGTTGATGGTGCAGGCTCATGGCGTTGCCTCCGTTCGTAGTGGTCGATGACCTTGGGAGCTCATCGCTTGTCTCCGGCCCCGACCAAGGTGGGGTCCCCGGCTCCTGACAGGTCACGGAGGCGCCGGTACTCTTCGGTGTCGATGTCGCCGTTCGCCAGGCGCTCGTCGAGGATCCGCCGGGGTCCGTCATCTCGGTCGGCTCGCGGCTCGTGGTCGGGTCGGCGGGTGACGCTCGAGTCCAGGGCGTAGACGGCCCAGACGATGAGCGCCCAGAAGCCGACGATGCCGACCCACATCACCAGCACCTGCCACCAGGCCCATCCGCTTCCGTGTCCGAACATCATCGTGGAGACCTCCTCTCGCCGGGACCTTCCCCGGCCACAGGACCATTGTCAGGCATTGGGGGTAGCCTGGACATCCGGTCGGACTGCGGAACCTGAGCTGCGGGCGACTACGGAGCCCGGCGGGGGAATGCCGAGCGCTCCGAGCCCTGTGACGTCCACGACCAACCTCATGGCAGCCAGTTTGGCCCTCCCTACCCAAGGGGGGTAGGGCCGAAGGTCCCGGATGCCCGGATCGCTTCGGCGGTGCTCGGGCCCGTCCACGAGTGGCTCCACCCCCGGTGCTCGGCCACCGCCAGGGCCACCCCGATGGGGATGGCGAACCCGACGTTCTGGACGGAGACGCCTTGATTGGAGGTGGCGGTGGCGTGGTCCACGCCGATGACCTGCCCGTAGGCGTTGACCAGCGGCCCCCCCGAGTTCCCCGAGCTGATGGCGGCGTCGGTCTGGATCATGGAGGTCATGGTGGCGGTGCCGTCGGGCACGGTGCGTCCGAGGCCCGAGACGATCCCGGTGGTCACGCTGGGAGCCCCTCCGAGGTCGAGCGCGTAGCCGATGGCGACCACCCCGTCGCCCACCTGCACGCTCGCCGAGGTCCCGAGCGCGGCGGTCGGCAGCCCGGCGACGCCGGGGATGCGCACCAGGGCGATGTCGGTGCCGGCGTCGGTGCCGAGGAGCTGGCCCGGGGTCGGGGTCGAGGCGCCAGGGAGGGTGACCGTGATCGAGCTGGCGCCGGCGACCACGTGGGCGTTGGTGAGCACCTGGCCGTCAGCACTCACGATGAGGCCGGTGCCCGAGGACATCTCGGTGAGGGGGCCCTGGTGGATGAGGGCCTGGACCCTCACCACCGCCGGCTCCACCCTGGCCAGCACGGCGGCGAGGTCCAGGTCGGCCCCGCCAGCGGCGCCGCTGTCCGGGTAACGACCACCTCGGTCGTCGAACTCGGTGGGCGCTCGAAGGTGTTGGTGAGCAGTGTCCCGGGCAGCCCGCCAACCAGCGCCACCACAACGAGGCGGGTCATGGCCGGGGACCGGGTGTTTTGGGACATCATGTTCGGGCGCGGGTGGCGGCGAGCGCGCTTTTCGGAGGGCTCGAGGCCTCCGGTGGTCGCGGGTTCGCCTGGGTTGTTCATTGGCTCCTCGCGTCGTTGTCCACAGGGCCCACCTTGTTGTCCACAGGACCGATCCGCCTGGGTACGGGCGGGGCCGAGGCTTCCCTGCCGCTCGGGCTCAAGTGGTCGCTGCCCTCGGCGGTGTCACCCGGCTGACTCCGGGGCCCGTTCACCATCTCGACGATCTCGCGGGTTAGCGCCGCGGTCATCGGTGGCAGCTTGCCGGCCAGGTTCCGCGCGGGCCGCCTGGCTGCAGTGGTGGGACCGCATCGAAGCGTTACGGGACCGTCGGAGAGCGGTTCGGCGAGCTCGACCAGACCTACCAGCCCCACCCCGGTGACCTCGTCGGCGCCGGCTGGTCCGCTGAAGCGCAGGTGTCGGCTCCAGGCGATGACCGGGGTGACCACGAACCTGTTGTCGGGGGTGGTGCGCTCAGGGAGGCAGCCGAGGATCTCGATCGAGGTGGGGTCGAGTCCGGTCTCCTCGTTCGCCTCGCGCCACGCGGTTTCGATGGGGCAGCGGTCAGACGGTTCGACGGCTCCGCCGGGGAAGACGAGCGCGCCCGGCAGGTACCCGAGCCGATCGGAGCGGCGGGTGACCAGCATCGACGGCTCACCGTCGTCGTCGACGAGGACGACGAGCACCGCAGCCCGCCGGGCTTGTCCGCCGGCAGGACCGGGCGCCCCGCCGGAATCGAGGCGATCCTCCAGTCGAGACAGCCACCGCCGGCGGGCGAGGTCGGCATGCCAGGCAAGGTGACCGGCAACGTCCCCGGCCACGGCCCGGTCGCGGCGCGCCAGGCCGGATGGAGCGCCCGACCGTACCGTCGCGCCGGGCCTGCCAGGCCGGCGTCGGGCGGTCATGGCAGGCTGGCGGCGCCCGTACCGGCGGACGTGAGCGTGTAGGTGGCCGCCGGTCGGCGGCCCGGCTTGGTGCGGTCGTTTGGAGCGGTGCGTGCGGTCACCTGCACCATGCCCCGTCGGCCGAGGCGGGCCAGGGCAGAAGTGACGGTGCTCGGCGCGGCGTCGACGGCGCGGGCGAGATCGGCTCGGCGCATCGGCCCGTTCCCGGCGAGCGTGTCGACGAGCCGTTCGTCGAGGCTCGGCGCGGTGCTCTTGGGTGTGACGGCGCGGCGCGCGTCGTCGTGGCCGGCGAGCAGCTCGCGCAAGGCGGCAAGGCCTCCGGCGCACCAGGCCGCCCGGCAGCACACGTCGGCGGGCACCGCGAGTTGGGCGGCGGGCCGCAGCGCCGCGCCCAGGCTGTGGCCGGGATGGCCGGCTGGCGACTCGAGGGCGAGGGCGGCCCCGATGGCCGCGGCGGCATCGGCGAGCGCCACGGGGTCACCGGTGGCGACGACGTCGGTAACCCATCCGGCCAGCGTGGCCGGCTCGCTCGGTGGAGCGTTCTTTACAGCCATCGTGAGGCTCCGGAGCTCAGCTCGAGGGTCGCGACCCCCGGCTCGGCGTGGGCGGTGTCGACCAGGACGGTCTGCTGGGGCAGGCTCGGGTGGCCGAAGACGGCCCGGGTGGCCGCCACCTCCGGCCCAGCCACGCGCGGCCAGGTGGCGGGGTTGTTGGCCACGGCGACGATCGCCTGGCAGGACCCGACCAGCTCGGCCGCCTGGCCGGCGAAGGCCAGCGCCCGTTCGCTCATGGCCGGTACCAGCACCAGGTTGGCACCGAGCTCGGCTAGGGCGTGCACCGCCTCGGGGTTGAGCAGGTCCCGGCAGATCGCCAACACCAGATGCCAGCCGTCGGCGACGTAGATCCGTAGCTCGGGTCTCCCGTCGGGCTCGATGTCTTCGGGCAGGGGGCGGGTCGGCGGGGCTGTGTTTGTCGTGGAGCAACGGGTCGGCGACGCCGCGCACCCACGTCACCGCGGTGTTGCGGCCCCGGCCCTGGTCGCGATGGTGGAAGCTGCCAGCCACGAGCACCGACGGCCCGTCGGGGCGCTCCACCCAACTCTGCAGCCGCTCTGCCATCCGGCCGGTCACACACAGCTCGGGGAGCACCACCACCCGGGCGCCGGCGGCCGCCACCCGGGCGATCAATGCGTCGAGCAACCCCTGCTGGGCTGCCTCGTCGGCGGGGCCGACCGGGAACAGCCGGCCAGCACGGCGCTGGCCCAAGATGAGCTCGTCGACGCTGCGGTTGGGATGGCAGGTGGCGATCACCGTCGAGGCATCGGCGAGGTCAGAGAGGGCCCCGGTCAGGTGGTAGTCAAGGGTCACCGAGAACTCCTCGGCCCACCGGCCGGCCAGGCGGACATGGCGGGTCTCGTCCAGCCGGTTGGCCAGCCGCCACGGCGGGGAGGTGAGCCTCACGTTCACCACCTGGCGCAGCCCCGGATCGTCGAGGGGCAGGGGATCCCCGACGGCCAGCTCGACCGGGCCGCGCCTCCGAAACGCCCGGCCGAAGCCGTGGGCGTAGCGGGCGTCGAGCAGCTGGGCCAGCACGTGGGCGGCGACGCACAGCGAGTCCTCACCCTTGTCATGGGAGTCGCCCGGGTCGAGCACGCGATCCGACGACCATTCGGTGGCCTTGGCCTGGATGGCGCTGGTGGCCCAGTCGGGTTGGGTGCGGGCGGTCGATGCGTCCCGGCAACCGATGTCGGAGCCGTATTCGTGTTCAGACATGGTGTTCTCCTTTCGATCCTTCTTCGAGGCTGGGTGACGCCGTCGCCATCGGGCAACGGCTGAGTTTGGATGGTCGGTGCCGGCCCGAGCGGTGGCGACGATCGGTCGCACCGACCTCAGGGTCGGGGACTCGGACCGAAAACAAAAAAGGAGCCGCTTCCTAAGAAGCGACTCCTCGACTGGTCCCAGACCTTGGTGGTGTCTGTTACTCCGTCGAGAGTGCCTCCCGGGCTGCCTTGGCGCTGGATACCAGCGCATCCTTGCTGCACGCCCTCGAAACGCCGGCAATGGACACCGCCATGGAAGACGGGGCGTCATCGCCCGCCTTCCGGTCCTCGTCGGGCCGAGGATCGCGGTTCGACGAAGACGTGTCCCTGCTCCTCACGGTCTCCATTGTAGCGGCCCATGTGACCTATGGCGTGTCATTGGACGTCGTGGCTGCGTGCCGCCGGTGCCCGCCGGCCCAGCCAGCCGTTACCGTTGCCGGGTGGCCCGCTTCGTCGTGGATACGTCCCCACTGCGGCGGTATCGCCAGTTCCGCCGGCTCTGGGCCGGCCAGGTCGTCTCCGGGATGGGATCGCAACTGACCCTGGTGGCGGTGTCCTTCCAGGCCTACAGCCTGACCCGCTCGACGTTGGTGGTGGGACTGATCAGCCTGGTCCAGCTGCCGCCGTTGCTGGCCGGGGCACTGTGGGGCGGGACGCTGGCCGACGCCATGGACCGGAAGCGGGTGCTGGTGCTCACGCAGATCGCCATGGCCTCGGCGGTCGGCGGCCTGGTCATCAACGCCTCACTCTCCCGTCCCGCCCTGTGGCCGCTGTTCGCCTGCACGGCGGCGGGCGCCGCCTTCCAGGGAGTCGACTGGCCGGCACGCCGGGCCGCCCTCCCCATGCTCGTCGAGGAGAAGGACGTGACGGCGGCCATCGCGCTCCAGACTGCCAATCAACAGCTGGCCCTGGTGGCCGGGCCTGCGCTGGCCGGCGTGCTCATCGCCACCGTCGGCCTCAGCGCCGTGTACGGGATCGACGCGGCCACCTTCGTGGTGGCCCTCGTCGCCGCCGTGCTCCTGCCGCCCTTGGTGCCGAGCGGTGGTGGCACGCCATTGGGACTGCGGTCGATGACCGAGGGGTTCCGGCACCTCCGCCGGGAGAAGCTGCTCTCGGCCACCTACTGGATCGACCTCAACGCCATGATCTTCGGCATGCCTCGGGCCGTCTTCCCGGCCCTCGGGACAGGCCTCTTCGGTGGCGGGGCCGGGGTCGTCGGGCTGTTGTACGCGGCCCCGGGGGCCGGGGCGCTCATCGGATCGCTCTTCACCGGGTGGTGCAGCCGGGTTCGGCACCAGGGGCGGGCCATCGCCGCCTGCGTGGTGGTATGGGGATCGGCCATCGCCCTGTTCGGGGTGATCCCCGTCCTCTGGATCGGGTTGGCACTGCTGGCTCTGGCAGGCGCGGCCGATGTCATCTCGGCGGTGTTCCGGCAGGCCGTCCAGCAGCGGGCCGTGCCCGAGCACCTCCAGGGCCGTCTTTCGGGCACCTTCTTCGCCGTGGTGGCCGGCGGTCCCCGCCTGGGTGACGTCGAGACCGGGGTGGCGGCGGCCATCGGCGGTCCGGAGTTCGCGGTGTGGTCGGGCGGGCTGGCCTGCGTGGCCGGAGTGGCCGTCCTCCTCTGGCGGGTGCCCGAGCTGTGGCACGACGACGGTGGTGGCATGGCGTTGAGTCCCGCGGCTGAGGCCGGTGCCATCGCCGAGGCCGTCTCGGAACTGGGGGAAGGCGAACCGCTGTAGCCGGGTGTCAGCGGGTCAGGCCGCTGGAGCCCCACGGGAACCTACGAATGAGCCAGCTTCCGCAGGACGAAGGACAGGGCGATCTCCAGAAGTCCGTAGATGATGAGCCAGATCCCCATGATCACGGCCAGGGTCGTCACCGTCAGGCTGGGCACCACCAGGGTCACCACACCGGCGGCGAAGGCCAGCACGCCCATGGCGATCCGCCACCCCCGGGTCGGCGAGCCGTAGTCGCTGTAGGCGCTGAAGAACTCCATGATCCCACCGACGACCCAGAACAGCCCGATCAGGAAGGCCAGGGTGCTGACAGTCTCGTTGGTATGCCGCAAGAAGAGGATCCCGACGATCACCGACAGCAGGCCCAGAATGGCCATCAGCCATCGGGTGCCGCCGGTGTCCTCGCGGTCGGCGATGGCCGCCACGATGCGGAACAGCCCGGCCACGAAGAGCCAGATCCCGAGGAATATGGCGAATGCGTAGACGCTGTCCCTCGGGTGCAGGGTGACCACGACCCCGATGCCCAGGGTCACGATGCCGAAGAAGAGCACCCACCCCCACGACTTCCCGACGATTTGCAGGACGTCCCGCTCTTCGGGCGTAACATCCACTCCCCCTGGACCAGACATCGCAGACCTCCGTGTCGCTCGAGCGCACGTTTCAGGCCGCGCTCCTGCAACCACCTTAGAACCGAGGTTTCCGGGGCACGCGGACCATTGGCCCTGGCCCGGCCACAAGGGGCCCCAACCCTCAGAGGGCTCCCTGTCTCCGGCCCGTCGCCTCGTCCACCAACTGCTCGCTGATCGTCCACAAGCGCGAGGCCGCCTCCATGTCCCGGGCCGCCGCCGAGGGCGTCTTCGGCTTGCACCGGACGAAGTACCGCCCGGTCACTCCCTCCACCTCCGGGGAGGAGGCCACGTAGACCGACGTCCGTGCCCCCTTCTCCGGGGTCAGGATGAACGGCTTGATCACCTTGACCCCGAAGGCCAGCAGACCCCTGGCGTCGTCATCCCTGGCGAAGCCGCTGGCGACCGTGCCCGGATGCACCGAATTGGCGGTCACCCCGGTGCCGGCCAACCGCCGAGCCAATTCATTGGTGAACAGGATGTTGGCCAACTTGGACCGGCTGTAGGCGTTCATGGCCGAGTAGCGCCTCTCCGACTGGAGGTCGTCGAAGCCCACGCCGTGCCGAGCTGATCGGTGGGCCGTCGAGGCCACGCTGACCACCCGGGCCGGGGCGGAAGCGATCAGCCGATCGTTCAGGAGTCGGGTGAGGTAGAAGGGACCGAGGTGATTGGTCCCGAAGGTGGACTCGAACCCGTCCTTCGTCTCCGAGCGCTCGGACAGCACCAACCCGGCGTTGTTCACGAGGACATGGATCTCGGGATGCGACTCGAGGACCCGGTCCGCACCGTCGCGGATCGAAGCCAGATCGGCCAGATCGAACACCACCAGGTCCACGAGATCCGAACCGCTGTCCCGGCGGATGTCGGCCAATGCCTGGCTGCCCCGGGCCTCGCTGCGAGCGGCGATCACGGTCCGGGCCCCGGCGGCGGCCAAGGCCACCGCAGTGGCCTTCCCGACGCCCGAATTTGCGCCGGTGATGACGACGGTCTTCCCCTCCATCGACCACGTGCGGGTCGATGGCGATGGCGGTGCAGTCATGGCGTCCTCGTGCGGTCTCAGTTGCGGTGTCGGGCTTAGCCACCCCACCGGAGCCTACGCCGTCGCCGTGAAACGCCTGGTTGACAGCTAATGTTCGGTCTACCTAATATTTTTAGTGAAAGTAACCTTATTCGTGCAGTCCGATGAACCCGGCGCTAGTGGACGACCAGCTCCGGGCCAGGTCCGAGGAGGCAGTCGGTGATCGTGCCCGTGTCCAAGCCCAGATGGGATCGGCGGGGTCTCGCCCGAGCCGGCGTGGCCGCGGCGCTGGTGGCCCTGGCGGTGACGGCCGCGGCGTGCAGCTCCTCCTCCGCCCAGACCAACGGGTCGGCGAGCATCACCCTCTACAACGGTCAGCACCCGCAGACGACCAGCGCGCTGGTCGCCGCCTTCGAGAAGAAGACGGGCATCACCGTGAAGGTGCGAAACGGTGACGAGTCGGTGCTGATCAACCAGATCATCACCGAGGGGCAGGCCTCGCCCGCCGATGTCGTCTACGCCGAGAACTCGCCGGCGCTCGAGCTCCTCCAGCAGAAGGGCCTGCTGGCTCCCGTGGACCGGAGCACCCTCGCCGCCGTGCCCGCCGCGTTCAGCTCACCGAAGGGTGCGTGGGTAGGCGTGTCCGCCCGGGCCAGCGTGATGATCTACAACACCGACCAGCTCAGCCCCTCGCAGCTTCCGAAGTCGGTGATGGACCTGGCCGCTCCGAAATGGAGGGGCAAGATCGGACTGGCCGCGGGAGAGACCGACTTCCTTCCCATCGTCATCTCCGTCGAGCAGACCTACGGAAAGGCGGCCGCGGCCGCCTGGCTGGCAGGGCTCAAGGCCAACGCCGCCAACAACCTGTTGCCGTCCAACGAGGCCCTGACCAACGAGGTCAACCAGGGCCACGTCCAGTTCGGCATCATCAACAGCTACTACTGGTACCGGCAACGGGCCGAGGTGGGCGCAGCCTCCACCCGCTCGGCGGTGGCGCCCTTCCAGGCCGGCGACGCCGGGTACCTCATCAACATCTCGGGGGCAGGGGTGCTGGCCTCGAGCAGCCAGAAGGCGGCGGCCCAGCAGTTCCTGGCCTTCCTCGTCAGCTCCCAGGGCCAGGAGATCATCGCCCACAGCCAGAGCTACGAGTACCCGCTCGGCTCTGGCGTGACCACCGCCCAAGCACTCCCCCCGTTCGACTCCTTGCGGCCGGCTCCGCTGACCGTGGCCCAGCTGGGCGACGGCGCCTCGGCCATCGCCCTGCTCCAGCAGGCAGGACTGGCCTAGCGGTGAGCGTCGGTGCCGGGCCCGCCGCCATCGGAGCGACCGCATCGAGGCCACCGTGGTCGTGAGCGCATCCGCCACCACCGAGATGGCGCTGGTCGAGCCGGCGCGTCCTCGGGCACCCGCCCGCCGCGATCGGCCGCTGCTCCTGTGGTTGACGGCGTCGGCCGTCGCCGCCCTGTTGGCGCTGCCCCCGGTCTACGTGGTGGTCCAGGCGGCCCAGACCGGCTGGTCGGAGATCGCCAGCCTCGTGTTCCGACGGTTCACCCTGGGTCTGTTGTGGAATACGGTGCGCCTCTCCGTCTGCGTCACTGCGGCCTGCGCCATCATCGGGACGGCGGCGGCCTGGCTGGTGGAGAAGACAGACCTTCCCGGGCGCAGGCTGTGGGCGGTGGTGGTGGTCCTGCCCGTCGCCATCCCAGACTTTGTCATCGGCTTCGGCTGGGTCTCCGTGGCGCCGGGCGTGCACGGGTTCGGCGGGGCAATGCTGGTCATGACCCTGGCTCTCTACCCGCTGGTCTACCTTCCCGTGGCGGCGTCCCTCCGGGGCGCCGACCCCGGCCAGGAGGAGGTGGCGCGCTCGCTCGGTCTCTCCCGCATGGCCACGCTGCGACGGGTGACCCTGGCCCAGGCCCGACCGGCGCTCCTCGGCGGGTGCGTCCTCGTGTCCCTGGCCCTGCTGGCCGAATACGGCGCCTTCGAGGTCCTCCGCTACCAGACCCTCACCACCGAGATCTTCTTCGAGTCACAACGCAGCTACAACATTCCGGTGGCGTCCTCGCTGGCCCTGATCCTGGTGGTGGTCAGCTTCGCCGTGCTGGGAGGGGACGCCCTGGCCCGGGGTCGAGGTCGGGTCACCCGCTCCAGTGCGCCGGTCCGGGCCGGTCGGCGCCATCGGCTGGGCCGGGCCACGATCCCGGCCCTCCTCGGGCTTTTCGCGCTGGTCGGCCTGGCCCTGGGGGTCCCGGTGGGAGTCGTCGTCTACTGGCTGGTCGAGGGCGGGACCACGACGCTGCCAGCCTCCAGCTCGATCGCCGGGGCATCCCTGCTGACCGCCGGCTACGCCGCCGCCGCCGGGGCACTGGCCACCCTGTTGGCCCTTCCGGTGGCGCTACTGGCCGTACGGCATCCACGCCGGTCGACGGCAACCCTGGAACGGGGGACGTTCGTGGTCCAGGCGGTCCCGGGGCTCATCATCGCCCTGGCCCTGGTCTACTTCTCCATCCGGGCCCTCCGCCCCCTGTACCAGACCACTCCGCTGCTCATCGTGGGTTACGCCATCATGTTCTTCCCGTTGGCCCTGGTGGCGGTGCGCACCTCTGTGGCCCAAGCGCCTCTGGCCCTGGAGGACGTGGCCCGCTCGCTCGGGCGCCGTCGGTTGGCGGTGTGGTGGCGGGTCGTGCTGCCCCTGGTGGGCCCCGGCATGGCGGCCGCCTTCTGCCTGGTCTTCCTGTCCACCGTGACCGAGCTCACCCTCACGCTGGTGTTGATACCCACCGGCGTCCAGACCCTGGCCACCCAGTTCTGGGCGTACACCTCCAACCTCTCCTATGCCGCCGCCGCCCCCTATGCGGGCATGATGATCCTCATCGCCGCCGTACCGAGCTATATCCTCGGCCGATGGTTCGACCGGCTCCCGTCACGCGCGAGTCAAACGTGACCGGGTTGGAGGTCGATGACCTCCACAAGTCCTTCGGCACCAACGCCGTCCTCACCGGCGTGAGCCTCGAGGTGCCGGTGGGATCGCTCACGGCCATCCTCGGGCCGTCGGGAAGCGGCAAGACCACGCTGTTGCGGGTGGTGGCAGGGTTCGAACGAGCCGACCGGGGCAGCGTGGCGCTCGGCGGTCGCGTCGTCGAAGGCGACGGCCATGTCGTGCCGCCCGAACAGCGGGGCATCGGCTACGTCCCCCAGGAGGGATCGCTCTTCCCCCACCTGACCGTGGCCGCCAACGTCTCCTTCGGCGTCTCCCGGGCCACCAGGCGCCGACTCGGGGGCAACACCGGCGAGCTGCTCGAGATGGTGGGCCTGAGCGGGCTGGGCGGGCGCTACCCGCACCAGCTCTCCGGAGGCCAGCAGCAGCGGGTGGCCCTGGCCCGGGCCCTGGCCGTCCGCCCGGCACTGGTCCTGCTGGACGAGCCCTTCTCGTCGCTCGATGCCGGGCTGCGGTCCAGCGTGAGGTCCGATGTCCAGGACGTGCTGCGGGCCGGCGGGATCACCGCGGTGCTGGTCACCCACGACCAGGACGAGGCGCTCTCCCTGGCCGACCAGGTGGCCGTCATCCGGGACGGCACCATCGGCCAGCGGGGGACGCCCCAGGAGCTCTACGACCACCCGGTGGATCCGGACATGGCCCGCTTCCTGGGTGACGCCAACCTGGTGGCCGCCACCGTGGAGGGCGACAAGGTGTCCACGCCCTTCGGCCCGCTGGCGTTGCGGCGTGACCCCCTGGCGTGGTTGGGAGCCGGGCCCGCCGTGGCCCTCGTGCGACCGGAGCAGCTGCTCCTGTCCACGGCTGTGAGCGGCGCCGGGTTGCGGGCCACCGTGATCAGGACCCAGTTCCACGGGCACGACACGGTGATCACGGTCGACCCCCTGGCTCCCACCGGTGCGGACCCGATCACCGTCCGGGCCGAAGGGGACCTGGTGGTGGCCAACGGGACCGAAGTCGAGGTCACCGCCGACGGCACTGCTGTGGTCTGGCCGGCATCCGTCGGCTGACCACCGTCGTCAGACGTCGAGGACGGCCACCGAGGCCAGGTCGACCAGCCGATCGGCGGCGCCGACATCGTGGACGGCCACCCGGACCAGGGTGCAGCCATCCCGGCCACCGAGGACCTGGCATCTGGCCTCGACCGGACCGACCCGAGCCGGTCGGAGGTAGTGGATGACGGTGTCGCCCGCAGCCAGACCGACGGCGGGCTCGCCGCCTCGGGGGTCCCCATCCGCGCCGTCGCGCACCGCGGCCACGGCACGGCAGGCGGCCACGTCGACGAGCGTGGCGACGGCGCCGCCGTGGAGGATGCCCCACGGATTGCGCAGCCGGTCGGCGAGGTGGAGCCGGGTCAGCAGACCCTCGCCGGGTTCGATGTTGAAGAACTCCTCCGGTGTCTGCGGGTCCGGGACGGGCGGCGGCATCGGCGACCGAACCGGCCGCACGAACTCGAGACTCATGGCCCCCGGGTCGAGCACTGCCGACGTCATGGTGACCGCCGCAACCGGCAGGTCGTCGTTCCCCTCATCGACCACGTCCAGTCCGGTCACCACGGCGTTGCGTCCCCGACGCAGCACCCGAGCGTGCGACCGGAGCGGCCCCCGATGGGAGAGGTGGGCGATGGTGGCCATCATGGACGTCGTCACGATCCAATCCGGTTGCACCGACAACCCGGCGAGGACGCCGCCGATGGAGTCGACGGTGGTGAGCAGTCCCCCCATGCGCAGCCCACCTCCGGCGCCCCGCTATGATCGTCCACGGGGGCGCGTCCTCCGAACTCGGAGAACCGCTCCTCGCCACCGGTCGGAGGGATCTCCCACTGCTGCAGGCGGAAGTACTCGGCCACCAGGCGGCGGGGGGCCCCTGCGTCAGGAGCCACCGCCTCGTCGGGTGACACCTCGGTCACGAGCCGGCGCCGGTGGCTGCCGCCGCCACCCTCACGGCCCCGACGTCGATGACCGTCGTCAGCCTGTCACCGGCGGCGGCATCGAACAGTTCGACCACCGCGCTCCGGTGGGGATGACCGTCCTGCGCCGCCAGCACCCTCGAGCGCGAGACGATGGGACCGACCCGGCCCAGGGCCAGGTAGGCGACGCGGAGATCGGTCGCCACGAAGTCGCCCTCGGCACCGGCCGACTCCCCCAGGACCTCGGCACCGGCCACCTCTCCGAGGAGGGCCATGACTCCCCCCTGCACGGCGCCGAAGGAATTGAACAGGTAGTCCTGGACGGGCATCGAGATGCGGCCCTCGGCCGCGTCGACCACGGAGATGGAGAGGGCCTCGACCACCGGGCGGTCGAGGCCTTCGCCCGCCAAGGCCCAGCGATCGGGCAGCTCCTGGTGCCCGTCGAGGGTCGAGGTCGGACTCTGTCCGGGAAGGACGGCAAACGTCATGGTGGCCCAGGCCACGGGCCCGTGATCCTCGGCACCGATGGTCACTTCCGATCCTTCGTCGAGCACATTGAAGACCCCGGCCTCGGTGACCAACGTGGTCCTGCCCCTCCGCACCACCGTGGCCCGGGCCTCGACGAAGGGGCCGGTGGCCGGTCGCACCACCTCCAGCGTGAGGTCGGCGGTGGCCATCCAGTCCGGCCGCAACACCCGGGCCGCCACGGCTCCGCCCACGACGTCCACCAGGGTGGCCAGGACCCCGGCCCGAACCCCACCGTCGCGGCCGGTCATGTGGGGCGTCACCCGGATGCGGGCGGTGGCGACGGGTCCGGGGCCGACGTGGGCCTCGATACCCAGATCCGAGAGGAAGTGGAGTGCGGGCGGGTACCCGCCAACGGTCACTCAGCGCTCCTGCTCGGTGGGCCGGATGAGGATCTCGTTGACGGCCACATGGCGGGGCCGGGTCACCGTGAACAGGATGGACTCGGCGATGTCCTCCGACCGCATCAGCTCCGTGTCGCCGAAGGTGGCCCTCATGCCCTCGATGATCTCGGGCCGGTTGTGGGAGGCCAACTCGGTCATAACCGCTCCGGGCTCGACGATGGAGACCCGGACGTGGCGGCGGGTCACCTCCTGGCGCAGGGACTCCGAGAACGCCACGACGCCGAACTTGCTGGCGTTGTACACGCCGCTCCCCTGACGGGCCACGCGACCGGCCACCGAGCTCACATTCACCACGTCGGCCACGCGGCGGGGGTCGGTGTCCGCCGCCCGGAGCAGGTGGGGAAGGGCGGCATGGGTGCAGTAGAGGAGACCCAGCACATTGAGCTCGATCATGCGCCGCCACTCCTCGACCGGTGCATCGAGTATCGGCCCGAGCAGCATCACGCCGGCGTTGTTGACCAAGGTGTCCAGCCGGCCGAACTCACGCACCGTGTCCTCGACCATGGCCCGGGCCGAGGCCTCGTCGGTGACGTCGGTCTCGATCACCAGGACGTCAGCATCACTGCCGATGCGTTCGACCAGGGCCTCGAGGCGGTCGCGGCGGCGGGCGGCGACGGCCACCGCTGCCCCCTCGCCCGCCAGGGCCACGGCCGTGGCTTCTCCGATACCGCTCGATGCCCCGGTGACCAGGGCCACTGTTCCTTCTAGCCGACGCGTCATCGCTTGCCTCCGATGTGGTGTTCATGATTGGTCGGATCATGGCCCATGGCGATGTGCTGCCGCGCCCCGATCGGTTGTGTCGTCGCGCTACGCCCACCCTGGTCCGTCGTGGTGAACCGCAGTGTACGAGGCGGCGTCCCCGCACGATGTCCGCGACCGACCAGGTTCCGGCGGCCCGTGTCCGGGACAGGCGGGACTGAGCGGCTCGGGCCTGGCGGCCCGATGGCGGGTGGCGGGACTCCGGCGGGGCGCGTGTCCCCGAGAGGGCGGCAGGTGCCGCCGGCTACGCCGCCGTGCGCCGGGCGGGCTTGGCGATGCCCGAACGCTTGCCTGCCGACCGGTTGCGCCTCATGCCCCGCTGGCGGGTCGATGTGTCAAAGGGCCTCTGCGTCGAGGCGGGGCTCTCGTGCACGCCGCACCAGTCCGTGCTGTTGTACTTGGACAGCTGCACGCCGCATGCGGATTCCTTGCAGACCCGGCCTGACGCGAACACCTCAGGGGGTCGGCTCCCCGACAACCCGTCAGCCAGGAACGATCCGTCCTCTACGCTGCGCCGATCCACCATGCCTCCCTGCCCTTCTCGAGATGACGTCGCCTTCCCAGGTGTCTTCGGCATGAAAGGACACAACCTGTAATGGCGGACCCATGAGGGGCGGCGAACGGCCCCCACAGGGGGTCGCGATCCGGGTCGGCCCCCTCGGGACGTGAGGGGCTAACGTCCCCCGAGTGGCGAGTGTCGAGGTGTCCGTGCAGGTCGCCGCATCTCCCCATCACGTGTGGCAGCTCGTCCGTGATCCGGTCGAGATGGTCGGGCTGACGGCCGAATGCATCGAAATGCAGTGGATCGATGGATCGTCCGGCCCGGCCGTCGGTGCCACGTTCCGGGGCCGCAATCGTTCCGGATGGCGCCGGTGGTCCACGACCTGCACCATCGTCCGCTACGAGCCCGGCGCGGTGATCGCCTGGGACGTCTCCTTCGGCCCACTCGCCGTGGCCCGGTGGAGCTATCTGGTCGAACCCGGCGAATCGGCGGCCGCCACCACACTTCGGGAGCGCTTCGACGACCACCGGGGCCCCGCCCTGCGCGCTGTCGGGCCGCTGGCCCGGGGCACCCGCGACGCCGAGGGCCGCAACCGCGCCAACATGACGGCCACGCTGGACCGCATCAAGGGCCGGGCGGAAGCCTGAGCCGTGGCCCCGTCGGATCCGTGGTGGAAGGAGGCCGTCTTCTACCAGATCTACCCTCGATCGTTCGCCGACTCCGACGGCGACGGTGTCGGGGACCTGGCCGGAATTCGCGCCCGCCTGCCCGAGCTGGCATGGCTCGGCGTCGACGCGCTCTGGATCTCGCCGTTCTACCCGTCGCCGATGGTCGACTTCGGCTACGACATCAGCGACTACTGCGACGTCGATCCCCAATTCGGAACGCTCGAGGACTTCGACCGGCTCCTCCACGAGGCCCACGCCCTGGGGCTCAGGGTGATCATCGACTGGGTCCCCAACCACACCTCTGACCGCCATCCGTGGTTCGTCGACGCCGTCTCGGGGCGAGCCAGCGCCCACCGGAACTGGTACGTCTGGCGCGATCCCACCCCGGAGGGCTCCCCGCCCAACAACTGGGTGGCCGCCTTCGATCCCTCCGCGCCGGCGTGGACCTTCGACGAGCCGTCGGGGCAGTGGTACCTCCACCTCTTCGAGTCGGCCCAGCCCGACCTCAACTGGGACGAGCCCGCCGTCGTGGAAGCCATGCACCAGGTGCTCCGCTTCTGGCTCGACCGCGGCGTCGATGGGTTCCGGGCGGACGTCGTCCACTGCATCGGGAAGGACCCCGGACTGCCCGACGACCCCGGATCGGTGGCCGGAATCCCCCACTGTGCCCTCAACGACGTTCCCGTGACCCATCGACGACTGCGGGAGATCCGCAACCTCGTGGACGGGTATCCGGGCGGGCGGGTCATGGTCGGCGAGGTGTTCCTCCTGTCCACCCGGGCCGTGGCCACGTACTACGGGGATGGGGACGAGCTCCACCTGGCCTTCAACTTTCCGCCGCTCTTCGCCCCGTGGCAGGAGGGCCACTGGACCGAATGCATCGAGCGGACCGTGGCTGCCCTCGACCCGAGGGCCGCCTGGCCCACCTGGGTGCTCTCCAATCACGACAACCCCCGCCATCGCTCCCGCTACGACCGCGCCGCGGCCTTCCTGGGCGAGGCCGAGGAGACCACGGAGGCCCGGAGCGAACCCAGAGCCAGAGCCGCGGCCGTCCTGCTCCTGACCCTCCGCGGCACTCCCTTCCTCTTCCAGGGAGAGGAGCTGGGGCTCCTCGACGCGTCGATTCCGCCGGATCGCCAGGTCGACCCGGGCGGTCGAGACGGGTGCCGGGCGCCGATCCCATGGAACGGCCGGAGCGATCACGGCTGGCCCAGCGTGAACGGCCGCCAGCCGTGGCTGCCGTTTCCGCCGGAGTCATTCCGGAACCACGAGGACCAACGGGCGGATGCGACCTCGATGCTCCACCTCTACCGGCGGTTGATCGCCGTCCGACGGCGCGCACCGGCGCTGTCGCGCGGCGGGTTCGATCTCCTCGAGCTGCCCGACGGACTCCTCGGCTTTCGACGAACCATGGGGGACGAGGTGTGGGTGGTGGTGGTCAACTTCACCGATCATCGCATCGACCACGTTCGTCAACCCCCGGTCGGAGACGGGTGGCGCCTTGTGGTGTCGAGCAACGGGCTCGGCGAAGGTGCCCCGTTCGACGGGACCATTGGTCCTGATCAGGCTGTCGTGCTCACCGGCTGAGCAGCGCAGTCGACTGACCGCTACGTAATTGGATAGCGGGGTCCACCGCCTGGTCGGGTTCCGCGCGTACCGTGGGG
>JADMIJ010000066.1 GCA_015478655.1 Acidimicrobiales bacterium | reverse complement strand
CCCAATTATTCCACTCCACGGAGGACTAGCGGTGTATTATACAAAGATCTTTAAGCTACGAGCTCACAGGTCGATCTCGGGTAGCCAAGTTCCTCATCCGCGACAGAGACACGAAGTTCACGTCCGCATTCGCCGAGCGGTTCGTGGGCACCGTCCGCCGAGAGTGCACCGATCGGCTCCTCATCTTCGGGCGCACTCATCTGGAGCGGGTACTGGCCGAGTACGCCGCTCACTACAACGACCACCGCCCGCATCGCTCTCTCGACCAGCAGGCGCCGAGGACCTTGGGGGTCGCTCCAGCCTCAATCGACAAGCCCGATCCGACGCAGGTACGTCGGAATGCAGTCCTGGGTGGTCTCATTCACGAGTACCGGCTTGTCGCGTGACCTGGTCGGATGAGTATTCGGCACGCACAAGGGCGAGTCTGCTCGACCTGTTCGTGGGCCGCCGTCAACTGATCGTCTACCGAGCCTTCTTCGAGCCGGGCGTGGCCGGCTGGCCCGAGCATGCATGCCCCGGTTGCTCCTTGGTGGCCGACCAGGTCGCCCACGTCGCCCATCTGAACGCCCGGGACACCACGCTCGCCTTCGCCTCGCGCGCGCCGCAGTCGGACATCCAGCGGGTGAAGAAGCGTATGGGCTGGGAGATGCCGTGGTACACCATGACCGACGGCTTCGACACCGACTTCGGGGTGGACGACTGGCACGGCACGAACGCCTTCATTCGAGAGGGCGACGACGTGTACCGCACCTACTTCGTCAACAACCGCGGCGACGAGGCGATGGGGAGCACGTGGAGCTACCTCGACCTCACCGCGCTCGGGCGCCAGGAGGAGTGGGAGGACTCGCCCGATGGCTACCCCCAGACACCGCCGTACGCGTGGTGGAACTGGCACGACGAATACGGCAACGCCCAGACGCCCTCGTGATCGGAGCTCCGACGAGGAGCCTCGGCCCTAATCCCGTGCGGTTACCACGAGGTCGTTCAGGGCCATGTGCGCGGCACGGAGGTCGGCATGCATCTCCCACGGCGGCTGGGGGAGGACACGTCCCGTCTCGAGGAGGGACTTGAGGTTCGCCAGCACGGCCGGCCATCCGGCAGATACCGCCCGGAGGGCGTCCTCATCGACCAGGTTCTCGTGGATGACGGTGAGGCGCACTATGTCACGGTAGGGCTCGATCTCGAACGTAACCCTTGAGGGTCCCTCGGGCGGAACTTCGCCGGGCCCGTCGAACGTCATCACCAATCGCCGGGGCGGCACCGCTTCCAGGACCGTGCCGATGACGTCAGCGATGTCGGAGCCATCGATCCGACGGTGCTCCCACTGCGAGCCGACCTGCCAGTCCGACAGGTTGCGATGGCCCCCAATAGTCGGCGGTCAGATCCGCGTCGGTCAAGGCGTGCCATGCCTTCTCCTGCGTGCTGTGGATATAGGTGACGTAGACGAAGTTCGGCTTGTCGGTCATGTCAGCCTCCTCTGCTCGTTGCTTCATCCGGCTGAGCGCCCGGAGTCTCGGCCGCTCGAATTTGTCGATCCACCGTTCCTCCATCTCGCGGAGAGGGACGGGATTGAGGTAGTGCAGTTTTTCCCGTCCCCGCCAAACCGTGCTGATGAGGTTGGCGGCCTCGAGGACGCCCAGGTGTTGTGTGGCCGACTGGCGGGCCATGTCGAGCTGCGCACACAGCTCGCCCAACGTCTGCCCGTTGCGCTCATGCAGGCTGTCCAGCAGGTATCGCCGGGTTGAGTCGGCCAGAGCCCTGAACACGCTGTCCATACCGTCGGCCACATGGCGACTTATGCAGGTAAATACCTGCCTAAGTCAACCTCAGCGGTCACGCTGAGCAACCGGACCGGACAGGCGGGCACGGTCGCCTCGTCTATGGAGTGCATGCATCGGGACTGGACGGTTGCCGCCTGGGACAACTCAGGTCACAGGCCCATCTGGTCGGCAATGATCGGGGGCCAGCCGTCGCGTGCCGAAGGAACGCTCGGCTCCCAGCCGGTGACCGCCTTGAAGCCGGCATTGGCGAGTCGCTGGGACCGAGCGACGGCCTCCGACTTGCCTCCGCCCAGCCGGGCCAGCACCTTCCCGAGCTCGCGGAGCTGCCGACGACCGAGTGCCTCGGCGAAGACGGCGTGGAGCTCGCTCCGCCGAAGTGGCTCGTCGTCGACCACGTTGTAGACGCCGGCAGGCGCTTGGAGGGCGGCGGCGACGGCGGGACCGACATCGTCGCCGTGGATCGACGACACGTACCCGTGGGGATCCCCGATGGACGGGGCGATTCCCCACCTGGCGGCCATTCGCACTGCCTGCCGGGAGTGGATGGCCCCCGGGCCGTAGAACTGGGCGAAGCGAAGGACGACGCCGGTGCGCCCGTCCCGGGTGAAGCGGGCGACAATGGCCTCTGCCTCGAGGGCACTCTCGGTGACGGCGGTTGGATGCGGCTCGACCTGTTCGTCGATCCACTCGTCCCCCCGGTCCGGGTAGACGAATCCGATCGACTCCTGCACGAAATGTGAGGCGTCGCCGGCCACTGCGCCTGCGATCAGATTGGCCGAGACCAGGCGACGGATCCGGTCGTTCTCCTTCCATGCGCCCGGCAGGCCGGCTCTGGTCAGCGAGGGGATATGCGTGGCGAGGTTGCACACTGCATCGTGGTCACGCACGACCCGTTTGGTCGCTGTCGGGTCGAAGAGGTCGATTTCCACGGGGTCGGCCCCCCACGACCGCAGCAGCTCCGCCTTGGCCGGGCTTCGGCTTGCCGCCGTGACGGCGTGCCCAGCGGCCACAAGGGCGGGGACGGCACCCCGGCCCGCGACCCCCGTGGCCCCGGTGACCAAGACCCTCATCGCAGCGCCCCCTCCATCCAAGCCGCTCCCTTCTGTGCCGCCTCGGGATGAATGTGCAGTGCCAGATCCATCACCAGGTGCGCCACGGAGGTCCCGCGCAGCTCGTCCCGCCAGGCCCGCTCCGCCCTACCCATGGCCAGGGCGATCCCGCAGGGGCGGCGGTACGCGGGGGGTGCGCAGGCAGCGGGCCCGCGTTGACGGACTTCCTCGCAATGGAACGCATGCTCGTCCCCCTCCACCGCCAGCACGATGTCGAGCACGGAGATCCGATCGGCCGGCCGGGCCAGGCGGTAGCCGCCCTTCGGCCCCGGGTCGGCGGCGATGACGTCGGCCCGGGCAAGGGCCTGGAGCTGCTTGGCCAGGTAGGCGGGGGGCACCTCATGGAACTCGGCCAGTCGGGCCGCGGTCAGGGTGTGGCCGGGAGGGACCAGAGCCAGCACGCTGCAGCAGTGCAGGGCCCACTCGACTCCCTGCGACAGCTTCACCGCCACCTCTGGGCAACTGGGGAGGATCGGGTCACAATACGGATATTATCTATCCGAGATTCCGAGATTCCGAGATTCCGAGATTCAAGGAGGCAATTGGCGGTGGGCTGATCCAAGCCCGGAAGCACCGTGTTTCTATACTCCGGCTGTGGCCGAGCCGTCCGATCCGTTCGAGTTGGCGATCGACGCCCTGATGGCCCGGGAGTTCGAAGAGTCACCGCTGATGGCGGCGGCCTTGGGCCGAGACGGCTTCGACCACCGCCTCGACGACTGCACCGCGGCCGGCTTCGAACGTCGGGCGGCCGACGACCGGCTGTGGCTCCAGCGCTTCTCGGATATGGATCCTCATGCGCTCACCTCGGAACAGGTCATCGATCGGGCCCTGGTCATGGCCACGCTCGATCGGCGAGTGGCCCTCACCGGTTGGGAGGAGTGGAGGCGCTCACCCGAGGGGTACCTCGAGACGGGCATCACCGAGCTCTTCTTGCTGGCCATTCGGACCGAGGACGAGCTGACCGAAGCCGCGGTGGCCAGACTCAACGGGATCGGCTCCGTGCTCGACGAGGCAGCCGAGAACCTCGACCCGTCCCTGGCCAGCCGGTTGATCGTCGAACGGAGTCTGGCGCAGTGCGTGGCCAACATCGGGTTTGCCCGGAACGACGTCTGCCAACTGGCGTCGGGCCCTGGCCATCAGGATCGACTCCGGGCTGCGGGCGAGGTGGGCGCCCGCGCTTACGAGAAGTTCGCCCAGTTCCTCCGGGGCTTTGCGCCCACCTGCACGGGATCCTACGAGTTCGGCGAGGACCGCTACAACGACGTGCTGCGCCGGGGCGAGCTCCTCGACACCGACGTGCGGGCCCTTCGCCAGCAGGGATGGGAGGAGTACCACGAGGTCGCCGGCGAGATGGCCACCGTGGCGGCGCGGATTGCCGACGGATCCACTGATTGGGCCGCGGTGGTCCGCCGGCTCCAGCAGGTCCACCCGCCATCGATCTCCGACATGCGGGACGGGTACGAAGCGGTCTGCCTCGAGGCTCGTCGCTTCATGGTCGACCACCACCTGGTCACCAACCCCGCCGACGAACACTGCATCGTCATGCCAGCCCCTGTTGCTGTTCGCGCCACGCTGGCGGTGGCGAGCTACATGGCACCTCCGATGTTCAAGCCGTCCAAGGACGGCCACTTCTTCGTGCCCTACCCGGTCGACGACGGTGATCTCGAAGAAGTCAACGGGCTGCTCGAGAGCAACGCTCCCTATTCGATGGCGACGACGGCGGTGCACGAGGCCTACCCGGGGCACCACTGGCATCTCATGACCATGAAGGGAGCGCGGGCCATCCGGCGAATCTTCACCTCGACCTACTTCGTCGAGGGATGGGCGCTGTACACCGAGGGGATGATGCGCGACGCGGGGTTCTTCACCCTTACACAGGAGCTGGGCCAGCTCGAAGCCCGCCTGTTCCGAGCGGCCCGCATCGTCGTCGACACCTCGCTGCACACCGGTGAGATGACGTTCGACGAGGCCGTGGCCTTCATGCACGACAGGGCGTCGGTGCCTATTCCCACTGCTCGCTCAGAAGTCGCCAGGTACTGCGCCTGGCCTACCCAGGCGTCCGCCTACCTCACCGGGGCCATGGCCATCGAACAGACAAGGGACGAGTGGTTGGCGGCGGGAGGCAGCCTCCAGGGGTTCCACGACGCCTTGGGTGGATCCGGTGCCATGCCTGTTCCGTTGGCGGTCCGGTCGATCGGGCAGCCCGGCCCGAACCGGTGACCCGAGGGCCCAGGGGCGCCAGAGGGGGCGCCGACAGGGCGGAACCGGGCCACCGCTACCATCGAATGGCACGGAATCGGGACGGCAGTCGAAGCGTCCGCGGCTGGAGGAGAGGGAATGACTGACGCCGAGGAGTTCTGCCATCACCTCGACCAGGTGCAGGAGGTCACGCCTTCGTCGAACGGCTGCGAGGACTGCCTGCGGGAGGGAGGTCGATGGCTCCACTTGCGCCTCTGCATGCACTGCGGGCACGTGGGGTGTTGTGACAGCTCGCCCAACCACCATGCCACCACGCACTTCGACCACACCGGGCATCCCCTCGTCCAGTCCTACGAGCCGGGTGAGGAGTGGTGGTGGTGCTTTGTCGACGAGTTCTCGTTCGAGGTCGACGGCGTCCCCAGCTTCGAGCACTCCTGAGCCACCTTGGGGCGGCACGCCCGCCGCCCAGATTGTTTCGGGGACCGGCCAAGTCGTCGCTATGGTCAGCACCACCCATGGCAGCGTTCCGACTCACCGGCCGTGACCGGTCCCTCTCCCGTGGCGGCAGGACGGGGACAGGAATGGCCGTCGCCCTCTTCGTGCTGTCGGGCTGTTCGGTCGTTGCCAACCCCCGCCCAGCAGTGGTCCACGAACCGTCGTTGGCCCCGGGCGGTCCTGTGGGGTACGTGGTGTGCACCGACGCCGTCACGCCGGTGGAGTTGGACACCCGCACCGCCGAAGCTGACATCCCCCTGGGGCTGTCAGGAACCCCGGCCCTGGGCAATTTCGCCGTCACCACATCTGGGGACGGCCGGTGGGCGTACGTCGTGACCAGCAACGGAGTGGTGTCGACGTCGGCAGCCAGTCCCACCGGTTCGGCCCCGCTCCCCGCCGGAGCCACCACGTCCACCATCGCCGGCAACCCCGTCCAGCCGGCCGGGGTCGGCGTGCAGAACGTGGTCGTCCCCATCGATCTGGTCGCCCAAGAGGCCCGCAGGCCCATCAAGATCCCCGGCGAGGGGGGAACCCACGCCATCGTGGTCCTGCCTGGGGGACGCACCGTGCTGGCCGCCAGCGGGAGCACCATCGTCCCGGTGGACGCGGTCACCCGCCGCGTCGGTGCCCCACTCGACCTCGGACCCGGCCACACTATCTTCGGCATGGCCCTCGATCCCAAAGGCACCACCCTCTACGCGCTGGTGGCAGGTGGCGTCTTCCCCGTCACCATCGCCAGCGGCACCGCGGGAGCGGAGATCCCGACCGGCCTGTCAGCCTCGTCGGTCTACTCGCCCCATGGCATCGCGGTCACCGGCGATGGAGCCACGGTCTACGTCGTCGGACAGGCGGGTGTCGGGCAGGGTGGAGTCGACTTCGGCGGGCGCGTGCTCCCCATCGTGGCCTCCACCCGCGCCACCCTCCCCAAGACCGGGTTCGACCGCTTCGGAATCGCGGACCCGGCCGCCCTGGCCATCACCGCCGATGGGTCGTCGTTGCTGGTGGTCGACTCGGCCAACAATTGGGTCAACCCGGTGCCCTTGTCCACGTTCTCCGCGCCCCCGACCCCGGTTCCACTGCCGCAACCATCGGGGAGCGCATCCATCTCGGGTACGCAGCACCCGACGGACATCGTGCTCGGCCCCGGCAGGTCGGGAGCCTTCATCGTGGTCGGCTTCAACACGGTTCGCCCGTATGAGCCCGGGTCCCAGACCTTCGGCCGGCCGATTCCCGTCTGCTCGGGCGCCGCGTCGATGGCCGTCGCCCCCGCGCCCTGACACCTCGCCCCCTCGACGGCGGCTGGCGGCGGCGCTGGGGTCAGCTGCCGCTCGGGACATCCACCTCGATCCCGCAGGCCCGGACCGCCGCGGCCGCTTCGGCCGATCGATAGGTGGCCGGAGCCAGGCCGGCACCTTCGAGCAGCGCATCGAGGGCCAGCGGAATGAAGGCAACCAGATTCCACACCCGGGGGATGGTGTCGGGGCACGCCATGATCCCCCAGTACAGGACCCCCCGGTAGCTCATGATCGTGATGTTCACCCCCATGCCGTCCATCACCGGGCCGAGCGGGAAGCCGGCGCTGAGCTCGGCCCCTCCGAGGTAGAGCGGGAAGTCGGGTCCGGGCACATTGGAGATGACCAGATTGGCGATGGGCCGGTGCCGGTCGGCCAACCGCATCCGCGAGTAGAGCCGGGCTGCGTTGGCGAAGACGTTGGGAGTGGAGTACTCCGCCCAGTTGAGCAGCATGTCGGCCCCGAGGGCATTGTGCTCCTCCTTGGCCCCTTTGGTTCCTTCGTAGATGGCCATCAGCCGGTCGAGGGGGTCGTCGATTTCCACCGGCAGCTGTACGAACATGGACGACACCTTGTTCGAGCCCTTCTGCGAGGTCACGTCCGGTCGGACCGAAACCGGGACCACCGCCACCAGAGGCTTGTCCGGCAGCTCGTGGCCCTCGATGAGGAAGGAGCGGAGCGCGCCGGCGCAGACGGCCAGGACGACATCGTTCACCGTGGTGCCGGTGGCGTTCTTCAGCCGTTTGACATCATCGAGGCCGATGGCGGTGAGGGCCACGGACCGGCGACGCGTCACCGCGGCGTTGAACGAGGTCCGAGGGGCCGACAGGGGGAGGGCCGCCTTGCCTCGTCCCGTCCTCCGGTCAGAATCGAGCCGAACCCGGCGGACATTGAGCACCCGGTATCCGGTCCGCACGATGTCCTGGGTGATCTCGAAGGGCCGCAAGCTCCGGGCCGCCATGGCCTGGCCCATCAACTCGAGGCCGGAGGGAATCCGCTCCTCCACTGGCTCGTCCGGAGGCGGCGGGCGCTCCGGTGCTGGTTCGAGATCGAAGAGCACCGAGAGAAGCTCGGCGCCTGACACCCCGTCCACCGTCGAGTGGTGCATCTTGGCGATGAAGCCGATGCGGCCGTCGGCGAGGCCCTCGACGATCCACATCTCCCACAGGGGCCTGTCGCGGTCGAGTTGGTGGCCGGCTATGTCGCCGGCCAGCTCGGCCAGCTCGTGCAGCCCCCCCGGGCTCGGGACCGCGGCCAGACGAACGTGGTAGTCGAGGTCGAATCCGGGGTCGTCGACCCACACCGGATGACCGAGCCGGAAGGGCACCTCGATCAGGCGGCGACGGAAGATCGGGGCATGCTGAACGTGGTCGGCGATCGACCCCTTCATCCGCTCGAAGGAATAGCCACCCGGGACGGTCGACGGGTCGAAGACCATGGCCAGAGCCACATGCATGTGTAGGCTCGGAGTCTCGAGATAGAGGAAGCTGGCGTCGAGCCCGCTGAGTCGTTCCATCCCTGATCACTCCCCCTTCGGTGTCCGCCCCGCCCGCCCGACCACGGTTGGCTTCCCTTCGTCGGTGGGACCGTGTTGTATTGGGGGGTGGCCTGGGTGTTCCTCGCAGTCAGCATGGCCTTCGCAATCCTCGTGGTCAACGCCCTCGTTCCGGTGCGCCGGGAACCGCTGACGGTGGCCAGCTTCTCCTTGGGCTGGATCCCCAGCGAATTGCCGGTCCAGGTGGGCGCGTTCGAGGTGATCGTCACCGTGGCCTTTGCCTTCCACGGAGCCCTGCGGACCTGGCCGGGCTGGGTGGGCCTGGCCGTCGGGGCGGCGTCGGGGGCCGGGTGGGCCGAGCTGGCGATGGCCGCCCACCGTTCCAAGTCGTTGGTTGACCGGGCCCTCGCCGACGCCACCGGCGGAGCCATCAAGGTGGACGGGCTCGATCCCACCCCAGTCTGGAACCGCTGGTGGCGGCTGGTCATCGCCGTCCCGTTCCGGTTCCGGGGCATCCGGCGGACCAGGAACGTCGACTACTGGGGGGACGGGAACTACCGCCACAAGCTCGACATCCTCACCCGCCGATCCCTGCGGGCCGAGCATGCACCGGTCTTGGTGTACATCCACGGGGGCGCCTGGATGATCGGGGACAAGCGCCAACAGGGGATCCCCATGATGCACGAGCTCGTGCAGCGGGGCTGGGTCTGTGTGGCCGTCAACTACCGGCTCAGCCCCCGGGCCACCTGGCCGGCCCACATCGTGGACTGCAAGCGGGCGGTGGCCTGGGTGCGTGAGCACATCGCAGAGTACGGCGGGGACCCCGACTTCATCGCCGTGTCCGGTGGATCGGCCGGGGGGCACCTGTCATCGTTGCTGGCCCTGACCCCGAACGAGCCGGAGTGGCAGCCAGGCTTCGAAGGTCTCGACGCCTCGGTGGACGCCTGCGTCCCCTTCTACGGCGTCTACGACATGACCGTGGACCCGTCCAGGTCCGGGGCCTACGGACCCGGGCTGTTGGACCTGCTCGAGCGCCGGGTCATGAAGACGGCGCGATCAGACAACCCGGCCCTGTTCGAACAGGCATCACCCGATCGGCGGGTCACCTCGGCGGCCCCGCCCATGTTCGTGTTCCACGGGACCAACGACACCCTGGTCCCGCCGGTGGTGGGGCGCTATTTCGCCGACCGGCTGCGCCAGGTCTCCGAGGCGCCTGTGGCCTATGTGGAGCTTCCCCGGGCCCAGCACGCCTTCGATGTGATGGCTTCGATCCGGTCACGCCACACCACCATGGGGGCGGTCCGGTTCCTCGAGGGCATGAGGCTCAGGGTGGCCGCCGATCCGACGTCGGGCCCCCTACTGGGCTGAGTTCACCCGCAGCCACCTGCGGTGCTGGACACGCAGGCGAGTTTCTGACGTAGAGTCACCTATTCGTGTTGGCCGGTTCGACACGATCGGGCACCGGCACCGTCACATCACCGAGATCAAGGGGGAGCCTTGGGATCTGCACCGTGGAAGACGCGTATGGGCGCGCTGGGGATGGTCATGCTGGTGGCCACCACGGCGGTGGCCTGTAGCTCCACCAACTCGACCACCAACACGACGACGGCTGGCAGCAACGGAACCGGCCGCCCGCCGCCCCCGGCCAGCGCCTTCAGCGACCACACCGGCATCACCTCGACGCAGGTGAAGGTGGGCAACGTGGCCACCCTGGCCGTCGGGGGCCTCTTCAAGGGGGCTCAGGTCGGGACCCAGGCCTACGCGGCCTACGTGAACTCCACCGGTGGGGTCAACGGACGCAGGATCGTCGTCGACGCCGGCGATGACAACTTCACCGGTGCCACCAACAAGCAGGCCACGCAGAACGCCGTCTCCAACGACTTCGCCTCGGTCGGCAGCTTCTCCCTCCAGGACAGCTTCGGCGGGGTGGTGCTGGCGCAGAACCCCGGGTTTCCCGACGTGTCCGTCAAGCTCGACCTGCACACCGGCAAGCTGCCCAACGTGTACAGCGCCGTCCCGGCGGCGGGAGGATGGCAGGAGGGACCCCTCCAGTACTTCAAGGCCAAGTTCCCCCAGGAGATCGGCGCCGTCGGCACCCTCATCTCCAATCTCCCCTCGGCCCAACCGGGGTGGAACGGTGAGAAGTATGTGATGGACCAGCTCGGCTACAAGATCCTCTACGTCGGTCAGGTGGCCGTGACCCAGTCCGACTTCACCCAGAACGTCATCACCATGAAGAACGACGGGGTCAAGCTGCTGGTGATCGACCAGTTGCCCGAGAACTACGCCGCCCCGCTGATCCAGGCCATGACACAGCAGAACTTCCACCCCATCACCATCCTGGGCGCTGCGGCCTACAGCAACCTCCTGGTGAACGCGGCCGGGGGCCCATCCGCCGTCAACGGCGACTACCTGTCGCAGAACTCGTCGTTGTACCTCGGCGGGGACGCCACAACCATCCCGGCAGTGGCGACCTTCCTCCACTGGGTCGACATGGTCTCGCCAGGGTTCAGAGTCGACCTGTTCACGCTCTACGGCTGGCTCTCGGCTGAGCTCTTCGCCCAGGCATTCGCCAACGCCGGCACCAATCCGAGTCGGGGCTCGGAGCTGCAGGCCCTGGACAAGGTCACCTCCTTCAACGGCAACAACATCATTGCCACCACCTACCCGGTGACCAGGGACCTCAGCAACTGCTATCTCCTCGGCCAGGTGGTCAGCGGGAACTTCCAACGTCTGGACGACCCCCCGCCGACGGGCAGCACCAACGGGTACCGTTGCAACTACCAGTATGTGAAGCCGCCGGGTACCTGAATGGGCTGAACGGCGAGAGAGGTACGTGACGCGACCCGCCGGGGGACGAGGATGATTCGGTGAGCAATTTTCTCCAGTACACCGTGTTCGGGGTGATGGTCGGCGCCGGCTACGCCATCGCCGCCACCGGGCTGGTGGTCACCTACACGACCTCGGGGGTATTCAACTTCGCTCAGGGCGCGGTGGGCATGATCGCCGCCCTCAGCTACTGGGAGCTGGTCTCGGCCCACCACGTGCCCGTGCTGCTGGCCCTCGTGATCCTGCTGGTCTTCGGGGCGTCCATCTCCGGCGCCCTGGTCGAACGGGTGCTGATGCGCCGGCTCCACGGCGCCTCGACGGAGCGGCCGGTGATGGTCACGCTCGGGTTGATGGTGATCCTCACCGGCGTGGCCACCCTCGTCTGGAATCCCACCACCACCCGGCAGGTGGGCAACATGGTCAACGGGCAGTTCCGCCTGGTGGGCATCAACATCCAGTACCAGGAGGTGCTGATCATCGGCGTGGCTCTTGCCGTGGCGGTCGCCCTCCGCGCCCTCTTCTATTCGAGCCGCACCGGGTACGCCCTTCGGGCCGTGGTGGACGACCCGGAACTGCTGGCCATGTCCGGCGTCTCCCCCAACCGGATGAGCCAGTACGGGTGGATCCTCGGGTTCATGATGGCCGCGTTGGCCGGTGTGCTGCTGGCCCCGACCCAGACCACCGGCATCAACATCGAGGCCATGACGCTCCTGGTGGTCAACGGATACGCCGCCGCCATCGTCGGCCGCCTCAAGAGCATCCCTGTCACCTTTGCCGCCGCCATCGGCATCGGTCTGGCCGAGAACTACATCTTGAACTACATCGTGCCCCATGTTCCCCAGACCCTGGTGCCTGACATCACCAACGCCCTGCCCATCGTGTTCCTGTTCATTGCTCTGGTCACGGTGCCCGCGGTCCGGTTGCGGGCGGCCGGGCGGCTGACCACCGTGCGGGCGCCGCGAGTGGCCAGTGGGAAGGAGTCCCTGGTTGCCGGGGTCGTCTTCTTCGGTCTGGCCATCGTGGCCGCCATTGTCTTCAGCCACACGGTATTCAGGGGCACCACCATCCTGGCCTTGGGCGGGGTGGTCATGAGCCTGGGCATCGTGGGCCTCTCATTGGTGCTGCTGACCGGCTACTCGGGCCAGGTGTCGTTGTGCCAGTTCTCGTTCATGGGCATCGGCGCATTCGTCATGGGGAATATCGCCGGCGGCGGCTCACTGCTCGGGCTACTGGCCGCCACCCTGGTGTGCGCGGCGGTGGGGGCACTCATCGCCCTGCCGACCATTCGTCTACGCGATCTCTATCTGGCCCTGGCCACGTTCGCCTTCGCTTCTGCAGTGACCCGAGGCTTCTTTGCCGACGGCCACATCTACGGCAATGGAGGTCTCAGCATCGGGCGCATCATTGTGCCCGGAGTCTCGTTCGGCAACGACAACGCCGAGTTCCTGATGGTGACCGCCTTCTTCGTGTTGGCCGCGCTGATGGTGCTGGCCATCCGGCGCAGCCTCTTCGGCCGCCGACTGGTGGCCCTCAACGACTCCCCGGCCGCCTATGCCACCGTCGGTCTCAACATCGGGTTCACCAAGGTGGCGGTGTTCGCTATCGCCGCCGGCATGGCCGGATTGGCCGGCGCTCTCTACGGGACGGTGCAGGGCGTCGTGGGCCAAACGGACTTCGAGATCTTCCCTGGCATCATCTTCGTTCTGTTCGTGACCATCTGGAGCATCCGTACCGTGTCCGGGGCCTTCCTCGCCTCACTCACCTACGTGGTTCTCAGCCAGGTCTGGTTCAACGGGCTCGGCCTGTTCGCCGGTATGGGGATCATCCTCATCGGGAGGGCGGCCGGAGGCATCCTGGGAATCGAAGCGCTCCAGTTCCAGCTGCCGTGGGTCAAGCGGTCGGTGACAGGGACTGAGGGTGTGACGGCCGGCCGACAGGGAGCGATACCGGCGATCGGCGGTGAGACCCGTGCCGCTGGTTGAGCAGACTGCGGGCACCGCGGTCCTCACCGTCTCGGAGGTGGCGGTGCGCTTCGGGGGGGTCTCGGCACTCACCGACACCAGTCTGTTGGTGCAGCCAGGGACAGTCACCGGACTCATCGGTCCCAACGGTGCGGGCAAGACCACGCTCTTCAACGTGATCAGCGGGTTGCAGACCCCCGATCGCGGCATGGTGCACTTGTTCGACACCGACATCACCGCCATGAAGCCTCACCGACGGGCCCGGCTGGGGCTGGCCCGCACTTTCCAACGCCTCGAGCTGTTCGGCTCCCTCACCGCCAGTGAGAACGTGCAGGTCGGCCTGGAGTCGACCGTCAAATGGTGGGAGTGGCGCCAACTGCGCCGAGCGGTCCCGTGGAAGCGGGGATCGACGGTGGCCAACGCGAACGTCCCCGACGTCGCCCAACCTCCGGCTTCGGGATCCCTGGCCCTCGCCACCTGCGACCGCCTGCTCGAGGGCGTCGGGCTCGAGGGACGCGGCGGACAGCAGTCCGCCGCCATGTCCACCGGGCTGGCCCGTATGGTCGAGCTGGCCCGGGCCCTGGCCATCGGGCCCAAGCTGCTCCTCCTGGACGAGCCAGGCTCCGGACTGGACGAGTCCGAGACGGCGGCACTGGGCGAGTTGCTGTGCAAGCTGGCGGCCGGGGGCATGGCGGTACTGCTGGTCGAGCACGACATGGACCTGGTCATGAGCATCTGCGACCACATCTACGTGCTCGACTTCGGTGACGTCATCGCCTCGGGAACTCCGGACCAGATACGCAGCGACCCCATGGTCCAGGCCGCCTATCTGGGCGAGGCCGCTCCCGTGGCGGAGCCCGTCCCGGGAGCCCCGCGTCCGCCCCAAAGCATCCCCGATGGCTTCGGAGGGTCACCATGACCGACGTGGCCGCGGCACCGATTGGCGGGGCGCCGGGCGATCGTCATCAGATCCCTCCCAGCATCGTGGTCGACGGCGTCCGGGCCGCCTACGGGCGGATCGAGGTCCTGCACGGCGTGGACCTGGTGGTGCCGCCGGCTAGTGTGTTCGCCCTCCTCGGACCCAACGGGGCCGGAAAGTCCACCTTGCTGAAGGTGATCAGCGGTCGCATGCGCCCCTCCAGCGGACAAGTGCTCGTCGGTGACAAGGCCATCGGGAAGCGCCCGACCGAGAAGCTGGCCCGGAGCGGGTTGTGCGCCGTCCCCGAGGGACGGGGGATCTTCCCGAATCTGACCGTGCGCGAGAACCTCTCCATCTGGACGTATCGCGGCGGCCTGAATCTCCGGGATGTCGAAGAGCGGACGTTCGAGGCCTTCCCCCGGCTCAAGGAACGGCGCCGCCAGATGGCGGGAACACTGTCCGGCGGCGAGCAGCAGATGTTGGCCATCTCGCGGGCCCTGGTCACCGAGCCGAGCGTCCTCCTGCTGGACGAATTGTCCATGGGTCTGGCCCCGCTGATCGTGGCCGAGCTGTACGAACTGGTCGGCAACCTGGCCCGGCGGGGCATGACCATCCTGTTGGTCGAGCAGTTCGTGACCACCGCGGTGGCGGTGGCGACCAGGGCGGCCATCATGGTGCACGGCCGAATCGAGCAGGAGGGCACGCCCCAGGAGATGGCCGACGCCGCCCTCAGCGTGTACTTGGCCTAAAGGGGATCGACCACTAACGCGGTCTTCGGTGCCCCGCCCTACGGGCGCCGACCCCTACTCTTCGGCCAACACCACCTCCACGGCCGCCGGCTCGGCCACGTTGGTCACCAGAGACCGCAACCCGCCGGCATCCCGCAGATCGCCCTCGGCCGACAGCAGGGCGGCGATGCGCTCCGGCGAGTCGCTGACCGTCAGCACCGCCACCTCGGAGCGCATGGATCGCTTGGCGGTGGTCTTGGCCCGGCGGACCTGGCCCAGTACTTCTGCCGCCACCTCGAGCACCGGTGTCGGACCGGTGCCCCCGACGGACAGGGCTGGCCCGAACTCAGCCGGAGTGGGCCAGGGGGCGAGGTGGATGGATCCGGCCTGCCACCATGACCACACCTCTTCCGTCACGAACGGCGTGATGGGAGCCAGTAGGCGCAGCATGGCCGAGAGGGACAGAGCCAACGCGGCCTGGGCGGATGCGGGACCGGGCTCGACGGCATCACCGTAGGCGCGGACCTTGACCAGTTCGAGGTAGTCGTCACAGAAGGACCAGAAGAAGGCCTCCGTACGCTCGAGGGCCCGGGCGTAGTCGTACGCCTCGAACGCAGACGTCGACTCCTCGATGACCCCGGCCAGTCGTTCCAGCATGGCCCGGTCGATGGGAGCGGTGATCGCCTCGGGCCCGGGAGCCGCCACCCCTCCGTCGGCAGGGACGATGCGACCGAGAGCGAACCGCGACGCGTTGAGCACTTTGATGGCCAGTCGCCTGCCCACCTTCATCTGTCCCTCGTCCACCGCCGTGTCCGTGCCGGGCCTGCCACTGGCCGCCCAGTACCGGACGGCATCGGCGCCGTGCTTCTCGAGGAGGGGGAGCGGCGTCACCACGTTGCCTTTGGACTTGGACATCTTCTTGCGGTCGGGATCCAGCACCCAGCCGGAGATGGCGGCGTCGGACCAGGGGAGGGAGCCGTGCTCGAGCTCCGAGCGCACGATGGTGGAGAACAGCCAGGTGCGGATGATGTCGTGGGCCTGGGGTCGGAGGTCCATGGGGAAGACCAGGGCGAACAGTTCGGGGTCGTCCTCCCATCCGCCGGCGATCTGCGGGGTGAGCGACGAGGTGGCCCAGGTGTCCATGACGTCGGGATCACCGATGAACCCCTCGGGGCGCCCGCGCTGGGCTTCGGTGTAACCATCGGGGACGTCGGTGGAGGGATCAACCGGCAACCGCTCCTCGCCGGCGAAGATCGGGGCGTCGAACACGACCTCGCCCGACCCGTCGACCGGGTACCAGACCGGGAAGGGGACGCCGAAGAAGCGCTGACGGCTGATGTTCCAGTCGGCGTTGAGGCCCTCGACCCAGGCCCGATACCGGTGGGCCATGTAGGGCGGATGCCAGTGGAGCTCGTCGCCCCGGGCCAGCAAACGGTCGCGGAGCGGGAGGGTCCGGACGAACCACTGGCGGGACGTGACGATCTCGAGGGGCCGCTCACCCTTCTCGTAGAACTTGACCGGGTGGGTGATCGGGCTGGGTTCGCCGATCAGGGCCCCGGATCCGGCCAGCTCGCCGACGATGCGGGACTGGGCCTGCTTCACCGTGCGGCCAGCCAGCTGTTCGTAGTTGGCTCTGGCGGTGTCGGGGGTCTCCGACTCCCACCCCGCGGTGCCCCACACCACCGGCAGCAGCCGGCCGTCCCGCCCGACGATGGCCCGGGTTGGCAGGGAGAGCTCGCGCCACCACAGCACGTCGGTGGTGTCGCCGAACGTGCAGATCATGGCAATTCCCGATCCCTTTTCGGGATCGGCCAACTCGTGGGCCAGGACCGGTACCCGCACGCCGAACAGGGGCGTGAGCACCTCGGTGCCGAAGAGGGGACGGTAGCGGGCGTCGTCGGGGTGGGCCACCAGGGCCACGCAGGCCGGGAGAAGCTCAGGCCGGGTCGTCTCGACGTCGACTGCTCCGTCGACACCGACGCGGGGGAACCGGATTCGGTGATAGGCGGCCGGGCGCTCGCGGTCCTCGAGCTCGGCCTGGGACACCGCAGTGCGGAAGTCGACATCCCACAGGGTGGGAGCGGTGCGCTGCACCGCCTGGCCCCGATGAGCCAGTCGGAGGAAGCCGCGCTGGGAGACCCGCCGGGCCCGCTCGGAGACGGTGGTATAGGCGAGGGACCAGTCCACCGACAGTCCCAGCGTCCGCCACAGCTGCTCGAAGACCTGCTCATCCTCGACCGTGAGCTGGTGGCAGAGGGCGACGAAGCTGGGCCGCGAGATGGAAATGGGGTCGTCGGGTGGCGCTTCGGGGGCCACGAAGTCCGGGTCGAACGGGAGACCGGGGTCGCACCGGACGCCGAAGTAGTTCTGGACCCGGCGCTCGGTGGCGAGCCCGTTGTCATCCCACCCCATCGGGTAGAAGACCGCCCGCCCGCGCATGCGGTGGAAACGGGCCACGGCGTCGGTGTGGGTGAAGGAGAAGACGTGGCCGATGTGGAGTGATCCCGAAACCGTGGGCGGGGGGGTGTCGATGGAGAAGACCCGGCCCCGTTGGGCCGACCGGTCGAAGGCGTAGGTGGCGTCCTCCTCCCAACGCGCCGACCAGGCGGCCTCGAGGCCCTCCAGTCCGGGCTTCTCCGGGATTCCCGCCGGACGGACCTCCCGGCCCGTCGCTCCCGTCGCGTCCGTTGTCATGATCGGGTTACCGTACCCTGCGTGCTCCGGCTCCACGACACCGCCACCGGCGAGGTGGCGCTCCTCCGCTTTCGGGATCCCGGGAGAGTGTCCATCTACGTGTGCGGCCTGACCGTGGACGGTCAGGCCCACCTCGGCCACGGACGGATGGCGCTCGTCTTCGACGTGCTTCGCCGCTACCTGCTCTTCACCGGACTCGACGTCAACTACGTCTCCAACATCACCGACATCGAGGACAAGATCATCGACGGTGCCGCGGCCGCGGGTGTCCCCATCGATCAATTCACCGCGGCCAACGAAGCACGCTGGTGGGAACTGATCGACACCCTGGGAGTGCTGCGCCCGGACGAGACCCCCCACGCCACCGCCTACGTGGACCGGATGGTGGCCCTGGTCTCGGATCTGATGGCTCGCGGCGTGGCCTATGAGACCGCCGACGGCGTCTACCTCTCGGTGCTGGACGTGCCGGGCTACGGGCTCCTGGCCCACCAGCCCCTGGACTCGCTGCGAACCGGCGCCCGGGTGGAGGCCGACGAGGACAAGCGGTCGCCGCTCGACTTCGTCCTGTGGAAGAAGGCCAAGCCCGGCGAGCCGACCTGGGAGTCGCCCTGGGGGCCGGGCCGCCCCGGGTGGCACACCGAGTGCGTGGTGATGTCCCTCGACCTCCTCGGCGACGGATTCGACCTCCACGGAGGGGGACTGGACCTGATCTTTCCGCACCACGAGAACGAGCGGGCCCAGGCGGTGGCGGACGGCAGGGAATTCGCCCGGCACTGGATGCACAACGGCTGGGTCACGGTGGAGGGGGAGAAGATGTCCAAGTCGGTGGGGAATTTCACCACTCTGGACGACCTCTTGGATCGCAGTGACGCACGTTCCTACCGTCTGCTCGTGCTTCGGTCCCACTACCGGCGGCCCATCGAGGTGACACCGGACACCGTCCGTGACGCCGAGGCCGGCCTGGCCCGGCTCGACGAGTTGGGCCGGCGGTTCGGGTTGGGAGACCTGCTCACCTCCGGGCCCGTGGTCGACCCGGGCCCGGCGGATGCGGAGATCGACGCCGAGGCGGTCACCCGCTTCCGCGACAGGATGGATGACGATCTCGACACGCCCGGCGCCCTGGGCTCAGTGTTCGATCTGGTGCGGCAGGCCAACGGCGCGGCCGACGCCGGCGATCAAGCCGGCGCCAACCGAAAGGCGCAGACAGCGGCGCTGCTCTGTGCCGCCCTCGGTCTCCCGCTCCGAGCCGGCTCCGGCGACGAAGAGGACCCGGCCGTCCAGGCCAAGGTGCTCGAGCGCGACGAGGCGCGTGCGGCGGGCGACTGGGCTCGGGCCGACGCCTTGCGCGCCGAGCTGGAGGATGCCGGCTGGCTGGTCGAGGACGGCCCCGAGGGGACCCGGATCCGCCGTCAATGAACGCCGTGTGAACACCTGTCTGGAGGGTGGTTCGGGGTTGATTCTGCGCGGGGGGCTGCTAGCGTTTTCGTTCTCAGGGAGTCCCCTTCGGTTGGTGGTCGGACGCCCGCTCGCGGGCGGGAGGATCGGACCGTCAACCGTCGATGGCTGCCTGGGACACGACGCGTGTGGAGGAAAGGGGAACGCCACCGTGGCTTCCGGAACAGTCAAGTGGTTCAACGCTGAAAAGGGCTTCGGCTTCATTTCACAACCGGACGGCGGAGCTGATGTCTTCGTGCACCACACCGCCATCCAGATGAACGGATTCCGCTCACTCGAGGAGGGTCAGGCGGTTGAGTTCGACGTTCAGGAAGGGCCCAAGGGCCTCCAGGCGGTGGATGTCCGCCTGGCCCAGCCTGCGTAACCTCCGCCCCCGCTGAGGCGTCCCGCCCCGAGCCCGGCTCCGGCCAGGTCGAGCGCCGGATGGCGCTGTCCGCCGGCGGTTGCCGCCTTCCCGGGCCCATTCCGCAGCCATCTTGTTTGACCCGACCATGGCCCGAGGTCCCCGAGGCCGTACCCCCGGCCACACCTGCTCCGTCGCGGATGTGTGGCAACGTGCCCGATAGTAGGTTACTATTGAGTAACTAACAAGAGTTCCACGGTCCTTCGGGCCGGTGGGCGGCTCAGCCAGGGGGAGCCCGACAGGCTGCAGTCGATCGCCGACACGAGGTGAGGGCCCGGAACAGGCTCGGAACGGAGCGAAGCATCATGGCTGAATTCTCTTTGGACCTCGACGAGGACCAACTGCAAATACAGAAGTGGGTGCACGACTTCGCCGAGAACGTCATCCGCCCCGCGGGCCACGAGTGGGATGAGCGGGAGGAGACCCCCTGGCCGATCATCCAGGAGGCCGCAAAGATCGGCCTCTACTCCTTCGACTTCATCAGCCAGGCGTTCTTCGACGAGAGTGGCCTGCTGATGCCCATCGCCAACGAGGAGATGGCCTGGGGTGACGCGGGCATCGCCCTGGCCATCTTCGGCAGCACGCTCGGCCTGGCCGGGATCGCCAGCAACGGGACGCCCGAGCAATTGCTGGAGTGGGGCCCCCAGTGCTTCGGGACCCCGGAGAAGATCCAAATGGCCGCCTTCGCCGTCTCCGAGGCGGATGCCGGCTCCGACGTCTCGTCCCTGCGAACGACCGCGGTCTACGACGAGGCCAAGGATGAGTGGGTCCTCAACGGCACAAAGACCTGGATCACCAACGGCGGCATCGCCGACATCCACGTGGTGGTGGCCTCGGTTGATCCTGCACTCGGCTCGAGGGGCCAGGCCAGTTTCATCGTGCCCCCCAAGACCCCGGGACTGTCCCAGGGCCAGAAATTCAAGAAGATGGGCATCCGGGCCTCCCACACCGCAGAGGTGGTCCTCGACGAGGTGCGCATTCCGGGGCACTGTCTCCTGGGCGGCAAGGAAAAGCTCGACGAGAAGTTGGCGCGGGCCCGGGAAGGAAAGCGGTCCACCAGCCAAGCGGCCATGAAGACCTTCGAGGCGTCCCGGCCGACGGTCGGCGCCCAGGCGCTGGGCATTGCCCGGGCCGCCTACGAGTACTCGCTCGACTACGCCAAGGAGCGCAAGGCCTTCGGCCGGGCCATCATCGAAAACCAGGCCATCGCCTTCAAGTTGGCCGATATGAAGACCCGCATCGATGCATCACGCCTTCTGATCTGGCGGGCGTCGTGGATGGGGCGCAACGGCAAGGAGTTCACCTCGGGCGAAGGCTCGATGTCCAAGCTGTATGCCGGCGAGACGGCGGTCTACGTGACCGAGGAGGCGATCCAGATCATGGGTGGCTACGGCTACATCCGCGAGCACCCGGTCGAGCGCTGGCACCGCGACTCGAAGATCTACACCATCTTCGAGGGAACCTCTGAGATTCAACGGCTGATCATCGCCCGGGCCATCTCCGGGGTGCATATCCAGTAGTTTAGCTGGACTTTTATCTCCAACGCCCAGGAGGCAATCGGCCGCAGCTCGGATTTCAAAATCAGGCAAAATCGGGCTCTTGTCCTACTTTGTCCTACTTTTGCTACGGTAAGTACCGTGGCGACCATCCGAGAACGCGGCCCAGGGGTCTGGCAGGTTCGCGTCTTCACCGGCCGCAATGGCACCGGTCGGCCCACCCAGACGGCGGTCACTGTCCGGGGCGGCAAGCGGGAGGCGTTGCGAGAGGCGGCCCGGCTCGAATCCGCTCCCCAACGGGGTGCCGCGGGGCGCACGGTGGCCGATGCCCTCGACGGCTGGCTCGAGCGCAACGAAGGTTCGTACACGCCGGCCAGCCTGCGTGACCAGACCAGCCGGGTCCGCCTCGTCCAACAGGACGCGATCGCCCAGACACCCCTGGCCCGGCTCGGCGTGGCCGAGGTAGACCGCTGGCTCACCCGGATGCGGCGGGCCGGGTTGGGTGACTCGGCCATCCGCAACCGGCTGACCGTGCTTCGGGCGGGGCTCCAACAAGCGGTCGTCTGGGGCTGGATCCCTTCCAATCCGGCCGCACTCACCCGGCCCCCAGGAGTCAAGCGCTCTCCTCGTGATGCCATGAGCCCGGCCGACGCGGTCGCCGTGATCAAGGCGGCCTCCGACAGCGACCCTCTGGCCGGGTTGGCCCTCCGGTTGGCTGCCGTGGCCGGGGCCCGCCGCGCCGAGCTGGCCGCCCTCCGGTGGACCGACCTCGACGGCTTGGTGCTCACTTTCGACTCGGCCATCACCGTCATCCGCGGCGGGGGCGAAGGAACCGAGGCTCCCAAATTGCTCGACACCCGCACTAAGACCGCCGAACGTCACACCGTGACCCTCGACACCGAGACCATTCGGCTGTGGAACGAGCTTCGTGCCGATCTCGAACTCTACGGGCCGTACGTCTTCAACATTGGTGAAGGACCGCCGAGTCCCGACCGGATCGGCTGGTGGTGGCGGCGGGCCCGCGAGGCGTCCGGGATCGACAAGCACTGGCGCCTCCACGACCTGCGCCATTTCTCGGCGACGATGGCCATCGCCGGAGGCCACGACGTGCGATCCGTGGCCCATCGTCTGGGTCACTCAGACCCGGCGATGACACTGCGGGTCTATGCCCATGCGGTCGAGGCCGCCGACCAGGGCATCGCAGATCTGCTGGGCAACGTCCTTGGCGGTTCCGCGGGAGGTGCCGAGGTAGTCAGCAAGGGCTGAACCACTCATCGTCTTGCCCCGGTGTTACGGCGAGCATGGCGGTCCACGTCACGCTGAACTTCAGATGACCGCAACTTCGTGCTCTCGGTTGCCAACCCGGCTCAGGGCCTGATCGTCACCATCGCCCGGAGGGCGTCGACGGGGACTCGCAGTAGGCGCCCACCAACCCGGATGCAAGGGATGCCCTCGTCACCGCCGGTTGCCTCGAATCGCCGGGCTAGATCGTAGGCCGCTGATCGCCCGATTCGGAGGAACCGTGCTGCCTCCGGGATGGTGAGCAGCTCGATCGGAGCGGGGCCATCCGCCACTGATGCAGCCCGTACGATGTCCGGCTGTTCGTTGTCGAATCTCGTCATGTCCTTCTCCTCGAACGACGCCGTTCCGTCGCGCACCTGGTGGTCCGGCGGTCGGCGGGTTGTGCTCTTCCGACGTAGGGGCTGTCCCTTCGTACTGATTGATTCTCCAGACCAACGTCACCCCCAACGTCACTCTGATCAGTAGACGAGGTGGGACCCGAACGTCACCCTCGACCCGGGCACCGATTCGTGAACGTCACCTTGGTGCCTCGCTACGCATCGGCAACGTCACCCTCAAGCGCGGATCGGATGGCAATGGCCAATCGAGGAGCGGGCAGCAGTGGCGGCGAGATGCTGGCCCCGACCAGGGAGGGTGACGTCGACATGCTGCCGCGATCGACTCCGCACAATGGCTCGCAATGACTACGGGCTTGGCCGCGCCGTCGAATGCGGGACCAAGTAGCGACCCCCACTCGTGCCGGTCAAGGTGCGCTGCATTCCGGCTGTCGTTTGCCAGCGACATGGGACCAGCTGACCGCTGGTTTTGCCAGTGACA
>JADMIJ010000196.1 GCA_015478655.1 Acidimicrobiales bacterium | reverse complement strand
ACGTCCGGTTCTGTGAGAGCCGGGGGGTGCGATTCCCCCCGGCTACTCGACTGGATAACTGTCTGGATGTAGGTCCAGAACCCCCGCATCGCAAGCTTGGGAGCTCAATGAATCCTCATTGTCCTGTCGGTGGTCCAGGCGGTTGTTGCACGGCCACACTCTCACTTTACCCATTGGCCCCGGGCTGAGGAGACGACCGCCCATCGTCGAAAGCCCGCCTCCTATCCGGGACGGTGACCCGCTGCGGCACTTCGAGGTCACCCCAAGGGGAGCGGCATCCTGGAGGTCAGTCGGTCAACGCGAACGATCCAGATCCTCCTCGGTCGCAGTCTTCATACGCTGGAGCGTTGCCTCCATGTTCGACACGAGGTCCGCGGTGCGATCCTTTACGCCCATGAGGTATCGGTCGGCAAAGCGGTAGTACCAGGGCATGTCGCGGAGCATCTCGAATGATTCCGTGACAGTGGTGCCGTTAACAACAGGGTCGAAGCGATAGGTCCACTTGGTCATGTCCCTACCGCGGTGGTCAGTGACAAAGGTGAACTCCTGACCGGCGTCAGCCACGAGGACTCGCGGCGTTGTGGACCAGCGAATGATCCCACGTCGGTTTCTGCCCTTGAATCGGGCACCGACAGCTGGTCCGACTGCTCCATCGATCCACTCGCAACGCTGACACTCCGGGCTCCACTCGCCCATACGCCGCACGTCCGACACAGCGTCATAGAGCTGAGAAGGTGATGCACACACTTCAGTGAGCGCCAGTCCCCGCGTTCCGGCCTTCATGACGCCTGACTGAGAACGTCGAGCATCGCATGTGTATCGATGTAAAACTCGGCAGCGGTGACCCTCCCGTCGCACAGGGTCCAGACGTGCACCTCCGGCATATCAAACTCAGCGCCAGTGGCTAAGACCGTTCCTCGACTTTGGCCACGCTGGATGACCCGGTCACCAGCCTCGAACATCGCATCGGCGGAGACGACGGAGTCGATCGTTCCGCCGAGGGCAAGTCCAAAGGTCGCGACACCATCGAGTCCTTCATATCGTCCTCCCCATGGCAGGGCTTGGTCCTGGGTGACCACGCAGTTGGGGTCGCACAGTTCCAATATGCGATCCAGACCCTCAGCCTCGAAGGCTCGGTAGAGCTCCCGTATGATTTCGATGTTGGACATCGGACCTCCCATGGTACTTCGGTTACCGAAGTTTCGGTAACCGAAGTATCCTCCTTGTTCGTGACCACGTCAAGAGGCCTCCCGACGGACCGACTCGCCATTGGTCAGATCCTTGGACGGCTCCTCTTTCAGTTCCGGTCCGAGCTTTTCGACAGCGCAGGAGCGGATGGCCGGTTCCACGACATTCGGTTCCCGCACCTTCAGGTGTGGGGGAACGTCGGAATAGAAGGAATCCGATTGACTGATTTGGCCACAAAGGCCCAACTGAGCTTGGCGGCTTGCTCTGAGCTCGTCGACGAACTCCAGGGTCTCGGCTACCTCGAACGCCAGCCCGATCCGTCCGATCGCCGGGCAAAGCTGATCTTTCCGACGGCCAAGGGCCGAGCGGTCCTCGACGCCGCCGGAGAAGCCGTGGCCGGACTCGAGCAACGATGGCGCGAGCAACTCCCACGAGGGGCCTTCGATCGAGCGTGCCACACCTTCAACGACCTCATTGGAGCCTTTGCTGACGAAGGCAAGCTCTCCGGGAGCTGATCAATAGGTCGGCGGTGGACGGACGATTCATGGCTGCCGCTTTTGAGCCGTGTCCGGCTGCCCCGCAACACCCGGAGAGGGACGGCAACCCACGCGGTTTGTCCCCGCCTTCTTGGAGGGTCAGAGATCGAGCTTGCCCTTCGCGACGCAGATCACCAGATGAGCCTCTAGGACTGCGTCCCGAGCAGCTACCGACACGCCCGGGTCCGCCTCCGCTGCCGCCTTGGCGCTGTCGCCTGCCTGCTCAAGCTCAATCACGGCCACGCGTTCGTCGGGCGACGCAGTTGCCTTGTCCGCCTTCTTGGCGAATTCGTTGACCACCGCGACAAGTACCGGTGACGCTCCCTCGTCGCTCTCTACCGCGTGGCGCGCTCTGTCGATCTTGACCCGAGCTGCCTCGAGCCGCTCTGTCACAGTCGTCACAGGAGAATCCTACGCCACGTGTGCCCAAGATGTCCCAGATCGTCGGCCAGACGACGGCCAAGATGTGAAGGATGTGCGAGCGTCCAAGAGGTGATGGCCCCACACCAACGCCGGATAGGCGGGACACCCGACCGTCCCCCAACGGCACCATGGGGGAATCCCTGGGCGCCAAGGAAGTCCCGCTCGGGTAACTGGCATGTTCGAACGGTTCGACCGGGTGCCGGCATCCCAGGCTGGAGGTGTTATCGATCGGGGTCCGATCCGGCGCCCTCCCCTGGCCGCCATCATGCCCTTGCAGCATTGGATCCGCTAACCGGCGATCATGAGAGATCAGGACGGCGTGGGCGGAGCCGCCGACGATCCGACACCAACACAGTAGACACGCTAAGGAGAAGACAATATGAAGATCGGTTTCGTAGCAATCCACTATCCGCACATCTCCAACCGCGAAGAGTTCATCTCGCGCG
>JADMIJ010000065.1 GCA_015478655.1 Acidimicrobiales bacterium | reverse complement strand
GACGATGTCATCCGGGACCCCCGAAAATGCCTACGAACTCAGTAATGCCGGCCAGCAGCAGGCGGCGGTCCTTGTCGCCTCCGAGCTCGGGGTGCAAATGACGGCGGTCCAACCGCTGGGCTCGGCCGTACCGGTGGCGAACGCCACCGGACTGGACGTCGTGGTGGTCATCGGGTCCGACCTCGCCGGCAGCGGCTTCCCGGCCACAACGGCTCCGACCACCACAGTACCGACCACCTGATCGGCAGTACCCAACCGTTCTCGTCATCCCCAGTGGGACCAGGTCGACCCGTTGACGGCCGAGCCCGACAGTTGCGACCGACACACCCGATCGGCGTCGCGGGGCACCCTCGCCACCGAACCCTATTCCGAGGTTATCCCCGCGCCCTTCAGCATCCGACGAAGGTCGATGACCATCTGCTCGTCAACATCGTGTCCGGACGGTGCATCCAGCGTCTCAGTCTCCGCCCCCAAAGTCACCTTGTAGCGCCGGTCGTGCCCCTCGACAACCTCGGCCACACTCTCCAGGAGCGACAGGACGTCATGCCACTGGATGTTGTGGCTGACCGGATGTTGGAAGATCTTCTCGACAGTCGCCCGGTGGTGTCCGTTGAGCTTGATGCTCTCTGCCATCTCGGTCTCCCGTGGTGGTCCGAGCGATCTCGGAACTCACCTTGCCGAGTGTAGACCCGTTCAACGCCGAACGGATGGGGCCGAAGCGAGTTTGGAACCAGGCCCCGGATGTGAGGGCGTCGCTGCTTGAGGTCGTGGACCAACAGTTGCCGGTCCTTCACTGGGCTTAGTGATGCGATCCGCGCCAATCAGTGGTGCGGAAGTGGTGATCGGCTGACCTTCAGTCTGGAAGCACGCGAATGTGGGACTGCTGGTCCGCTCCCGACCGGTGAATCACCGTCTCTTTGGTGAGCCGATTGTCGGTTGACGGGATCCTGGGCATTCCAAGGGTGGTAGTCGGACGGCTCACTGCCAGGTACCTGCGGACTCGATCCGCCAGTGCCGAAAAGCGGGTGGCATCCTCTGGGGCTTCACAAGCACCGCTGGCAATATCCAGGGCCTGGGCAACCTCCATGAGAAGGTCCATGCCGGTGTCGCAGGCCCCAGCCATCAGTCAGCGCCAAACAATCGGTGACGGCAAGCTGGACATGCCCACCACTCTTGCCTGTGGGGATGCCGAACCATCAACGGGGAAGAACTGCCTGCATCCGCCGGAGTGACGGGAAGCCATTCTCTGTTTTCGGGGAAGACGAGGTGGTTTGGCGGCCGACTGCGCTGTCCCAGCTGTCCCACGACTGTGTCCTTGGCAGCCGATCCGGGCGAATGGATCGTGTAGCTGGTTCCCATCGTGACTCCGGATCTTGTCACCGTAGGCGGGGACGCCGGTGCTCCAAACGAGCCACCATGACGGTACACCACGCTCCGGCTCTCACCAACAGGCTCACCGACACGGCATGCAGGTGCCACCCCGAGCTCGGGAGGTCCGCTCACACCCTCAGGGGGCTGCGTTGCTCAACGGGACAGCGCCCGCTGTCTACCATCCTTCACCGGCCATAGCCCCGACGGTGGGCTCCGCCGTTGCTACCCGCCCCGCAGGCAGTCCATCCTGGGTTAACCCCCGGCTCGACGGGTCGCGGATCGGTTGTCCCACAAGGCGGCGGTCTCCCGGACTCCGTTGATCACGCACCTCGCGGCGCCGACCCATTGGGGACTGAATGCGCGGCGATCCCCGACAACACTGCAAGGATCGGACCATGTCGAATCAACAGCCAAGGAGTCCAAAGGAGAGCCCGTCCAGGGGCATCGTCGACCGTGCTCGACACGCGGGTCGTGAGATCACTGCTCGGCCCGGAGTCGCACTTGTGGAGGCCGGAAGTGGGAGCGCACGCTCGGGAGCAGTGGGAACTGCTCCTCCAACCCGCGGAATCGAAGCGCCCAGGGAGATCGCCGAGACCATCGCCCTAGTCGACCGGGCCTTCGCCTTTGTGGATCTTTGTGGCTTCACCCATTTCATGGCGACCAATGGTGAACATGCGGCCATTGACACGCTGACCCGATTCCGCGCATTGACCCGTGACATTGCCGTGCGACGCGGAGTCCTGGTTGCGAAGTGGCTGGGAGACGGCGCCATGATCGTCGGTGTTGAAGTCGGACCGACGCTGGCGACCGCCGTTGAGCTCATCGGGCGATATGACGGGTCGACGCTGGCGTTGCGGGGTGGATTCGCCCACGGCCAAGCTCTGATCATGGATGGGGATGACTACATCGGTCGTCCCACCAACCTGGCATCTCGGCTGTGTCAAGCGGCCCACCCAGAAGAGCTCCTGGCTGTCGGCTACCCCGCAGCCTCCCTTCCGACCTGGATCAGAGTGCTCGGTATCCGCAGCGTGACGCTTCCCGGGTTGGGTCGCATCAGGGGGGCCCAGCGCCTGGGTCTGGTGCCTGATCTGGAGCTACCGGACCTGTCCAATCACAACTTGCCTTCCTAGATACCATGCAATTGCGCGGAACGAGGGCCCTTCAGATTTGGTGTGAGCCTCGACGGCGCTGCGTCCGCAGGTGCTCGGCCCCGACCAAGGATACCGATTCGAATTGCCCGAGTCCCGGGACATGCTGACGGTCGACGTAGCCGCGATCGTTTGCCTCTTCCCACACGGGTAGACGCGGACACGACGTACGCCACGCATCGAGAACCTCGGAGTAAGGGCGCGGACTGGTGCCGAGCCACTCGAGGAGATCGAGGACGAGATTGTCGACGCTGTCGGTCATAGGACGTCCGGTTGGCCCTCCCCTAGCTCGCGGTGCCGGAGGTCTTCCTCGCGTCGGCTGAGCTGCTCCTCCCGCAAGCGCAGTCGAGCTTGTTCTTCGCGATATTGAACTATTGGGTTCGGACCGGCCAATTCGCCCTCGGATCCGCCGGAGTTGGGAACCCCGTGGCGGGACGCTCGATATGCCGGGTCGTTGGCCCGATGCGCCCACACGCGTGGTCGCCCCCACCCCAGCCACAACAGCGAACCGAGGTCCGACAGCAGGACCACGACGATGATCCAGACAACCTTTGGCAAGTGCTGGACAATGGCGTCGTCGGTGGTAATGACGTCGTAGATGCAGTAGATCCATAACACGAGGAACCCAACCGCAACCACTGCGCCAACAATGTCTGGCATTCCTGCCCCTTCCGCCGGCTTCGGTCCATGCCCTTGACCGTCAAATGAACGGTAGTTGAGGCAAGGTGCGGAGAGAATTGCTGCGGTCCACCATCAGACCCGGTGGCGCCGTAGGTGCTGATCGGCTTCCCTCGCCCGGCGTAGGGACCACGAGCGTCATCGTGGTCAGGCGCGCCTCAGCCCCTCTCGAGCCGTATCAGAGTGGTCTCCCACCTCGATGAATTTGATGCTTGTGCCGAGGCCAAGAGACGTGACCACCGGCCTTGTCGACCCAATGTCCTCTGAGGCTCTCGCCCTTGTTGGGCTTGTCGGTCGGCGCGACAATGAGCGTGGGTCAGGGAGGGATTGGCCGGTGGGAAGCAGCTGTCACAGCCGTCGACGTGGCCCCTCTGTCAAAGGTCCGTGGTCATCGCACCTTGGGAGGAGCCATGGCGGAAGAAAGACCGAAGCTCGCTGTGCTTGGACTCGGCACGATGGGCCGGGCTATGGCCGGCTCGGCCCTACGCAGTGGCATTCCGACCGTCGTGTGGAATCGCGATCCCGGTGTGGCTCACCGATTGGCTGACCAGGGAGCTGACGTTGCCGCATCGGCAGCCGATGCGGTCGAAGGGACAACCATGGTCATCACCATGGTTACAGACACCCAGGCTGTGACTTCGATCGCCGTTGATCTCGGCATGCTTGAGGCTCTTCCGGCTGGCGCCGTATGGGCTCAGATGAGCACGATCGGTGTCGAGGGAACTGCAACCATCAGCTCGATTGTCGAGAGGCGGCGTCCGGATGTCCTCTTCCTCGATGCACCGGTATCGGGGAGCAAGGTCCCCGCCGAGCAAGGGAAGCTCATCATTTTTGCCTCCGGTTCCGAGCAGGCGCGGCCCACGGCCGAGCCTGTCTTCGCAGCCATCGGGCAACGTACTGTTTGGCTCGGGCAGGTTGGAATGGGCTCGCGCATGAAGCTTGTCAACAACACACTGCTCGCGTTCGCCGCCGAAGGCGTGGCCAACTCGATCGCCCTGGCACGCAAGCTGGGCCTCGAGGTTCGCAGCGTACTGGATGCCTTTGAGGGCGGCCCGCTCGTATCGCCATGGATGGCCGGAAAGCTCCCGCGCATACAAGACGACGACTACTCCCCCGAGTTCCCTCTGGCGTTGGCACTGAAGGACGTTCACCTTGCCCTCGAGCAAGCCGATCCGCCGCGGTTTGCCGTTCTCGCCGCGCTTGCTCGAGAGTGGGAAGAGATCGAACAACAAGGGCTGGGCGACCTGGATGTAACCGTGGTGACTCGCTCCCTCGAGAGGACTTCAAAGCTGCTCTAGATGCTTCTCTCAACAGGAGGGTCGTCGAGAAGACCCACCAATTTCTGGCAGCCGGAGGTTCGGCCGCACCCGGATTCAAAGTCCTTACAAAAGTTGTTCACAAAAAGTTCATTCTGCTGTAACGTTCGAAATGGCCGCGACATAACCGCGAGTGCGAAGCAAAGAGCCGACACCAGATTGGGGGAGTCGTCATGAGAATACATAGCAAGCGGGCCCTGGTGGCCATGATGCTGGTCGGGGGGTTGCTGGCCGCAGCCTGTTCGAGCAACAACTCGTCGTCCACCACCACATCGTCATCGTCCGGTTCAAGTTCCGGTACGGCCTCGGTGTCCGCAACGTCGTTTACCAACGACTTCTCGGAGATGACCAAGCTCAAGGGACTGGCTGCGGCCGGCCACGGCAACGTCGCCGTCATCCTCCCCGATACCGTGTCCTCGGCCCGGTACACCGAGTTCGATGCGCCCTACCTGACCAAGGCCTTCACGATGGCCGGACTCAGCTCGTCGCAGTTCAGCATCCAGAACGCTCAGGGAAGCGACAGTACCCAGCTCACCGATGCCCAGTCCGCTATCTCCGCTGGAGCCAGCGTGCTGGTGGTCGACGCCCTCGACTCGGGGGTCGGGGCATCGATCGAGTCCTATGCCAAGTCCCACGGAGTGCCGGTGATCGACTACGACCGGCTGGTCCTTGGTGGGAGCCGGCAGTACTACGTGAGCTTCAACAACGTGAAGGTCGGCACTCTGATCGGCGACGGCCTGGTTTCCTGCGTGGCCAGCTGGAACGTGGCCAAGCCACAAGTGGCCGTCATGGTTGGTTCCCCCACGGACAACAACGCCACCCTGTTCGCCCAAGGTTACGACGCCGTTCTCGCACCGAAGTTCGCCTCCGGTGCCTACGTGAAGGCGGCATCACCGGCCGGCACGTGGGACCCGCCCACGGCACAGACCGAGTTCCAACAGGCCCTCACCGCCCACCCGGGCATCAACGCCGCCGTGGTCCCGAATGACGAAAATGCAGCCCCGATCATCAACTATCTGAAGACCCTGGGCACCCCGGCCAAGAAGTTCCCGGTGACGGGTCAGGACGCCACTCTCATCGGCATTCAGAACGTGATCTCCGGCTATCAGTGCGGGACCGTCTACAAGCCGATCTATCTCGAAGCCCAGGCGACCGCGGCGCTGGCGCTCTATATGCGTGCCGGCCAAGCCGCACCCGCGGCGCTGGTCAATGGCGTCACTGCGGACACGACCTCCCATGTATCGGTGAAATCCGTTCTTCTCGTCCCCGAGTGGGTCACGCCGACATCGGTGCAGTCGACAGTGGTGCAGGACAGCTTCGTTCCGGCCTCGCAGATCTGCACCGGCAGCTTCGCTGCGGACTGCACGACCTATGGGATCCATTGAACCGTTGACCGCCTCCGATCAGGCCGGCCCTCCTCGGTGAGCCTCACCGAGGAGCGGCGGGCCACCGGTGATCCCGGAGAGTCCGCTCAGCAGCCCTTGCTCAGCCTGCGCGGCATCAGAAAGAATTTCGGGGCTGTGCAAGCCCTCCGCGGCGTCGACCTCGACATCATGCCGGGGAAGATCGCTGCACTTGTCGGGGACAACGGGGCAGGAAAGTCCACGTTGATCAAGACCATCGCCGGGATCTGGTCCCCGTCGGCTGGAGAGCTCCTGTGGGAGGGTAGACCTGTCACCATCCGCTCTCCGAGGGAGGCCGACAACCTCGGGATCGCCACGGTGTACCAGGATCTCGCCCTCTGCGACAACCTCGACATCGTCCAGAACATGTTCCTCGGCCACGAGGTGCTGTCGCGTCGCCTGCTGGATGAGACGAAGATGGAGAAGAAGGCCAAGGAGACCCTGTCCGACCTTGCGGTCACCACGGTGTCGTCGGTGCGGCAGCTGGTCGGGTCCCTGTCCGGCGGGCAGCGCCAGTCGGTCGCTGTGGCCAGAGCCGTGATGCGGGAGGCCCGATTGGTGATCATGGACGAACCTACGGCCGCCCTCGGCGTTTCCCAGACGGCCCAGGTGCTCGACCTCATCCGGCGGCTTGGAGACCGGGGCATCGCCGTGCTTCTCATCTCGCACAATCTCACCGACGTCTTCTCCGTGGCCGACAGTCTGGCCGTCCTCTACCTCGGAAAGCTGGTCAGCTCGGGTTCGATCTCGGACTACGACACCCAGAAGGCGGTTGAGATCATCACCACGGGCGCATCCGGCGGACCGGCGAGCCAGGGGCGCGAGCGCACCCTCCCGGCGGACTGATCCTTGGCGCCGCCTGACACCCCTCCGACCGCCCCGATCCAGCTGGGCGAGGACGGTCTGACGCCCGAGGATCTCGCCCGTCCGGGCACGCTCGGCGGCATCCCGATGCCCGAGAGCGAACCCGACTCCACGTTTGGCCAGTACCTGACGGCGTGGGCCAAGCGCATTCGCTACGGCGAGAGCGGCATCCTGCCGGTGGTAGCGGGCCTGATCGTCCTCATCATCATCTTCCAAGTGCAGGACTCCGTCTTCCTGTCGGCCGGCAACCTCACCAACCTCCTGGTCCAGGGCTCCGTCTTCGTGCTCCTCGGCATGGCCGAGGTGTGGGTCCTGATCCTCGGGGAGATCGACCTCTCCGTCGGCTACAACGCCGGCGTGGGTGCGGTCATCACCGCCATTCTGGCCGGCCCGCCGCACAACCTCCCGTGGTGGGTGGCCATCATGGCAGGCACGGCCGCGTGCGCCACCTTTGGCGCCCTGTGGGGTGTCCTGGTGATCCGCCTCAGGCTGCCATCATTCGTCGTCACCCTGGCCGGACTCCTCGGGCTCGAAGGGGTCGTTCTCTACCTGGTCAGCACCAATGGGACCGGCGGCACCATTCGCATCACCAACAACGTGCTGCTCGACATCACCAACGGAAACCTCAGCCCGGCCGCAGGTTGGATCGTTGCGGTAGTCGCCATCGTGCTGTTCGCCGTCCTGACCATTGCGCGCGATCTGCGCCGCCGCCGAGGGGGACTGGTGGCACCGCCGATGGCAATCACGCTGGTCAAGGTGGCCTTCGTGGCCGCGGCCACCGTGGCGCTCGTCCTGATCTGCAACACCAACCGGGGCGAGCTGATCACTCTCGAAGGCGTGCCGTACGTGGTGCTGATCATCGCCGGGTTCCTCGTTCTCTACACATTCATGCTGAGTCGCACTCGCTTCGGCCGCTACCTCTATGCCATCGGCGGGAATGCGGAGGCGGCTCGGCGAGGCGGTGTCAGCCTGGGCTGGAACCGCCTCTGGGCCTTTACGCTCACCGGGTTCACCGGCGGTGCAGCCGGCATCATCTATGCGTCCCGCCTCGGATCCATCTCCAACAACATCGACGGTGGGACCCTGGTCCTCTACGCGGTGGCGGCCGCAGTCATCGGTGGGGCCAGCCTCTTCGGGGGACGAGGCAAGATGATCTACCCCGTCCTCGGCGGCCTCGTCATCGCCACCATCTACAACGGCATGGGGTTGCTCGGGTTGGCCGCCTCCTACCAGTACATGGTCACTGCCCTGGTTCTGCTGGCAGCGGTGACCATCGACGCACTCGCCCGTCGGGGGCGCACTTCGACCTAGCCGGCAGATGGATCTCGATGAGCCGCAGGGCGATCCAGCTCGTCTCCGGCGCTCCAAACACTGGGTGTCGTAACCCCCACGTCAATGACCTGTGAGGCAGACGCAGGCTCTTATCGGGCAGCGGCCTCGCTCCGGTGGGGCAGCACCCATCCCGGGCGCGGAAAATGGCAGGTATAGCCGTTCGGGTAGTGCTCCAGATAGTCCTGGTGCTCGGGCTCCGCCTCCCAGAACGGTCCCGACGGCGTGACCTCGGTGACGACCTTGCCAGGCCACAGACCAGACGCTTCGACGTCGGCGATGGTGTCCTCAGCGACCCGGCGCTGATCGTCGTCGAGGTAGAAGATCGCCGACCGATAGCTGGTCCCGGTGTCGTTCCCTTGGCGGTTCAGCGTCGTCGGGTCATGGACCTGGAAGAAGAACTCGAGCAGCTCGCGGTAGGACGTCAGTTCAGGATCGAAGGTGATCTCGATCGCTTCGGCGTGGGTTCCGTGATGCGCGTAGGTCGCGTTCGCAACGTCGCCGCCCGAGTATCCCACCCGGGTCGTCAGCACGCCCGGGCGCCTCCGGATGAGGTCCTGCATACCCCAGAAGCACCCTCCGGCCAAGATCGCCTTGTTCGTCGTGTTGTTCACTGGTCCACGTCCTCCTGCTCCAAATGTCCGTCAAGGACCTGCCGATACTCGCCGTATCCCTCCGCCTCGAGGTCCTCGTACGGGACGAATCGAAGGGCGGCCGAGTTGATGCAGTACCGACGGCCGCCTTCTTCCACAGGGCCATCGTTGAAGACGTGGCCGAGATGACTGTCACCATGGGCCGAGCGAACCTCGGTCCTGACCATCCCGTGGCTCCGATCTTCGTGCTCCACGACGTTCCCCGATTCCAGCGGCACGGTGAAGCTCGGCCACCCGCAGCCACTGTCAAACTTCTGCTTCGAGGCGAACAGGGGCTCACCCGACACCACGTCGACGTAGATGCCGGCTTCTTTCTTGTCCCAGAACTCGTTGTCGAACGCCGGCTCGGTGGCACCCTGTTGGGTGACCTCACGCTGCCTGGGGGTCAGCTGGGAAATCGCTCCTGGGTCCTTGTGGTAGCGCTCTGTCATAAGGCCCTCCTTCATTGGACATTGTGGACGATAGGCTTCGTAGGGTTCAACGCCTACTGACGTCGGTTCGTTCCGTGCTGGGCGCCACTTTCGGCCGAGATCTCCAGATCTCGTTCTGGCCCGGGTTCTCCTGAACCTCCCGCTCAGTCTTTCCCGGGGGTGGGCCCATTGAGCGGGCCTGGCCAAGGCAACCTGTCAGAATTGGCAGATGCTCCCGTGGTGGAAGACTCTCTTGACCACGCTGACCTTGTTGGCGGTAGGGAGCACGATCGCCGGGTTCGAGGTGAACCCGCCTGCGGCCAGCGCCGGAAGCCCACATCCAGCCATCCTCACAACCGACTCCGGACCCGGAAGCTACGGCTGCACATTCAATGTGGACACCCAGGCATTCACCGGCGCCTTCGGCACGGCGTCAGAGATCGGATGGAAGGGAAACTATCAAGGCGTCGTCACCTGCCTCGGCGGAACCTTCTACGTTCAGGATGGCATCAACAAGAACTTCGGCTTCGGCATCTATACCGGCACCCCAACGACGTGGACGGATGCGGCTGGGTACCTTCCCGCCCAGGTCACCACGTTCCGTCGCTCCGGTGCCACCGTCTCCATCACGGAGTTCGCTGACCGGGTGGTGATCGGCAACCACATCTACGTCGCGGTGTACAGCCGCGTTGCGGTTCAGAACTCAACTGGCCGCTCCATTGTGGCAAATCCACAGGCCTCGTCTGGATTGGTACCACTCAATTCGGCTCCCAACGCAGTGAATTCTCATGCGTCAGTTGTCCACGACTATGTGGTGGCGGTCGACCGCTTTGGTAACGACTATGCGTGGCCCCGCACCCAGGCGCTGGCCGCTGCGGGGAGCTTCGATCAACACTTCGCGCACATGCGCGCCTTCTGGAACCAGGAGCTGAAGGGCATCGCCGGAATCAGTGTGCCTGACCGCGCACTCGACGATGCATACCGAAGTGGGTTCATCTACACCCAAATCGCTCGGAGCGGCAACGCCCTGAACACCGGAGTCAACGGCTATGGGTCCGAGTTCAGTCACGATGTCGTCGGAATTCTGGTCAATCTCTTCACCCAGGGGGACTTCTCCGACGCCCGTGCGCTGTTGCTGGAGGCGCGCAACGTGGTCGGGTCCCAGGGTCAGTACGTCGACGGAACCTGGACGTACCCGTGGCCGTGGGCGATCTACCTGATGAAGACCGGAGATCTCAGTTTCATCAAGAAGAACTTCAGCTCGGAGGGGGTCATGGGGGTCGCACAACCGAGCATCGAGGACACCGCCCATGCCATTGCCGCAGACCGGACCGGACCCTCGGGGATCATGGAGTCGACCGTGGACATCGACTTCCAGGGGTATTGGACCACCGACAATTACGAGGCCCTGCTGGGCCTGGCGGCCTACCGGTACCTTGCCAACAGAATCGGTGATACGTCGGAGGTCGCATGGGCGACACAGCAATACGACAGCCTCCTGTCAGCAACGAACCTGACGCTCGGAGCAACCATCAGTCGCTATTCGTTGGACTACCTGCCCTGTTCGATGCTCGAGCCCAACAGTGCCAACACGTGCGCGAATCCGGAGGATGCCAACTGGATGTCTCCCTTCGGTCGCTGGGCTTGGGACGGGTATCTCTTCGGAGCGACCCTCAACGGTCCGGGCATCTCGATGATCGACGCGACCTATGCCCACGGCTTCCAGGGTGTCAAAGGCGCACTTCCGCCAAACACCTTCGGCGGGTTCCCGATCGACTACTACTACACGACGGCCTACAACGCAGGCTACGGGAGCCCGGGACTGGCCAGCAGGTCCTATCGCGATCAGGGGATCCTGAGTTACGAATTCATGATCGGGAACAGCCAAAGTGGGCCGTACTCGTGGTGGGAGAGCTCTACCGCACCCTCGGCGAACACGCCGTGGATCGGTAGACACCCTGCAGCAGGCCAGGGCTCGTCACCCCATGCGTGGGGAATATCCCAGGCGAACAAGGTCTTGTTGGACTCGTTGGTGGCCCAGAGATCGGACGGCGCTTTGATTGTCGGCAGAGGCGTCCCTTCTCGATGGATCGGCAAAGGCTCGCCGATCTCGGTCACCAACTTCCCTACCATGAATGGCAGAAGGCTGGGCCTCCAGATCTCTTCCAGTCATCGCTCGGTGTCTCTCGTCTTGACCGGTCAGATGCCTGCCGGACAGGTCGTGTTGCAACTTCCCTCGTTCGTCGAGAACATCGCCGCGACCTCGTCCGGCACCATCAACGAGGTAACCGGAACCGTGACGTTGGCGTCACGCACCAGGAGTGTCACGGTGCGGCTGCGTGGGCCTGGCGCCTCCTAGCTGGCCCCGCACTAGCCAGTTGCGGCGGCAGCCACCGGGGCGGCCGGGGGCGACGAGCCCAGTGATCCTTGGAACGGTGTCGTTCCGAACGCGAACGTCCCGCTGTCGGAGGCCACGAGCGAATAGCCGTTGCCGTACGGCGCACCGACGACCCCGACCACCGGCCGGTTTAGCCGGAGCGCCCCGGTCGACCCGTAGAAGGCGGCCTCCCCGAAGGCGAACACCCCGCCGTCGCTGGCTACCAGCCAGTAGCCCCCGCCGTCGGGCGTGGCGGCCATGCCCACGATGGGCTCGTTCAGCACCAGGCCTCCGGTCGAGCCGTAGAAGGCGCGTCCCCGAAGGCGAACACCCCGCCGTCGCTGGCTACCAGCCAGTAGCCCCCGCGGTAGGGGGTGGCGGCTATGCCCACGATTGGCCGGTTGAGCGACCGCCCCGAGAGGTCGCCGAGGAACGCGGCCCCTCCCAGGGGATGCACGCCTCCCGCCACGTCGACCAGCCACGTCCCGCTTCCCAGGGAGGCGAGGTAGGGCCCGATCGCCGCCTCAAAGGTCTGGGCCAGCACGGCGTAGCCGGCGTCGTTGAGGTGCATCGTCCATCCACTGGAATCGCACATGTGCGTCCACGCGCAGATGTCGCTCACGTTCTGCGCCACCACCTGGCCATCGACGTTGCCGGCCATCGCCCCGTCGTTCGTGTTGAAGGCCGTGGCCACGTCGACCACCCTGACCTCGCTCGCCTGGTAGACCCAGCCGAGGGCGGCGTTGAGCGAGTCCACCATCTTGAGCGAGCTGGACGCGAATTCTGGGGCGGTGCTCGTGTTGGCCAGGTAGGGGTCGTCGTCGGGGGTGGTGATGGAAACCATCCCGGCGAGGAACGGGTCGTAGGAGTTGGCGCCGAAGATCGCCACTCCGGGAGCGGCGGCCTCGAGTCCGGCCAGGATCTGCGGCAGGTTCCCGGCCAGGGTGGCGACGCCCTGCTCGACGCAGGACTGGTCGACGGCGGGTCCGCTGGCGCAGCCGGCCACGTCGTTGATGCCGATGTCGATGGTGATGTAGCGGACCTGCCCCGGGTGGGCGCGGAGGAACGCCTCTGCGGCGGCCAGCTGGCTCCCCCCTGCGTACGGGCACCAGCCGCCACCGTGGAGGAGGGTGGTGGTCGTCTCCGCCGGGCAGGATACGTTTTCGTCGGCCAGGCCGGACACCTGCTCCGCCTCGTGGCTGACCAGGAGGTTGGGGTACTCGGCCGCCGGAGCCGAGGACCCCCAGCCGGTCGTTAGCGAGTCGCCCGGGACAGCTGGTACTCCGGCTGGCCCGCCGCCCGCGCCCGGTTGGCCGTGGTCGCCGCTACCGCGATCAGACCGCAGGTGAGCGCCAGCACCCCGGCCAGGGCCACCGTCCGGCGACCGGGCGACCGTCGCTCGGGCGCGCGGCTGGGCGCCGGTTCGAGCGACGCAAGGCCGCTCTCAGAAGGTTGCTCCACCCTCCCACCATCGGCTCGAAGGGGTCGCCGACCTTAGCTTTCATCGCCCAGACCCGGTGACCATGGCCGTGCCGCCCCACCCACTGGCCCCGCGAGTGGACCATGCTCGAGCGCTAGGAGAAGGAGCAGCCCATACGTGCGATGCGGGCAATGACAACCTCCACGCAGGATGGGCTCCAGCTCGATGATGGCGCCAAAGCCTTCAGACGGGTCGGCCGTGCTAAGCAGGACAGGTGGAAGCTCGCAAGGTCGGATCGCTCGAGGTCACCGTGGTCGGACTGGGCACGAACAACTTCGGCATGGGAATGGAAGCCGACGCCATCCCACCGGTGGTCGACGCGGCCTTGGATGCGGGCATCAACTTCTTCGACACCTCCGACTCGTATGGCGAGAGCGAGGAGCGGCTGGGTCGCGCCCTCGGGCGCCGGCGGGACCGGGTCCTGATCGCCACCAAGTTCGGTAGCCCCGTTCGGGGTGAGGAAGGAACAGGCGGGGCGAAGCCCGACTACGTCAGGGGAGCCCTCGAAGCCAGTCTGCGCCGGCTCGCTACGGACAGGATCGACCTGTACCAGATCCACCGGCCCGACCCGGAGACACCGGTCGGCGACACCCTCGCGGTGCTCGACGAGGCGGTACGGGCGGGCAAGGTCCGAGAGATCGGCTGTTCCAACTTCTCAGCTGCCCAGATCCGGGAGGCGCAGGAAGCCGCCTCCGGAGCCCGATTTGTCAGCGTCCAGAACCACTACAACCTGCTGAGCCGCGGTGACGAGGCCGAGGTGTTACCGCTGTGCGAGGAGCTCGACCTTGCGTACCTGCCGTACTTCCCGCTGGCAAGTGGGTTGCTGACCGGAAAGTACCGGCGAGACGAAGAACCGGTCGAGGGCACCCGCCTCCAGCGCTGGGGCGGTCGGGCGACGGGACTGCTGTCCACAGAGAACTTCGACAAAGTCGAGAAGCTGACCGCCTGGGCCGACACGCATGGTCACTCCCTCCTCGAGCTGGCCTTCGCATGGCTGCTCGCCCATCCCGTCGTTTCTTCGGTGATCGCCGGCGCTACCAAGGCAGAGCAGGTACGAAGCAACGTGGCGGCCGGTTCGTGGGTCCTGTCCCCCGAGGAGCGGACCGAGGTCGACGGGCTGGTCGGCTGAACCGGTGCTCCAGAACCGCAGCTGCGGAGTACTCACCCGGCACAAGCCCCATTCAAGAACCGTCCAACTCCGCCTCGATGAGCTGTGACACGGCATCGATCAGAGCCAGGTGGGTGAATGCCTGGGGGAAATTTCCGAGGTGCTCCCGTCGTGGCATCGATCTCCTCGGCGTAGAGGTGCAGTGGTCCGGCGAAGGAGAGGAGTTTCTTGCACAAGGCCCGGGACCGGTCGATCTCACCGATCATGGCCAGCGCTGAGACCAGCCACCAGGAACAGATGGTGAAGGTACCCTCCTTGCCCTCGAAACCGGTATCGGTGCTGTCTACTTTGTAGCGGAGGACCAACCCGTCCTCGGTGAGTTCATCGGCGATGGCCAGGACGGTTGCCTTTACCCGCTCGTCGTCGGGAGGCAGGAATCCCATGATCGGGATGAGCAACAGCGATGCATCCAGTTCGTCATTCTCATAGGCCTGTCGGAACCTGCTGTGCTCATCGGTGCCCTTGGTCAGAATGTCCTTCTTGAGAGCATCAGCCCGGTCGCGCCAACGGTCGGCACGCTCGGAATCGCCCCGACGACGCGCCAAGTCCGCTCCACGATCGGCGGCAACCCAGCAGAGGACAGCGGACGCCGTGAAATGCTGGGGTTCTCCGCGGATCTCCCAGATGCCCTGATCGGCGTCGCCGCTGTGGGCGAGGGCATCCTCCACGAGTCCGGCGAGGCCCTCCCAGACAGGATGGACGATCTGAGCGGCTCCCTGCTTCATGTGCTGGTCGACGCCGTCCAACAGCATCCCCCAGACGTCGTTCTGGTGCTGGTTCCATGCGCCGTTGCCAACACGGACCGGCCGCGCACCCTCGTACCCCGAAAGGTGGTCGAGGATCCGCTCGGTGAGATCACGCTCCCCGCCAATGCCGTACATGATCTGGAGCTCGAAGGGCTGGTCGAGCTTTCCCTGGCTGATCGATTCAAGTACGAATGCGAAGTACTCGAGGGCTTCCCAGTCGAACCCCAGTCGATAGAGCGACCGCAACATGAATCCGGTGTCTCGAATCCACGTGTAGCGGTAGTCCCAGTTGCGGGCGCCACCCGGAGTCTCCGGCAAGGAAGTGGTGGAGGCGGCCATGATGGCCCCGGTCGGGGCGTAGCTCAAACCCTTCAGCGTCAGTGCGCTGCGTTCGATGTAGGAGCGCCAGGGGTGATCAGGGAAGGTACCGGTGGCGAGCCAGTCACGCCAATACGCGACGGTGCTGGCGAGGTCCAGTTCCGCCTGTTCTGGAGTGGCCGGGGGAGATCCCCCCCACGACAGAGCAATGAAGGACTCCTGACCCTCGGCGAGGCTGGTGCGCCCGTAGCATCGTGCGCCCGCGATCCCCAGCCGAAGGCTGCTGACAACAGAGAGCGTCAATTCCCCGTCTGACGGATGGACGCTGAGCGATCCATAGCCACCGCCGTCGTAGGCCCACTGACCAGTGGCGGCGCCGTAGTCGAACAGCGGAACACAGACGGCATCGATCTCGACCCGTCCCGAAATGCACGTCGCCATGCGGAGAAGGACTCCGGATGCGGCAGAGTCGGTCGGCGCCCGACGGTAGTCGGGCCGCCGCGCCCCACCGTCTACCTTGCGAATCACCATCAGGTCCTGGACAACGAGCCATCCGGTAGGAGTGTGCCAGGTCGTCTCGACCACCAAGGTTCCGGGCACATACCGGCGTTGGTGGGGAACCATTGTGTTGGAGGGTCCGAACCGGAATGACCCAGCCGAGCGGTCCAGCAACGCACCGAACACGCTGGGCGAGTCGGGCCGGGGAAGGCAAAGCCATTCGACTGATCCGTCCGGCGCTACCAAGCAACTGTTCTCACAATCGGAGAGAAAGGCGTAGTCAGCGATCGGAGGAAAGTCGCTCATGGTCTCACGCTCCTTGTGCTCGGAGAGGCAGAGCGCAGTTGGCACGGTCCATGAATCTCTGCCGAATATCGAGGCTACCGCTCTGCTGTCGGCGGTGTCGGGTCAACCTAGGACGCCGCTCCCCGTGCCGGCGCCCCGCCATCATCTCCCCGGCCGTCCTCGTCGGACCGTCGCCGGTCAAGGAAGCATCCGCCAGCACGTTGGACACCGGGAGTGGTCTATCGGTCAGGTCGCGCCCCCCAGAACACCCACATGACGTCGACGACCTGCATCCAACCGGGCATCAAGACGGTTGAGCCCTCGAGGAGCATGAGGTCTGCGATCCAGGTGGCATCAACCAGCGACTGTACCGACCGGTGTCGACACGTGCCGGTCCCCAATCGGTGATAGTCACTTCAGGGTTGATGGCCAAAGACCGAACAGGAAGATCATGAACCTATGGCTCGGGCACGAGGGGGGGAGGCTCGCAATGTCGTGCCGCCGAATACCCTGGACCATTGAGCCATGTTGGTCGCCACCCCACCGCAGGAAGCATCGCCCACAGCCTCTCGACAATCCCTGGGGTTCTCTGAGCATCCGTGGGCACCATGACGTCTGACCTGGAGCCCGAGTCAGGCATCAACGGGGCCGACGGCTCGCCCCGTCGATCCCGGCGGGCGGCTGTAGGCGCCCAGTTCGAGCGACTGGTCGTTGCCATTCGTGACGGCGACGAAGCCATGGTCGAGAGCACTATCCAGGCGCTGAGTCAACGCAGCCGCTGGTTGGCCCCGCTGGCGCTATTGGTGGGGGCCTTCGCCATGCTCTTCCAAGGGGTGAAACTGTTGTTCACCAACTGGCGATTGACCCTGGTGCAGATCTTGCCGGCCATGTGGATCTGGGCGGCGATGCTCGACCTCAAGGCCCACGTGTTCCACGGTAAACAGTTTCACGTGCTGCGGGGACCGCTTTTGATTCCGGTCGTACTGGTGATCGCCTCCATTACAGCAGCCGCATTCTTTCTCAATGCGGTCTTCGCCTTTTCCATTTCGAGGCCGGGAGAACCGCAGATCCGCCCAGCGTTCGCCCAGGCGCGTCAGCACAAAGCGGCGGTGCTGGGCTGGGGATTCGTCATCGGGCTGGCCCTGGGGTTCTCGACAATGGTGGTCCAACGGTGGGGAGTTCGTTGGTTCGGCTTGGCCCTGGGCATCGTCGTCGGCGTGCTGATGTTCACCTATGTGCTGATTCCGTCACGACTACTCGGGGTCAAATCGAACCGATCGCGCCGGGACAAGCTCTCGGCCTCGGCCATCGGCGGTGTCATCGGGGCCGTGGTCTGCTCGCCGCCCTACTTCCTCGGCCGGGTCGCCATCCTGATGCTCGGGTCCCATACCCTCCGGATCCTCGCCGTCGTGCTTCTTGCCCTGGCCATCGTGCTCCAGACCGGCGCTACCAGCGCGGTCAAGGCCATCAAATTGAGCGCCAAACTGGCAATCGGCCATAGCGAGCACCAGGCCGAGCCGTCCCTTGTGCCGACTTCCGAGGGTCGAGAGCCCATGCCGGCGGACTCTTCGACCTCGGCAAATCAGGCGGCCGATCCCGCTGGGGCTGTCGACGAAGCCTGAGTGTGCGGCTATTTTCTGTCTGCCAGGACGCATCGGGCAACCAGACGAAGGGAATGCCCCATCACCTCTGCGGGTGATTCGATCAAGGGGACAATCTGGGACGATGAGACGGTGAGTCAGACCCTGGACAACCAATGAATCGCGGGTTTCCCCACCCGGGTCTCTGGCCGGCCCCAAAGGCAGTACGGTCACGCAAGTGATGGCTTCAAATATTGAGGGCCTGCACGATTTCGAGCGTTCCCACCTGGTCAAGACTGGTCTGCGGGCGGTAGTGACGGCAACCCTGCTCCTGACCGCCTACTTCGTCATGCCGATCGAGCACCGAGCCCATCAATCGGTAGCACTGCGCCTAGCGGTGGCACTGGCTCTGTTCGTCGTCATTCTCGCCGTTGAGATCCGATCGATCTCGATGCACGATCGCCCGATGCTGAGGGCGGCAGTGGCCATGGCCACAGTCATTCCGCTGTTCCTCGTTCTCTTTGCGTGGATCTACCTCACGATGGCCCGCTCGGATCCGGCTTCGTTCGGTCAGCCGCTGAGTCGGCCCTCTGCTCTCTATTTCACAGTCTCCGTATTCTCCACGGTGGGATTCGGTGACATCGCACCGAGAACGGACGTGGCCCGACTGGTGGCGACGGTCCAGATGCTCGCCGACCTCGCGGTGGTCGCTGTTGTCATACGACTGATCCTCGGAGCAGCCAATCGGGGGGTCGATCGCCAGAAGCACTCGAGCGCATAACCGGCCACATCCCGTGCCGAGTCGTACACCAGTACCCGTGAGCTGGTGCTCCGCCGCCGCAGTCCGTTCCTGACCCATCTCCAGTGCTGGCCGTCACGAAGCGATGAGGTAGGCACTCTTGCCGACCAGCCAGAGGCCAAGGACCAGGGACACGATGATGATGACCTGATCGGTATGGGTTTCGATCCAGGTTCGTACTTGGTTGAGGAACGCCTGGGCACGATCGGGGCGGAATCCTGCGTAGATCTCCAAGACAAGGTAGACCGCCGTCGAGACGATACAGAATACGAATAGCGTGATGTAGCTCTCCACGCTCGTGAGCTTGGCCGCAGTGATCTCGGCGACACCGGCGGCCACCAGGCCCCAGGGCTGGGTGAGGGGAGCAATGGCGATGACGAACCATGGCGACATGTCGTCGAGACCGGTTTGCCACTTGGGCGTCTTCTTCGGCTTCTTCGGGCGACCCATCCGCCTGCGCTGGCGCTCGGCGATGACCAACAGGGCCACGCCGATGGTGATCTTCACGGCCAGAGCGGCGAGGGAAGGCGCCGTGTTCGGCTTCGGCGGCTTGTTGCCAGTGACCAGAACGGTACCGGCGACGACGACTGCCAATGAAAGGAGCCAGCCGAAGATGAAGGCTGCACCTTTGCGCACGCCGCCCCTGGACATGAGGATGAGCAGGAAGGCGGTAAGGGGAATCGGCTCCAGGGTGATGGCTAAGCCGATGATCACCAGTTCGAGGATCATTTCAGCTCGCCCTCAGTCATTGCTCTGCCGCCACTTTCGCACGAATGCCACCACCAGCACGATGGCAAGTGCCGCAAAGATGCCTGCGCCTATGAAGTACATGGATCTCCCGTCGATCGATCCCCGATGCGACGGCTGAATGCTGGCAGGCTCGTCATCCGCAGCAGCCTCTCGGCGGGCTCAGGCGGGTCGGGACCTCCTCGGTCCTTCGCCGGCTGGCCTGTGACCGATCAGGCCAGGACCTTGGTCCTCTATATCTCACCTTCGGCATCGGTGATGACACCCTTCGACTTCAGATCGGCCAGTTTGGCCAAGTCGTCGGCAATCGCATCGACCACCCGCGGCCGGTTGAGCGTAGCCGTCCTACACATTCTTGTGCTGTCTGCCTGCGGGGCACGCCATGGAATGAACCGCCCCGACCTGTCAGGGAGCAACTCACCCAAACCGTATCGGGAGAGGGGAAGCACCGCACGCGAGCTGGCAGACCTCCGCTCGCAAACGAGGCAGGGCCCAGCGTCAGGGAGTAGCTACGTGCATGGTGCTGTTGGGTGGGTTGGTGGACATGCGGATCATCGAGGTACACGGTCACCGCCGGTGGCGCCTGCTGACTCAGCTCTTTCCTGATGGGGATGCACCTTCCGCCAGAGAGTGCTCGAGACTCCAGTCGGTACTGGGGAGCCTCGATGACGACAGTTACCATATGCCCAAGTCGGTGCTCGAAGCCTATGGCGAGATCACATAGGAGGTAGACAGTGAAGGCCAACGTCCTCGCACTGCTCGCGGCCTTTGCTTTTGCACTCGGCAACGTGCTCCAGCAGAAGGGCACGCTCGAAACGCCCGCGGCCGGCGATGACCCGCGCTTTCTCGTTCAGATACTGCGTCGTCCGGTGTGGCTTTCCGGGGCTGCCTGCCAGGGCAGCGGCTGGGTGCTCCAGGCTTTCGCCCTCGACACTGGATCGCTGATTGTGGTGCAGTCGCTCACGACCATGAGCCTCGTAATTGCGCTACCGCTCGGGAGGCGCATCACCGGCCAGACCGTGACTCCGCGCGTGTGGACTGGGGCGGCGGCCATGGTTGCTGGCATCGTCCTCTTTCTCTCCGTGGGATCGCCAACGGGGGGGACTTCCACGCCGCCCGCCTCGGCTTGGTGGTCTGCCGGCCTCTCGGCGATCGCCTTTGTCGTCGTGTTGGGCGGACTGGGTAGACGGCGTCAAGGAGCCACCAAGGCCTTGCTGTTCGGATCGGCCGCGGGTGTGGCCTTCGCGCTCCAGTCCGCGGTGACCAAGATCTTCGTGACCGTGGTCGGCCAGGGGCTGTCGGAGGTCCTCTCGAGCTGGACCATCTACGTGCTCATCGCCTCGGCCCTGGTCGGCTTCGTCCTCCAGCAGTCTGCGCTCAAGACCGGCGTCCTCGCCCCGGCCATGGCGTCGAGCAACGCCGTGACCCTATTCGGCAGCGTGGCCTTCGGAGCGAGTGTCTTCGGCGAGAGCCTCTCGTCGGGCGGGGCCCGACCCACGCCCGCTGTGATCGGCCTGGGAGTAGCCCTCGTCGGAATCGTCCTGCTGGCCGGGGCTAAGCCGCCCCAGGCGTCCCAAGGGATGCCGCGGCTCGACGAGCTCCCCGCGGCCGAAGGCAGGAATGGGTCACGTCCTTCTGGCTCCTAGCCCATCGCACCGAACGGCACCCAGCAACCCCCAGCGGCCAAGCCGACGCCGCCACGGCCGCCCGCCGTGCGGCAGGCAGCGGGACGGTCGTCGGGGCGGTGGGACAGTCGAAGTGCCCGCTCCGGGGTGCTACAGCTCAGGTCAGCCGATGACCTTGGCCTTTTGCGCCTCGAACTCGGCATCGGTGAGAACACCTTTGGCCTTCAGGTCAGCCAGCTTGGCCAACTCATCCGCGCTGTTGCCTCCGGCCGTCTGCTTTACGTAGTCGTTGAAGGCCGTCTGCTGTTGCTCGGCCTGCTTCAAGGCCCGCTCGTGCATGCTGCCCCCACGGGCGATGAGATAGATCAGCACTCCAAGATACGGGAGGATGATCACAAAGATCAGCCACAGGGCCTTGACGCCGCCGCCCATGTCGTGGCTGCGAAAAATATCGCTAAACACCACGATGAGGAGGTAGATCCAAATGAAGAAAATGAAGAAGCCCAACATCGTCCAAAAGAAGTCGAGCAACGGATACGTGTAGGCAAGCATCGGATCGAGGTGCTCCTTCGTTCGAGGTGCGCATTAGTCGGGTACTGCGGACACTAGTGCAGGCAGAGGCACGCGACATCGATCACCATTGCGCCTCCATACCCAGCCATGTCCAGCTTCGGCGGCGAACCGAGACGGATACGTTCCAGTCGGTTGGGCCTTCGAATCCTTGGGCCGCCCATCCAGGACCCTCGGTGCTGCTGCCACCAGTGTCTGTTAGAAGCCTCTAGGTCCTTTTCCCGCAATAGCCCGAGTGAGGTCCACGATCGTGCTCCGCGACACAAGATGCACGGCCCGCGCAGCTGGCGACCGTCCGCGGGCATGAAGTGGAAGGCGTACGCGGAGTGCTCCCGGCAATGCCTCGAATACCAAGGGAGGATCCATGCTCAATGCCTCGCCGTCGATACCGACGTTGACGGGCCCGTCAGCGTTGATCTCGATGCGCTTCACCGTCCACTCCGCCCAGCCGGGGAAGCGTCGCAGTTGACCGGCGAGTTCTAAGGCCACGAATCTGGCTGCCTCATTGGCGTCGTTTATGGTGGCGACGGCGACGCCTAACAGCCCCTCATCGAGCCGGGCTCGGGAGCCCCGACCCGCGAACCGGTGGATCTCATAGGGGTTGTTGGATATCAAGATCACGTCTGCCGTCGAATGGAATGTTCCGTCGGGCTCGGCGAACCGCAAGTCCGATCCCGGCGCGTCTGATCCCAGAAGGTCTGGAAGCATCTCCGCGACGGTCTGGCGTTTTGCGTCCCTGTAGTCAGGCGACTGCACGATCTCGGCATAGAGTCCGAGCGTTGCGTTGTTCACGAAGATGCGACCATTGACGGAGGCCAGGTCGATCTTGCGCTCGACACCGCCACCGAAGGCATCGAGGGCACCAACGACATCGTCGCGATCCAGCCCCAGGTCGAGAGCGAAATGGTTCCTCGTTCCCGCCGGGACAACAACGAAGGGGAGATTGTGACGGGCGGCCACCTTGGCCACGAGAGCCTGGGAACCGTCTCCTCCCGCCATACCGATGATGTCGGCGCCATGCGTGACCGCGTCTTCGGCGAGCTCAACCAGATCATCTCCGGGAGTCAGAACGATCGGCTCGATTCCTCTCTTTCCACACTCGTCGACGAGATGGAAGCGTTCCGCCTTTCCGCCACCGGACTTGAGGTTCATGATGAGCACAGGTTGCTGCGGGAGATCAATGCCGGAGACGTCCTGCACCGAGCCAATCGTTCGCGATTCCCTGCCAAGCGCGGCGCGCGCCGATCCAACGGACACCAACCCGAGGAACAGGAATGCAGTCGTCCGAAAGACATTGAGGTCGGCGCGAAGCAAGCCGCCCACCAGGAGGGCGAGCCCTGCCAGGACCAAGAAAACAGCGCCAAAGCGGAGCACATCTCTTCGCGTCAACAAGTGCCATGCCCCTACGACGGCGACGATGAGCCCGACCAGGAGGAGCAATAGGGGTCCGAGGTTGCCAATGCTGCCGACGAACAGAATCAACACGGCACCGACGAGTGATACCAGGGCAATGACTGCGCAGATCCGTTGCAAGATCTGGGGGTGGCGACCGCTCATCCTATTCCTCCATCGTTTCGATCGGAGGCAGTGATGGTCCATTGGCACCCTCCGGCGACCGTAGGAACGCCTCTACCGGTAATTGGATAGCGGGGTCCACCGCCTGGTTGGTGGTGAACCGCAAAGTCTGGGGTGGGAACCGGACCTGGCGAGGAGCCGCCACC
>JADMIJ010000195.1 GCA_015478655.1 Acidimicrobiales bacterium | reverse complement strand
TGTCACGAGTCGCCTGAGACTGATCCACCTGAGAGCCGCCAGTGTGATCCACCGCAGAGCCGGCAATGTGATCCAGCCGAGAGCCGGCAACGTGATCCACCCATGTTCGGCAACGTGATCCACCTCGCTCCATCGACCCAGCCAGACTACGTTCCCGCGAAAAGTGGGGACAGGGATGGAGCGCTTGCACATGAACGACATTCGAGAGGTGCTCGAACGTAGCCGGCGAGGCGAGAGCGATCGGGCGATTGCGCGCGACCTGCATCTGTCACGGGTGACGGTGCGCAAGTATCGGCGGGCGCTTGCGAGCCTCGACGAGGCGGGCGCGGGAGAGCGGCTGCAGCAGTGGTCAACACGAGAGCGTCAGCCGGTGCAGACGGTCTCGAGCGTCGAGCCCTATCGCGCCGTGGTCGCGGCGCTGCTGGAACGCGGCCTGGAGATGAGGACGGTCCACGACCGGCTCCGTGCTGATCACGGCTACACCGGGAGCTACTCGTCGGTGCGTCGCTTCGTTCTGAGGTTGCAGCCCAAGACACCGGAGGTGACCGTGCGGGTGCATACCGGCCCAGGGGAAGAGGCGCAGGTGGACTTCGGCTCGGCCGGCAAGTTCCTCGACCCGACCGGCGGCAACCTGCGCACCGCTTACGTCTTCGTCATGACCCTCTCGTACAGCCGTCACCAGTACGCCGAGTTGGTCTTCGACCAGAAGATCCCGACCTGGCTGGCGCTGCACCGGCGAGCCTTTGAGAGTTTCGGCGGAGTCGTCTCCAAGGTCGTGCTCGATAACCTGAAGGCGGGAGTGCTGGAGGCAGCCTTGCACGACCCGGTGCTGAGCGAAGCCTACCGCCGCTTCGCCCACCACTATGGCTTCCTGGTAAGCCCGAGTCGGCCGCGCACCCCAGAGCACAAGGGCAAAGTCGAGAACGGGATCCACTTCGTCAAGCGCTCCTTTCTGGCCGGGCTGGAATGCGCCGACATCCGGGTGGCGAACCTCAGCCTCCAGGAGTGGGTGCGGGAGCGGGCGGGAACGCGAGAACACGGCACGACCCATCAGGCCCCGCTGGCGCTCTTCGAGAACGAGCGGGCGCAGCTCCTGCCCCTCCCCGCCACTCCCTTCGAGCTGACTGAGGTGCGGCTGGCGACGGTGCACCGCGACTGCCATGTGGCGATCGACGGCTCGTACTACTCGGCGCCCTACATGCAGGTGGGGAAGAAGCTGGAAGTCTACATCTTCGAGCGGGTGGTCCAGCTCTATTCCGGCCTGGAGCTGCTGGCTACCCACCCACGGGCCCGAGCCAAAGGCAGCTGGCGCACCAACGAGGCCCATTACCCACCCGAGAAGGCGGCCTACCTGGAGAAGACGCCGCGGCGTTGCCGCGAACTGGCCCAGGCGATCGGGCCTTCGACCTTCAAGGTGGTCGACACGCTTCTGGCCGAGCGTCCGCTGGACCGGCTGCGCTCCGTGCAGGCCATCCTCCGTCTCAGTGACTCGGTGGGCAAAAAGCGGCTGGAAGCAGCCTGTACCCGCGCGCTCTACTTCGGCGACAACCGCTACCGCCGCATCAAAGACATTCTCAACGCGGCCCTGGACCAGCAGCCGTTGCCCGAGCCTCCCGCCCGACCCGTCCAAGCCGCCTTCGCCTTTGCCCGCCAGGCGGAGGATTTCTTCGGTCAGGCCGGCCGCAAGGAGCTGCAGCCATGTTGAACCACCCGCTCGCCGCCAGGCTGCGCCAGCTCAAGCTCTCGGGCATGCTGCTCAGCCTGGAGAACCGCGCTGCCCAGGCGGCCGAAGGCCAACTCGGCCCGACCGAGTTCCTGGCCCTCCTGCTCGACGACGAACTCGAGCGGCGTAACCAGGCGAAATTCGGTCGGGCGCTGAAGGAGTCGGGCATCGAGGAAGGCAAAACCCTGGCCCAGTTCGACTTTGCCGCCGCGCCCCAGCTCAACCGTACCCTCATCCTGGAGCTGGCCAACGCCAGCTTCGTCGCGCGAGCGGAGAACCTTCTTTTGTGTGGACCGACCGGCACCGGCAAGAGCCACATCTCTCACGCACTGGCCTTCGAGGCGCTCAAGCGTGGCCATTCTGTCTGGGTCAGACCGGCCCACCGCCTCCTGGCCGATCTGAACGCCGCTCGTGCGGACGGCAGCTATCGGCGGCGCTTTACCAAGCTCTGCTCGCTGGATCTGCTGGCCATCGACGACCTCGGTCTGCGGCCCCTGTCTGTCCAGGCCTCGGAGGACCTCTACGAGATCATCCAGGAGCGCTACGAGCGGCGGTCGCTGATCGTGACCAGCAATCGCGCCTTCCACGAATGGCCGGAGATCTTCTCCGACAGCCTCCTAGCCAGCGCCGCCCTCGACCGCCTGACGCATCATTCCCAGACCATCCTCATCCAGGGCCAAAGCTATCGCCAGCGTGGGCGCAGAAAGGAGGAAGCTCTCATCGCACCACCAGCCGAGACCGCCTGAACCATCGCACGGAGCGAGATGGTGGGGTCATGCCAGGGCGTCCGTCGTGCACATTTCACGAAGGCCACAACCGAATTTCAGCAAGGCCCCGAACTCGTTTTCAGGTGGATCACATTGCCGAACATGGGTGGATCAGATCGGCCGGCTCTTGACA
>JADMIJ010000064.1 GCA_015478655.1 Acidimicrobiales bacterium | reverse complement strand
CGGGCCGGGGCCCGGTCGGGCTGGGGGGTCGGGGTGGTGTGCGGCTCGGGCCTCAACTGCGTGGGGCTGGGTCCGGACGGATCGATCGAGCGTTTCCCGTCTCTGGCCGAGCTCTCGGGCGACTTCACCCCCGGCGGGTCATGGCTGGGGGTCCGAGCCCTCGGCCTGGCGCTGCGTTCCCGCGACGGACGCGGCGGGCCCACCGCCCTGGCCGAACTGGTTCCGGCGCACTTCGGCCTGCCCGACCCGGAGGCTGTGCTCGCCGCCGTCTACACCGGGACGCTCGACTACGGGCGTCTGTTCGAGCTGGCTCGCGTCTGCCTGGATGCGGCCGCCGCCGGCGACGCCCCGGCCGCGGGGGCGGTGGCGCTGCTGGCCGACGAGGTGGTGGCCATGGCCGCGGCCATCATCGGCCGGCTCGGAGTGGAAGGCGACAAGGTGGAGGTGGTGCTCGGCGGCGGGTTGTTCGACAGCACCTATGGCGCCTTCTCCGCGCAGGTCGAGGCCGGTGTCCTGATGGTGGCTCCGGGGGCCCGCTTTCGTCGTCTCGAAGCGCCACCGGTGCTCGGTGCCGCCCTGCTGGGACTCGACGCCCTCGGAGCGCCGGACGAAGCCGAGAGCCGTCTCCGGTCCGCAGCACCGATGACCGACCTACCGGCAGCGGGCTGACGGGCCCATGGATTCCTCTCCGAAGGACCCTTGGTGGCGATCGGGCGTGCTCTACGAGGTGTATCCGCGTTCGTTCGCCGACTCCGACAGAGACGGCATCGGGGATCTCGGCGGCCTCATCGACCGCCTCGACCATCTCGAGTGGCTCGGCGTGGATGGCCTCTGGCTATCGCCTGTCTCGCCCTCCCCCAACGCCGACTGGGGCTATGACGTGGCCGACTACTGCGCCGTCGACCCCGACTACGGCACGCTCGAGACGCTCGACGCCCTGGTGGCCGAGGCCGCCCGCAGGGGTATCCAGGTCCTGCTCGACCTGGTACCCAACCACACCAGTGAGCAGCATCCGTGGTTCGTCGACTCCCGGTCGTCGCCGACCTCGGAACACCGCGACTGGTATGTCTGGGCCGACCCGGGCCCGGACGGCTCGGCGCCCAACAATTGGACGGCCCAGTTCGGCGGGCCGGCCTGGACCCTCGACCAGGCAACGGGTCAGTACTACCTGCACAACTTCACCCGCGAGCAACCCGACCTCAACTGGTGGAACCCGGCCGTCCACCGGGCTTTCGAAGAGATCATCAGGTTCTGGTGGGACCGCGGGGTCTCCGGATTCCGCATCGATGTCTGCAACATGATGGTCAAGGACGTCGAGCTACGGGACAACCCGCCCGCCACGGAGAGGGACTCGCTGATCGAACAGCTCATGGGGCAACGGTATGCCTTCAACGCCAACCGGCCCGAGGTGCACGAAATCCTGCGGGGCTGGCGAATCCTGGCCGATACCTACGACCCTCCCCGCGTCCTCCTGGGCGAGACCGACGTGCACCATCTGTCGATGCTCGCCCCCTTCTACGGCAACGGCGCCGACGAGCTGCACCTGGCCTTCAACCTGCCGTGGCTGCACGCCGAATTCACCGCCGAGGCCCTGCGTGCGGTGGTGGAGGAGACCGAGCGGATCCTGCCGGAGGGGGCGTGGCCGGTGTGGACCGGGTCCAACCTCGACACGTCGAGGCTGGCCACCCGATGGGCGAAGGGACACCCGGGTGTCACCCGCTGCATCCTGTTGGCCCTCCTCACACTGTGCGGCACGCCCGTGATCTACCAGGGCGACGAGATCGGCCTTCCCGACGGCGAGATGACCCGAGAGGCCCTGCGCGACCCCATCGGCCGCCGCTACTGGCCTCACGCCACCGGCCGCGACCCTGAGCGCTCCCCGATGCCTTGGGACGATGGTCCCGGCCGCGGGTTCAGTGCCTCGGGCCAGCCGGCCCCCTGGTTGCCCATGGGCACCCCGCCCGAGTGCAACGTGGCCGCCCAGCGTGACGACCCACGCTCGGTGCTCACATTCACCCGGGACCTCATGGTGCTCCGCCGGTCGAGCCCCGACCTGCACAGCGGTGCCTACCGCAGTGTGGCCTCCCCGCCGGGCACGTGGGTATGGCAGCGCGGACATGGGTTCGCCACCGCCCTCAACCTCGGCGAGGAGGCCTGCGCCCTCAGCGACCTCGTCGGCTCGGTCGCCATCGGCACCGACCGCGGACGCGACGGTGAGCCGGTGGAGGGACGACTCACGCTCGGCCCCGGCGAAGGAGCCCTGGTTCGACTGGCCTGACCGCCACGATCGAGGTGCCCAGACGCGCATTCGAGCCTCGGTCCCCGCCTGGCCACGCTCATCAGGAGGGCGGAAACCGGCGGGGCACGAGTCCCGACGCCGTTGGCCGGACAGACGGTGGCCCGGAGGGCCTCCTGGGATATCGTGACCCACATCCCGTGCGGGAGATGCAACGGTCGAACCGAGGGCCGGGAGCGGGCCGGCCCGGCCGTGGGCCACTCGTCCCGATGCCGGAGGGCGCGGCCCGGGCTCTCGCACGCTGACTGGAGGTCGCAATGGAGACTCCGCCCTTCCAAGGTGTCATCGGCGACGACTGGCGGGAATCCACGCCGTGGTGGCCGGAGGTCCCCGTCCCACCGGCCGGGGCGCCCAACGTGATGCTGGTCGTCCTCGACGATGTCGGGTTCGCCCAGCTCGGTTGCTACGGGTCGGACATCTCGACCCCGACCATCGACGCCCTGGCCGCGGAGGGCGTGCGCTTCACCAATTTCCACACCACGGCCCTGTGCTCGCCCACCCGCGCCTGCCTGCTGACGGGCCGCAACCACCACCGCAACGGCCTGGGACGCGTCGCCGACCTGGCCGTCGGGTACCCGGGCTACAACGGCGAGATCCCCAAGGAGAACGGCTTCCTCTCCGAGATCCTCCGCCAACGGGGCTACGCCACCTACGCGGTGGGCAAGTGGCACCTCACCCCCGACGACGAGACCAGCATGGCCGCCCCCCGTCACTCGTGGCCGCTGGCCCGGGGCTTCGACCGCTGGTATGGCTTCCACGGAGGGGAGACCCATCAGTTCGCCCCCGCCCTCTATCACGACAACCACTCGGTCGCCCCTCCCCGGTCCATCGACGAGGGATACCACCTGAGCGAGGACCTGGCCGACCGGGCCATCGCCCACCTGGCCGACCTGCGGGCGGTCGACTTGGACCGCCGCTTCTTCCTCTACCTCTGCACCGGCGCCTGCCACTCCCCCCATCACGCCCCCCGTTCGTGGATCGAGCGCTACCGCGGCCAGTTCGACAAGGGTTGGGACCGGTGGCGCCAGGAAATCTTCGCCCGCCAGCTCGACACCGGCCTGCTCGCTCCCGGCACCGAGATGTCTCCGCGCCCGCCGTGGGTCCCGGCCTGGGAGGACCTACCGGCCGAGGAGCGCCGGGTGGCGGCCCGGTTCATGGAGTGCTTCGCCGCCTTCCTGTCCTACACCGACGCCCAGCTGGGCCGGGTCCTCGAATTCCTCGACCAGACGGGCGACCGGCAGGAAACCCTGGTGATCCTGGTGTCCGACAACGGGGCCAGCTCGGAAGGTGGCGCCTCCGGCTCGATCAATGACAACCGCCTCCAGAACTTCGACCCGGCCGGGCCCGCCGAACTGTCGAGGCGCATCGAGGAGCTCGGAGGCCCGACCGCCCACAACAACTACCCGTGGGGCTGGACCATGGCCGGTAACACCCCCTTCAAGCGATGGAAGCGCGAGGTCCACGAGGGCGGGGTGGCCGACCCCTGCATCGTGAGCTGGCCGGCCCGACTGGACTCGGGCGGCGGGGTCAGGCGCCAGTTCGCTCACGCCGTGGACATCCTGCCCACCGTGTTGGAATTGGCCGGCGTCGAGGCACCGGCCACCATCGAGTACGTGCCCCAGACCCCCCTCGACGGCATCAGCTTCGCCCCGTTGCTGGGCCGCGAGGGGGCCGAGGCCCGCGGGCACCGCTCCACCCAGTACTTCGAGATGTTCGGGAGCCGCGCCCTCTATCACGAAGGGTGGAAGGCGGTCACCTTCAAGCCGATCGGACCCCTCTACGACGACGGCATCAACTGGAACGCCCCCTTCGACGAGGACCGCTGGGAGCTCTATCACGTGGCCGTCGACCCGGCAGAGATCCACGACCTGGCCGCCCTCCACCCCGACCGCCTGGCGGACATGATCGAGCGCTGGTGGGACGAGGCCCGGCGCAACCAGGTGCTCCCCCTCGACAACCGGGTCCTGCACACCCTGGTCCACCCGAAACCCGATCGGCGGTCCCCCCACTTGCGCGCCACCTACTACCCCGGCGCCTCGCCGGTGCCCGAGTCGGTGGCGGCCAACGTCAAGAACCGCAGCCATGCCGTCGAGGTCGACGTCACCATCCCGGCCGGCGAGCCGACCGAAGGGGTGCTGTTGGCTCAGGGGTCGGTGCTCGGCGGTTTCTCCTTCCATCTGCGGGCCGGGTGCCTGCGATATGTACACAACCTCTACGGCAAGGAGCGTCACGTGGTCGCCGCCGCCCAGCCGGTCGACCCCGGCCGCCATCGGCTGGCCTTCCGGTTCGAACGCCAGGAGGAAGGTGGAGGATCGGTGGAGTTGGTCGTCGACAGCACCGTTGTCGCCGAGGGTCGCATCCCCACCTTCACGGTGGCCGCCTTCAGCGCCACCGGCGCCGGGCTCACCTGTGGCTACGAGGTGGGCCCGGCGGTGGGTGACGACTACGACGCACCGTTCCCCTGCACGGCCATCATCCATGCGGCCACGGTCACCCTCAGCGAGGACGTGCCGGTCAATCCCTTGGTGGAGTTCGAACGGATCATGTCCGAGCAGTAGCGGCGGTCGCGACTGGGGGCGTTCGCACTCCCTGCGGCGACAAGGCGAGGATCGCCACGGTGGAGACAGCCCAGGCAACGATCACTCTCCACGGGTGCGCGATCACCGCGGCCCCTAGCCGTTCGAACAACGCCGTCTCCCTTGCCTCAACCTTCGGCGAACAGTATCCCCACGTGGGCATTCGGGACGATGATTGGGCTGCATCCGTTCGATCCCATGTGTCATTGCGGCTGGATGCAAACGTCGGCGTGCTCGGCTGAGCGATAGCCTCCCTGTCATCATGGCCCCGACTGCGAGAGCTGATCCCGAAGGCCCTGTCCCCCCTGTCGACCAGGCTGACGATCAGACGGCCGCCACAACGGACGGCCGACAGCTGCGCCGGGCCCGCAACCGGGAGGCGGTGGTCGCCGCCCTCCTGGACCTGTACCGCGACGGGAACCTGCGACCGAGCAGCGAGGAGATCGCGGCGCGCTCCGGGCTGTCGCCGCGATCCCTCTTCCGGTACTTCGACGACGTGGACGATCTCATACGCGCCGCCATCGGGAGTCAGGAGGCCCGGGCCCGACCGCTGGTGACCATCGCCGCCCGGCCGGACGACCCCTTCGACGCCAGGGTGGTCGCACTGGTGGAGCAGCGCTTCCGGCTGTTCGGCGCGGTGGGCCAGGCGGCCACCGTCATGAGGCTCCAGTCCCCGTTTCAACCCCTACTGGCCGCCGAACTCATGCAGAACCGCACCTACCTGCGCTCCCAGGTGAGGAAGCTGTTCGCCCCCGAGCTGGCCTCTATGGACGACGCCCTGGCGGTCCGTGCGCTTGCCGCGGCTGACGTGCTGACCTCCTTCGAGTCCTATCAGCACCTCGTCGGGCATCGGGCCATGACCGCCACCGTGGCCAAATCGGTCATCGTCGACTCGTTGACCGCCATCCTCGGTCCCTCCCGCTAACGCCCCGCTCGGGCCGGAGCTGCCCTGGCCTCCGCCAGCAGCTTGTCGTCGTCGGCCAGCAGTGACTTGGCCAGGTCGCGCACCATGTCGAGCACTTCGGGGTGGGCCTCGGGGTCCCATCCCGCCAGCAGCTCCGTCATCGAGTCGCGTCGGGCCGCGGTCAGGCGTTCGATGGCCTCGTGCCCATGGCCGGTGAGCACCAGGGTGTGCCCGTCGGCCCCGCCGTTCCGCTGCAGCATGCCTGCCGCCACCAGGGCGTCGATCCCACCCTCGAGGCGCTGGGGCTCGACCTTCAGCCTGGCCCCCACCTGCTCGAGCGTGCATCCGGGCCGATCGGCCAGGCGGTAGAGCATCCACACGGCGCGGGGCTCGAGGTGGATGTCGGCCCTCGCCGCCAGCGTCTCGTAGAGCTCGCTGCGGTTCTCCCGGCTGGCGGCGCGCTCGAGGATCCGTTGCACCTCGCCGAGGGAGGTGCGGGGCTCAGGGAGACCGAGCCCCTCGCCCGGCTCCGTCTCACGTATGGACTTGCGCAGCTCGAGCTCCGGCAGGGTCCAGCTGAGGAGGAAGGCCCCGAACGCCACGGGGACGCCGATGAGGAACACCGTCTGGATGGTGTGGGCGATGCCGCCGATCACCTCGGCCTGCTGGAGAGGGGGAAGATGATGGATGATCGACGGGTTGTCCCCACTGATGCTGAAGCCGGGAGCCTTGCCCTGATGGAGCGCTTTGACGATGTTGGAGACGATCAGATTGGCGTAGATGGCGCCGAAGACGGCGGTCCCGAAGGAACCGCCGATCATCCGGAAGAACGTGGCCCCCGACGTCGCCGTGCCCAGTTCCTCATAGGGGACCGCGTTCTGCACCGCCACCAGCAGCACCGATATGACCAGGCCCAGGCCCACGCCGAAGACGGCCATGTAGGCCGCCGTGGTCCACGCTCCCGTGCTGACCCCGATCGTCGACATCAGATAGAGCCCGACGGTGGTGAGCGCCGTTCCCACCACCGGGAAGACCTTGTAACGGCCCCATCGGCTCACCAGGAACCCGGATCCGATCGAGGCGAGGAACAGGCCGCCCATCATGGGGAAGAGCCGCAGGCCTGACTGGATGGCGCTGACGCCCTTGACCTCCTGGAGGAACAGGGGCAGGAAGGTCAGGGCCCCGAACATGGCGAACCCGATGACGAACCCGATGGCACTGGCGGCGCTGAATACCGGGTTGGCGAACAGGTGCAGCGGGATGACCGGTTCCGCCGCCCCCCGTTCGGCGAGCAGGAAGGCGACGGCGAGCACGACTCCGCTCACCGCCAGGCCGACGATGAACGGCGATGTCCACGGGTAGGAGGTGCCGCCGAGGCTGGTGAACAGCACCAGGGCCGTGGCCGACAGGGCCAACAACGCCGAGCCCAGGTAGTCGATGACCCGGTGGACCCGGCTCAGCGTCCCCGGCAGCGCCACCGCGGTGACCGCCAATGCGACCGCGCCGATGGGGATGTTGATGTAGAAGATCCACCTCCATCCGACGGAGTCGACGAACAGGCCTCCGATCAGTGGGCCGATGACCGTGGTGACCCCGAACATCCCCATGAAGATGCCCATGTAGCGGCCACGCTCGCGGGGGGACACCACGTCGCCGACGATGGTCTGGGCCCCGACGATCAGTCCGCCGCCGCCCAAGCCCTGCAAGGCGCGGAAGACGATCAACTCGATCATCGAGTGGCTCAGCCCCGACAGCGCCGATCCCACCAGGAAGATGACGATGGCCGCCTGAAAGAAGAACTTGCGCCCGAACTGGTCCCCGAGCTTTCCCCACAACGGGGTCGAGACGGTTGACGACAGGAGATAGGCGGTGACCACCCAGGTCAGGTGGGAGGCACCGTGCAGATCGCCGACGATGGTGGGCAGGGCGGTGGCGACCACGGTCTGATCCAACGCGGCGAGGAACATGCCCAGCGTCAGCGCCCCAATGACGATGAGCACCCGCCGGCGGGAGAGCGAGGCCGGCGCAGCTGCCGCCGGTGCCAACGTCTCGCTCATACGGTGTGCTCCCCGATCGGTGGCGCTCGTCGCCGCCAGTCACTGTAATTGGTCCAAGATGCCCGGCCCCCTCCCGGACGGGTGCCGACCTGTCAGCCCGGTGGTGCCCGTTTGCGATCGCGGTTGGGTGAGGATGTGGCACGCTGGGCGGGACCCGCCTCGACCAAGGGGGAGCCATGGGATCAGACCCGATACCGGCGGCATTCCTGGGCCACGGCGATCCGATGAACGCACTGGCCGACAACCGCTGGACGCAGGCCTGGCGGGACTTCGGCGCCTCGGTCCCGACGCCGAGGGCCATCGTGGTGGTCTCGGCCCACTGGTACGTCGGCTCGACCCTGCTGACAGCCATGGCGGCCCCGCGGACCATCCATGACTTCTACGGGTTCCCGCCGGCCCTCTACGAGGTCAGGTACCCGGCGCCCGGATCGCCGGAGATCGCCGCCGAGATCGCCGAGGCGGCCAAGCCCCGATGGATCGGCCTCGACGCGGACGGCTGGGGCATCGATCACGGGACCTGGTCGGTACTCGTCCACGCCTTTCCCCGGGCCGACATCCCGGTCATCCAGCTCTCGGTGAACGGGTCCGAGGGATTCGACGACCACTTCGACCTCGGGGTGCGGTTGGACCCCCTCCGGTCCCAGGGCATCCTGGTGCTCGGGAGCGGCAACGTCGTTCACAACCTGGGCCTCCTCGACGCCCGGGCCGGGCAGCCCACCTTCGACTGGGCCGTCCGCTTCGACCAGGCCTGCACGGCCTCCATGGCCGAGGAGCCCGAGCGGACGGGGGCGCTGGTCGACCACCCCGACTACGGGCGAGCGGCCCCCACACCCGATCACTTCCTCCCCCTGGCCCCCATCGCCGGCATCGCCGCGGCATCGGGAACCGCGGCCCACGTGCTGGTCGACGGCTACGTCGGGAGATCGCTGTCGATGACCGCCTTCCGGGTCGGCTGATACCGACCACGGGAACCGGCGAGCACTCAGGCCGCGTGCCCGCCGACCGGGAGGGAGGCTTTACCGTGATCGGCGAAGTGATCGTCCTCGCCCGCGGGTTCAGGGACCGCCCGGCTCGCCACGCAGTCGACGAAGGTGCGCCCCGAGGTCGGACCCGTCGATGCGCCGGGCGGCCCGCACCGATGCCCGACCGAGGCTCGACCCGAAGGGCAGGGCGTCGACGAGTCCGCGGCCGATCCAGCTCCGGACCAGTCGCAGCTCCGTGGAGCGGTCCAGGGCTCGCTCGTCGATGGCCCGGCCCCTGGACATCAGTGCGGCATTAGTCAGCCGCCGCACCTCCGCTCGCTCCACCGGGAGCCCGAGGGCGTTGAGCCGGCGCACCAAGTAGGAGCCCGTGTTGTACCAGTCGCAGAACCCGTGGACCACCGAAGCCACCTGGCCGACCGCCCCGTCGATGGCCAGGGCCAGCACCGGTCCTCCCTCGAGGGTGGATGCCGCCGCCGCGGCCACCAGGGCCACCTGCAGCCCGCCGACGGCGGTGGAGATCGACCGGCTCTGGCGGGAGGCAAGGAGCTCGACATCCTCGAGGTCATAGAGGACGGCTGGGTGCTCGAGCACCTGGCCCGACATCCAGTCGAGCAGTCGCGGCGGGGCGGCCCGGATCTGGGTGTGGGCCCGTCCGAGACGGCCCTTCCCACCGGAAATGACCTCGCGGCCGATGCCCCGGAAGGCGGCTTCGAGCTGTGCTGCGGCTTCAGCCGGCAGCCCTTCGGGCCGGAGCAGCGATCGGAGCGCCTGCAGGAAGCCGGCGCGGGCCCGGGCCAGCCGCGGTCGTGGCACGCCGACCGGGGTGATGCCGGGGGACGGGTCGGTCGGGACGCCGGTCACACCGCTGAGTCTGGTGACCCGTGGACGTCGTGGCAAGCCGCGGCCACCCAACCCTCATACGGGTCCGATGCTGCTCTCCGACCGACCAGGACAGCCAGTTCGGCTGGTCCCAGGTGTAGCGGAGGTCGGGCTCCTCGCCCGGTGGGGCGAAGACGTTGGCTCGTTCCCACCCCATCTTGGAGCCGAACAGGGCGCCGGCCGCCTCCAGCAGGTGGTACACGGGCGAGCGGCGGAAGGGGCGGGCCGTCGTCAGTTCGCGGTTCGGCCACGGGATCTCGTAGTGCAGCCCGAGGATCTCGCCGACCCGGTCGTGGAGCCACTGGTTGTTCCCGTTGAACGCGGCGAACCGCCGGATGTCGACTGCGGTCAGGTCGGTGGTGGGCTCGCCCTCAACGATCCACTCGGCCAGAGCGCGACCGGCACCACCGGCAGAGGCGATGCCGACCGAGTTGAACCGGGCCCCGACGAAGAAGTTCCGCAGCTCCGGGGACTCCCCCAGGATGAACTGGTTGTCGGGCGTGAAACTCTCCGGGCCGTTGTAGAACTTTCGGATGCCGGTGTGGTGGAGGGCGGGAATGCAAACCAGCGCGCTCTCCATGAGGACGGAGAAGTGCTCCCAGTCCTCGTCGAGGAGCTGGAACTCGAAGGGGTAGGGCAGCTGGTCCGGGGCGACCCACGGCTTCGCCTCGGGCTCGAACCCGCCGATCACCAGGCCGCCCACCTCCTCCTTGAAGTAGGTGTAGCCGTCAGGGTCGCGCAGGATCGGCAGGTCGGGATGGATGCCCTCGATCTGCTCGGAGACCACGTAGAAGTGCTCGGCGGAGTGCAGGGGGATGTTGACGCCGGCCAGGGCGCCGACCGCCTTCGCCCACTGTCCCGCGCAGTTCACGACCACCTCCGCCTCGATCGGTCCCTTGTCGGTCACGACCCCGGTCACCCGGCCCCCGTCGTCCTCGATGCCGACGACACGGGTGCGCTCGAGCACGCGGGCCCCACCCTGGCGGGCCCCTTGGGCCAGCGACGCGGTCACGTCCACCGGGTTTGCCGTGCCGTCACCGGGGAGCCAGATGGCTCCGACCAGGTCCCCGGTGGCGAGCACGGGGTACAGCTCCCGGGCCCGCGCCGGCGTGATGAGCTCGCAGGCGAGGTCATACACCTCGGCGGTCGCCGCCGTCCTCCGGAGCTGCACCATGCGATCCGCCGTCCGGGCCACGGTCACCCCGCCACAGCGCTTGAACCCGGTGGCCAGGCCGGTCTCCTGCTCGAGCTCGCTGTAGAGCTGGGCCGAGTACTGCACCAGCCTCGTCCCGCTCTCAGTGGCCCGCAGTTGACCAACCAGGCCGGCGGCATGCCAGGTGGTCCCCGACGACAGCTGACCCTGCTCGACGAGGACCACGTCGGTCCATCCCAGGTGGGTCAGGTGGTAGGTAACGCTGGTCCCCACGATGCCTCCACCGATGATGACCACCTGCGCCCGGCTCGGGAGATCCTTGTCCGCACTCATGTCCATTGGTCCTTGCTGTCCCTACCGGTGAGCCGGTGATTCCGATGGTGGTCAAACCCGGCGAGCTGGCGTCGCATCGTCAGTCGTCCCGCTGCACATCCTCGAGCAGGCGGTCGAGGAGCGGGCCGCGGAACGTCTCGACGGCCCGCTCGTACTTCTCCAGCCCCCATGGCCAGAAGTCGAAGTCGATATGGCTGGTTGCCTGTTGGATCGACGCCCACAGGGTCCACCCGTACTGTGACATCAGGGCGAGGAGGCGGGCGCGGGCGATCTTGTTGGCCAGTCTGCTCCCGTAGTACGAGGTGACCAGGTGATCCAGTTGGTCGTCGGTCAGGTGGCACTCGCTCCCGATGTTCCCGAGCTCGAAGCAGGCGTCGTTGTTCCCGGAGTACTCGTAGTCGATGATCCGGATCCGGCCGCCGTCGTCGATGAGGTTGGCGGCCAAGAGGTCGTTGTTGCAGGCCACCGTCGGCTCGAGTCGGACAGCGAGCCTCGGATCCGCTCCACGTCGGGCTCGAAGTCGAGATACCCGACCGGGAGACGGTAGCCCCGGGCCAAGACGAGGCGAAGGTATCGGCGCTGGGTGTCCAACATATCGAAGTCGTTGACGAATCTCGCACCGTCGTGAAGTCGGCGACAGGATGCGGCGACCCGTTCGACGGTTCCCGGGGTGGAGAAGTCGTCGTCCGTCAAGGTCCTCCCCTCGATGTAGCCGATGACGAGCGCGGCCTCCTCGGGGAGATAGGCGAGCACCGGCGCACCGACCCCGGACCCCGCCGCGATCACCGAGTTGCGGAACTCGTGCTCCCGGTCGATGGACAGTGCGCCCGATGTCGGGCTGGGGACGCGGACGACGCACGCCCCTTCGGGGGTGGTCACCTTGAGGTTCCGGTTGGTGAGCCCACCGGCGAGCTCGACGACCTCGAACGGCCGACCGCGGAGCATGTCGATCTTGTCGGACAGCGACTCGGGGAGCACGGGCCCGTCCCGAGTCCCCGACGGCGCCTCCCTGTGCGTCACCGCCCCGGCACTAGATGCCGGCCCTCAGCTCCTCGTCCGTGAGGTCGACGGTCGTCCTCGGCCCGGTGAACCAGTTCTTGACCGACGCGTGCCAGTAGATCCACAGGAGGATCATGGCCGCCGGCACCACCAGGATCGTGTAGTTCACGTACTTCCAGGCGAAGCCGGTGTTCCACGGCACACCCAGGTTGGAGGTCGGCATGAAGGCCATGAAGGTGACCAGGACGACATCGAGGAGGGCGACGACCGAGAGCACCTTGTACTTGTTCCCGAGGGTCCAGCCGCCCGGGACAAAGGAGTCGCCCATGCGCCAACGGTGCCAGATGGGGATGGAGAAGCACCAGTACAGGCCGATGACGCCGATGGAGACGACGGCGAAGAAGGCCACCGGGACCGGGGCACCGTTGATGTTGACCGCGATCAGTGCCGGCGAGGTGAGGATGATTCCGATCACCGCGGTGAGGATCACTCCGCCCACGGGCACGCGCTTGGAACTGAGCCTCGACCACTGCTTGTGACCGGGCACGGCCCCGTCCCGACTGAAGGCGAACAGCATGCGGGAAGCAGCTGGTCATGCAGGCCATCGTGCAGAAGAACTGACCCAGGGTGGAGATCAGCAGGACGGTGGCCCCCCACCGCGACGTGAGCGCCTGGGCGAAGATGGTGGCCACCCCACCGCCGGGGGCCGTGACCTTGCCCGCATCCTGGACCGCGAAGAGGAAGGCCAGCAGGAGGATCCACCCGCCGATGGCGGAGTAGAAGATCGACCGCCACATGCCCTTGGCCGCGGTGTCCGCCGCGCTCTTCGTCTCCTCGGAGAGATGCGCCGAGGCGTCGTACCCGGTGATCGTGTACTGGGTCAGCAGCGCGCCGATGGGCAGGACCACGACCAGGAACCCGAGCCCGTGGGTCTTGCCACCGAAGAAGCCGGTGTTGTTCACCGTCGAGGTGAACACCGACGAGGCGCTGGCGTGGTGGTGCGGGAGGAAGACGAGGATGAGGACAATGGCGGCCGCCCGAGCACGTGCCACCACACCGAGATGTTGTTGACCATGGCCAGCAGGTGGCTGGAGAAGATGTTGACCACCGCCGCGATCACCAGGATGCCGATGAAGAACAGGAAGATCGTGTTCAGGCTGCCCGAGTGCCAGCTGGTCGAGAAGAAGCCCAGGGTGAGGTCGAGGAAGGTGGCGCAGCCGTAGGCCACCGAGGCCACGATGGCCAACAGGCCGATGAGGTTGAGCCAGCCCGTGTGGTACCCGGCTTTGGCCCCGCCCAGCTTCGACGCCCACCAGTAGATGCCGCCCGAGGTCGGGTAGGCGGACACCAGCTCGGCCAGGCAGAGCCCGATGCACAGGATCAGGGCGGCCAGGATGGGCCAGCCCCAGGCGATGGCGGCGGGGCCGCCGCCGTTCCAACCGCTCGAGAAGGTGGTGAAGCAGCCGGCCAGAATGGAGATGATCGAGAAGGAGATGGCGAAGTTCGAGAAGCCTGACCACGACCGGTGGAGCTCCTGTTAGTACCCGAGTTCCGCCAGGAGCTCCTCGTCCGTGCGAACACCGAGGCGTTCGGGCTCGATTACGATGGGTTCGATTCCCTCGGGCACTGGTCTCCCCCTATTCTCGTCGTTGCACTCGGGCTCCGACACTGATATCGCAGTCTGGGACCCGGGCGATTAGAGGGAACGTAACACCCGGCATGGGGTGTGTCGAGGATTGTCGCATCGACGGAGCAGGGGGGCCGGCTCCGAGGCGGCAGCGCCCCGAGCAGGGGATCTGCGAGCAGGCGGTCAAGGCCCCGCCCTGCGAGGTCCCGTCCAGGTCGTCGACGGGCGCGGCACCGTCCCGGTAACGTCGGTCGGCGCCGCCACCTGACCGGTGAGGGGCGAGAGGGAGACATGGCACTGGACATCGGGCGTCACCAGCTGGAGCGGGAGGTCCGGGCCGCTCGAGACGCAGGGCGGGCGACCCCCAGCGTCATCATCGTCGGAGGCGGCCTGTCCGGCCTGGCCATGGGCATGCAGCTGGTCAGGTCGGGCGTGGGGGACTTCACCATCCTCGAGCGCTCCGACGGGGTCGGCGGCACCTGGAGGGACAACACCTACCCGGGCAGCGGGTGCGACGTCCCCTCCCACCTCTACTCCTTCTCCTTCTTCCCCAAGTCGAACTGGACGCGCCGGTTCGCCGAGCAGCCAGAGATCCTGTCGTATGCGGAACAGTGCGTGGAGCGCTTCGGGCTCGGCCCCCATCTCCGCCTGGGCACGACGGTCCGCAGGGCCACCTTTGACCGGGACACCAGGCGGTGGCGCCTGTTGGTGACGTCGTCCGCCGGTGACGAGACCCTCGAGTCCGACACCGTGGTCTTCGCCTGCGGCCAGCTCAACCGCCCCCATGTCCCGGCCCTCGAGGGGATGGAATCGTTCGCCGGTCCCTCCTGGCACTCGGCCCGGTGGGACCACGGCTGTGAACTGTCCGGCCGGAGGGTGGCCGTGGTCGGAAGCGGGGCCAGCGCCATCCAGTTCGTCCCACCCGTGGCCGCTGAGGCGGGCGCTCTCACCATCTTCCAGCGCAGCCCCAACTACGTCGGCCCCAAAAAGGACCGGGCCTACAGCGCATGGGGCCGCCGCCTGTTCGACGCCGTCTCACCGGTCGAGCGGGCGTACCGGTGGTGGATCTACCTCAGCCTCGAAGTCCGGTGGCTGTGGTTCCGCAAGGACAGCTGGGCCGGCAGGAAGCTGGCGGAGCTGTTCCGATCGGGCATCAGCCAGGAGGTGGTCTCAGACCGCCTGCCCGAGGCGTCCGTGGTCCCCGACTACCCCATCGGATGCAAGCGGATCCTCATCTCCAACGATTGGTATCCGGCCCTCATGCGCCCCAACGTCTCGGTGGTCGATCAGGCCATCAGCCACGTCGAGGCCGACGCCGTGGTGACGGCGGACGGTCAGCGCCACCTCACCGACGTCCTCATCTTCGGCACGGGCTTCTCCACCACCGACTTCCTCTCCCACATCCCGGTCACCGGTGCGGACGGGAGGTCCCTGGCCGAAACCTGGAGGGAGGGGGCCCGCGCCTATCTGGGTGTTGCGGTGCCCGGGTTCCCCAACTGCTACCTCCTCTATGGCCCGAACACCAACCTCGGGCACAACTCGATCCTCTTCATGGTGGAGCGCCAGATGAACCTCATCCTGCAGGCCATGGCCGTCCAGACCAGGGCCACGACCGACGAAACACCACCGTTGGTCGGGGTCAACGCCGACGCCTACCGGCGCGACGACGAGCGCACCCAGCGCCTGATGCAGAGGACTGCCTGGGTGGCCAACTGCCGGAGCTGGTACAAGGCGGCGACGGGACGGGTGACCAACAACTGGCCGACATGGACCTTCCGCTACTGGTATGACACCCTGCGGCTCCGGCCCTCCGACGTGGGGCTCACCGCTCCCACATGGACTGACCCATCCCCCGCCCACCGTCCCCCGGCCCGCTACGAGCCCGCGCCCACGCACGGCCCCACCGACGAGCACCCGGTCGCCCCTGCCACCAGATGACGAGCCGCCCTTGCTACCGTCTCTGGCCATGGCTCGCAGCGGCCCAGACGGGCGTGCGCTCGATCCCTCGACTCGCTCCCGCACCTGGCCACCGTCAACTGAGGGCCGACACGCACCGGATCCGATGACGGATGGGGTCGGCGACCCCGACATCCCGCCGACGAGCGGGCCGCGGCACCGGCGCAGGTCAGGGCGGGACACGCGGGCGCGCCACACTTCGCCGCGCCACTCCCGCTCGACGCCGACCGGCACCTTCGACGAGTCGGGGCTGCAGTCGCTGGGTGACGACCTGAAGGCGGCCGCCGGGTCGAGGCAGAAGCGGCCGGGGCGGCACCGCAAGGCGAAATGGATCCTCGGGTCGCTGGGCACGGTCATCGTGCTGTTGGTGGCAGGCACGGCGGGCTACGCCTGGTACCTCAACCATGAGATCCACCGCATCGACGTGCGGGGGCTGACCGACGTCCCGACCAGCGGGGCCGACGCCGGCACCGAGAACATCCTGATGGTGGGATCGACCGACCGGTGCGCGCTGAGCGTCCAGAACGCCGCCTACGGCCTGTGCTCCCAGGGCGTCAACGGGGTCAACAGCGACGTGGTGATGATCCTCCACCTGGATCCGGCCAAGCACACGGTGTCCATCCTCTCGATCCCCCGCGACCTGTTCGTCCCCAACGCCCGGACCACCGGGGCCAACAAGATCGACGCCGGGCTGTACCAGGGGCCGAGCCAGCTGGTCGCCTCCATCAACGAGAACCTCGGGATCCCCATCCAGCACTACGTGGTGTTGAACTTCGACACGTTTGCCAACGTGGTCAATGCCCTGGGCGGGGTCAAGATGTACTTTCCCGTGCCCGTGTACGACGCCTATTCCGGGTTGAAGCAGCTGACCCCGGGATGCGTCTCCCTCGACGGCCTCCACGCCCTGCAGGTGGTGCGGGCCCGGCACCTCCAGTACAAAGGGGCCGGCGTGACCACCAGCCTTCCCGACTACTGGCCCAAGGAGAACCTGAGCGACCTGGCCCGTATCCGCCGCAGCCACGAGTTCCTCCGGGTTCTGGCCAGCGCCGTGGCCAAGCAGGGCCTCGGCAACCCGATCACCGACGAGCAGTTGGTGAGGGGGGTCGCTCCCCAGCTCAGTGTGGATCGTCAGTTCTCGAGCACCGACATGGTCGACCTGGTGCTCAACTTCCATTCGGTGAATGTGAATTCGGCCCCGCAGCTCACGCTTCCCGTACAGGTCGACCAGTTCGGCTCCTATACCTACAAGAGCGGCGACTACGGAAGTGTCGAGTTCCCGTCCATCACGGAGGACCAGCAGGTGATCGACCAGTTCCTCGGGGTCGACGCCACCACGGACACCATGACCGGCCACAAGCTCCCGAGCCCGTCGACCGTGTCGGTCTCGGTCCTCAACGGCACCGGCACCTACAACCAGGCCACCACCACCTCGAATGCCCTGCAGGCACTGGGGTTCCGCATCGCGGGCGTCGGCGACACGCCGTCAGTGGGTGCCCAGTCCGAGACGGTGGTGTACTACGCCACCAAGACCCCGGTGGCCCAGGCCGCGGCCCAGGCGGTGGCCCACTCGCTGTCCGGGGCGGTGGTCACCGCCCTCGGGCCCACCAGCAACGGGGCCGACGTGACCGTGGTCACCGGGTCGCAATTCGCGATCAACGCCCCCGCCCCGGCGGTGGGAACGGCCACCACCGCCACCGCGGCGGCAACCCCGGCCACCACCTCCACGCCTACGACTACCGCCTCGTCAAGCGGCGCCTTCCAGCCTCCCACCGCCGCGGTCTCCCCCCTGCAGCCCTGGGACCCCAGATCCTGCACCCCGCAGGGTGGTGAGGGACCCTGACCTTCCGGGCCTGAGGCGCCAACGAGCGACGGACCTTGACCGTCCTCCGGTTTAGGAGCCGATGTGGTCCGGCGGGATGGTGCCGAGCCTCCCGGCCTGATAGTCCTCGAAGGCCTGGGCCACTTCCTCCCTGGAGTTCATCACGAAGGGCCCGTAGGCGTAGACCGGCTCACCGATGGGACGCCCGCCGAGGACGAGCACATCGAGGTTGGGGGTACGCGACTCCTGCTTGGCGTCAGCGGCGATCCTGAGCGATGCCCCGTCACCGAAGACGGCCAGCTGCCCGGTGCGAACTGCATGCCCGTCCCGGCCCACACTGCCCGCACCGCCGAGGACATAGACCAGGGCATTGAACGCTTCCGGCCACGGGATGTCGACTCGGGCCCCCGGCGACACGGTGGCGTGCACCATGGCCATGGGCGAATGGGTCGAGCCCGGCCCGGCATGCCCGCCCACGTCCCCGGCGATGACCCGCAGCAGCGCCCCCCCGTCGGCCGAGGACAGCAGCACCACGCTGGACGAGCCGATGTCCTGGTAGCGCGGTGCGATCATCTTGTCTACCTTGGGCAGGTTCACCCACAGCTGGATGCCGTGGAAGAGGCCGCCACTCACGACCAATTCCTCCGGGGGCGCCTCGATGTGGAGAATGCCACCTCCCGCCGTCATCCACTGGGTGTCGCCGTTGGTGATGAGGCCGCCGCCACCGATGGAATCCTGGTGCTGGAACGTCCCGTCGATCATGTAGGTCACGGTCTCGAAGCCGCGATGGGGGTGCCACGGGGTCCCCTTGGGCTCGCCCGGGGCGTACTCGACCTCGCCCATCTGGTCCATGTGGACGAACGGGTCCAGATGCCGGCGATCGACGCCGGCGAACGCCCGACGAACCGGGAAGCCCTCGCCTTCGAAGCCGGCCGGCGCCGTGGTCACCGAAATCACCGGCCGCCCCGCATTCCCTCCGCCGTCCACCGCCTCGATCTTTGGGAGCGCAAGCACGTCCTCAACCGTCACTGCCGGCATGACCGACCTCCTTTTGCCTTCAGGTCGTCACGTCGCCCATGCTCGCTCCGCAGCTTCCCGCTGTCCACTTCGCTCATCACCAATTACAACAGTAGTTGCGCTCGCAACATTCCCGGACGATGCTGGATCACAGGTCGGTCCCCGCCATCCACCTCAACCGAGCTCCTCCCGGTGCCGAAAGGTAATGGGTGAACAACTACGCTTGGCCCACGGGAGAGTCAGGAGACAGCACGTGATCCGGCAACGCGGCGGAACCACACGCCGGCGCGACGACCAGCAGGACGAGACGATGTCCTCCGCCGAGGAGATCGGACGGCAGCTTCGGGGCGCCCGCGAAGAGCGCGGCCTCGACCTCTTGGCGGTACACGACCGCCTGAGCCGGCCCATCACCCAGCTCGAAGCGCTGGAGCACGGGGACCTGACCCGTCTCCCCGATCAGGCCCTCGCCCTCTCGACCCTCCGCCGCTACGCGGCGTTCCTCGGACTCGATGGGGACGCGCTGGCCTTGAGGATGATCGACGCCTGGTCGGCGTCGCCGGCGGCGTCAGCAGGGTCACGACGAATCGGCGCCGGGACGGCGCCCGTGACCAACGTGATGGCTGCGGTGACAACCGGTCCTGACCATCTTCGGGCCTTCACCCAGACCGGGCAGGTTCCCAAGGTCGGCGACGCATCCACGGCGGCGGCCGGCGGCTACGGGTACGGCGTGTCGACCGGTCCTCCCACCGGCACCTTTCCGGTCGTTCCCCGCCAGGACATCAAGCAGAGCAAGCGGGCGGTGGCCAAGGCCCGCAGGCGGCTGCGCGCCCCCACTTCGCTGAAGGTGATCACGTGGGTGACCGCCGCGCTGGTGGTCGTGGCACTGGTCGGATTCGGTGCCAGCCAGTTGCGGGCGCAGTGGCTGGCCAGATCGCACCTCCTCCGCATCGTCCAGCCCGGCGGCACCCCGGTTGCCGCCCCGGCCCCGAACCCGGGCGCCGGCGGGCACACCCACCAGGCGGCCGCCGTGCAGTTGACATCGACCCAGGGCACGACCTCCAACTACACCGTAACCACCCCGAAATTCACGGTGGCCATTGCCACCACGGGGAGCGTGTGGGTGCAGGTGACCAGTTCGAGTTCGACGAATACCCTGGTCAGCGCCATTCAACCGGCCGGAAAGACGTTGACCTTCCCCGCCACCGGGGCCATGACGGTGGAGGTCGGAGCGTCAGCCGTGGTCGTCGCCGTCACCGTAAACGGGAAGTCGGTGTTCTTCGACCGGCCCACCGCCACGCCGTTCACGTACGTGTTCAACCCGGCTCACTAGTCTCGCCGTCCCCTGGGGCGCCGGCCGGCGGTCACGGCTCGGACACAGGTGCGGCGTCGATCCGATCGGCGGCCAGTTCCGCGTCCAGCTGTGCGTCATAGCGGGCGCTGCGACGCTCCTCGAACCGGACCCACTGCACGAACACCGGGATCAACGCCAAGAAGGTGAAGAGCTCCGCCCCGATCCACAGGATGGCCGCCCCGGCGTGGGTGCTTCCCACCGTGTACATGGGGGCCGCCGGCCGGGCGCTGCTCAACAGGGCAAGCGCCAGGAACGACTCGATGGGGACACCGATCAAGAGGCTCACGATCCGCGTCCCGTGGCCCATCTGCCAGTGCGGGATGGGGTCCAGGCCGACGATGGGCCACCAGAACAGGGTCGACGCCCCCAAGAAGGCCAGGTTGACCAGATCCATCACCCACATGTGGTTCATGGCGAAGCCGAGGGCGAAGGTCAGGAAGAAGGCGAACATGGAGAAGTAGTACAGGAACCAGACCGGGACCGGATGGGTCAGCAGCTGGAAGGGACGGGCGTTGAGCACCCGGAGGAGGCGCACCTTGCCCCTCCGGCTCGACGTCTGCAGGGCCAGGGTCATGGGTGCCCCCAAGGCCAGCAAGGGCGGGGCGACGACCATCAACAGGAGGTGCTGGATGACATGGGCCTGGAAGTACCCCATGGAGAAGGTGGCCACCGGCGACTGCAAGGCCAGATCGACGGTCACCAGGCCGGCCACGAAGGAGACGGTCCGCTTGCCGCTCCACTGGCGGCCGCGGGCGGACAGCGCAGACTCCGCCCGCAGGTACCACACGGCGGCGGCGATGACCACGACCAGAACCAGGAGGGGGAACGGGCTCAAATCCCACTGGGTCATGGCGTTGTGGACGTTGAACGCCAGACGACCCGTCCCGTGCATCCCTGGCATTCCGGGCATCTCCGGCACGGCTCCCAGAGTACCGGGGATCATCGCCCTCCTCCTTCGGCCCGGTAGGCCACGCTACGAGGCGATGACGCGGACGATCTCGCCGGACTCCACCCGGTAGCGCCACCCTTCCACGCCCACATCCCGAGGGAGCAGATCGCAACTGCGGACGGCATCGACGTCCTCCCTGAGGGATCGGTCCGGATCAGGCATGGCCAAGAACTCCCAGGACCGCGACCGGTCGACCTGGTCGGCTGGGAAGCCCGATCGGATCTGGTCATCGCTGCGGTCCGCCAGGGCGCAGTCAGTGTGGTGCATGACGGCGATTCTCCGCACGCCCAGGAAGGTGGTGGCCAGGATCAGCGATCGGAGCACATCAGAGGTCACTCGGCCTCCGGCATTGCGGAGGATCTTGGAGTCGCCAGGCACCAGCCCGAGCATGGCCAGCGGTTCGATACGGCTGTCCATGCAGGTGACCAGCCCGAACTCTTTGGCCGCCCGGGCCGGTATCCCCTTCAGTGCGAAGCCGGACACGTAGCGCTTGTTCTCTCGGAGGAGATCGTCGAACACGGCCTAAGCATGGCAGAGGGTTGGGCGTTCGGACACGCCCGCCACCGTGCGGGCCGGGTTGTCGAAGGCGTCCGCAGCCGGCCGCGCCGCCGTAGGATCGGGTCCGAGACGAGGGAGAGCGCATGGACCTTCTGGGGCTACCGGTGCGTTGGCCGATCATCGGCGCCCCCATGGCCGGGGGCCCGTCGACCCCGGCACTGGCCGCCGCCGTATGCAATGCCGGAGGTCTCGGCTTTCTGGCCGGCGGGTACCGGACGGCCGAGGCCCTGGGCGACGAGATCAGCGAGTTGCGTGCCCTGACCAGGGCGCCGTTCGGTGTCAATGTCTTCGTCCCGCAGGGCCCGACGCTCGACGAACTCGGGGTCATCGCCTACCTGGCGGGCCTGCGGGCCGAGGCCGACCGGTTCGGCGTCGACCTCCAGCCGACGTGGGACGACGATGGATGGCAGGACAAACTCGACCTTCTCGTCGACGACCCGGTGCCGGTGGTCAGCTTCACCTTTGGATGTCCGGCGCCCGAAGTCGTGTCCCTACTCCGAGATGCCGGTTCGCGGGTGGTGATCACCGTCACCAGCCCCGTTGAGGCCCACATGGCCGTCGACGCCGGTGCCGACGCGGTGGTCGGTCAGGGGACCGAAGCCGGGGGTCACCAGGCCACGTTCGATGATGGGGTCCCCCTCGAGAGCGGCATGGGAGCCGCAACGCTGGTCCCCGCCATCCGCCGGACTGTCGACGTGCCGCTGATCGCCGCCGGTGGGCTCGTGAGTGGCGCCCATGTAGCCGCGGTGGTGGCCATGGGCGCCGTGGCCGCCCAGGTGGGCACCGCCCTGCTCCGGAGCCCCGAGAGTGGTGCGCACGCGGTCCACAAGGCCGCCTTGATCCACTCGGGATTCGACGGAACTGCGATGACGAGGGCCTTCAGCGGGCGGCGGGCCCGTGGGCTGGTCAACCGGTTCATGCGTGCGCACCCCGATGCTCCGTCGGCCTACCCGGAGATCAACAACGCAACCCGGGCCCTGCGCCGAGCGGCACTGCACCAGGGCGATCCCCACACCGTCAATCTCTGGGCCGGCACGGGCTATGCGCGGTCCGAGGACCGCCCGGCGGGAGAGATCATCACCCGGATGGGAATCGAGTTCGACGGCATCGTGCGCGCCGCCGTGCACCATGCCGGGGCCGCCATCACCCCGATCTCGGTCCCACCACATACACCACGGTGACCTGGGCGCGGGCCTGTTGAGTGCCAGGCTCCAGTGGAACCACCGATTGAGTGGCGCCGGCTGCCGCACTATTGAATGCAGTGCCGCCGAGCTCCGGACTCGGTCCGGTGGTGGAGTCAATGATCGAGCAGATGCCTCCGAGTGACCGGTGGGCCGCGGTCGCCATGGCGCGGGCGTGGGCGGTGGCCGTGGTGACGGCGGCCGCACGGGCTTGGCCGTCGACGTTCCCGGTGTTGCTGACCGCGAATGCCAGTCCGTTGATGCGTATGGCGTTGCCAACAGAGGCCCCGGCCGTGTCGACGACCTGCCCGGCGTCCGAGAGGTTGTGCAGGGTGACCAGGAGGGTGTTCGACACCTCATACCCGGTGATGGCTCCACTCAGGACGAACTTCGGGAAGATGGAGAAGTTCGTCGACTGGACGTTGGCTGCGGCCACCCCCGACCCTCTCAAGGCGCCGGTCAGCGTGCTGGCCCGGTCGTTGGCGTCGGACAGGGCCGCCGCCGCGGTGGGGTCGGAGACGTCGACCCCGATGCTGATGGTGAGCGTGTCCGGAGACGCTGAAGCCTGACCCGTCGCTTCCACGGTCATCCTGGCTGTTCCGGGTGCACAATCGGGCGGAGACGTCGAAGCCGAAGCCGTCGACCCGCAGGCGGCCAGCGTCGCTGCCAGTGCCCCCAACGCGGCGAGGCAGACGGCCCGATGCGTGGCGGCCGGACGGGACCGCCATTCCGCGGAGGAGGGGACGGGGCGCTCTCCGGGCTGCGCTGGGATCAGATCGTCGGTCATGCAGTACTCCTTGTCGCGCTCTGTCGGTTCGTGTCTCTTGTCGTCGTCGTATTTCTGGCTCTCATGACTGATCCGTGGGTCGATCACGCAGCCACATGGCGCCCCGGTAG
>JADMIJ010000063.1 GCA_015478655.1 Acidimicrobiales bacterium | reverse complement strand
GGTCGTCCACTACGAGTCGCGTAAGTCACAATGATTAACGCGCGAGAGCACTAGTGCGATCGCCCTACCGTGCTCGCCTTCTCGAGCCTGGCCCTCAGCTGTAAGAAGCGAAGGATCTGGGACGACCCTGTGGTTGCCTCGTAGGCGCGGATCACATCGGCCACGAACGGGCCAATGCAATCGCTAGGCAGCCTCTCCGTCCACGCGCCGAAACCGACCGTGCACCATGCTGCGAAGGCGTCTGTCGATACGAAGTCCCAGCTCAGATCGTCGACGACAGTGTCGGATGCCGTGAGGCCGCAGTCGCTCACCATCTCAGCCCACGCCGTCGGAGTCGGGTGTGCGAACGGAACCGAGAAGTCCGTGAAGTAGCGCCGCCACGACTCGGCGCCCGCCACCCGCGTTGCGGTGTGTTCAAGGCTGGGTCGTTCGCCGGCGCAGACCAACACCAGGAGGGCGCGACCTGGACGGCGTAGCGCCGAGGCGATTCGTGTCAGGGCCCCGTGCTGGTCGAGCACCCAATGGAGCGCATTGAAGGAAACGACAACGTCGAATGCCCCATCGAAGGTCATGCTGCAGACGTCGCCGACCAGAAAGCTGACCGCGTCGGACGAGGGCGCCACCGAGACCATGCGCGGCGAGGGATCGATGCCTATCACCGTTGCGCCAGGGAGTCGATCAGCGATCGTGGCAGTGATACGCCCATCCCCACAGCCGACATCGAGCAGGCTGTGGACTCCGTCGAGGTCGAGCTCGGACATCGCTCGATCCGCAAGCCAATGTTGCAGGCCGTTCACCTTTCGGTATTCGCTACCGTCCCAGGGCGCCATACTGTCGATTCTCGCGCGTGCCTCTGGAATTGTGCCGGGAACTACTTCCAGGCCGGCTGGCACATCTCGACGGGTATGACTACGTCATGGCGCGAAACTGCGTAAGAGCAGAGGCAGTCCGGCCAGCCTGACCAGTGCTCGATGTGACCCGCACGCTCATGTCCGGTCATCGGCAGCCCGATTCCGGTGGTCAACGAGAAGCACAGCGCCCACGGCGGCAAGCATGAGGGCCCCAACGCTCTCGCCCGCCAAGGACAGCCCTGCGAACGGAGCGGCCAGCGAATCCATGAATCCGAAAAGGCCGACATAGACGCTCAGCAGCAACCCCCCGATGGTGGCGACCATGAACCCTGCCGCTGCGACAACGGCGAACAGTCGTCGTGATGCGGCCAACACGACCGCGAGGATGGCGCCGACGACCCCCTGGACCAGGAACAGCGGGCCGATGGTCGGGATGGCGCGGTAACCGGTCGCCCACAAGTGGAGGTGGATGGCACTGGTAGCGGCAACCAGCGCAGCCCCGATGACCATCGCAATGGTGACCATTGCCCGTCGAGTTACTGATCCCGTCGGTCGGGCCGCTGCGTAAGCCAGCACCCCATGACCCCAATCGAGCCGGGTCTTGTGGGCTGCTGCGGTCACGGTGTGGGTTGTCAAATGTTCCCCTATCGGTTCAGTTGCCCGCATCTCAATTACCGGACTTCTCGATCTTGCTGCCAGCCGGAGACAGAGCGTCCCACACGGCGCCGAACTGGTTGAGCCCTTCGCCGCTTGTCTGGCCCGGCTGAGTGTCGCTGACGTAGTAGTAGAGCGGGTGGCCGTTGTAGGTAACTTCCGTCGTCCCGTCTGTTCGGCTTGTCGTGCCGAGCAACGCGGCCGATGCTCCTGGACCCGCCTGGGGTTTGCCGCTGGTGGTGAGCGGTGGCCACACCGAAGCGCAACCGCCGTAGCAGGAAGACTTGACACCTTGGTCCTTCTCGAACAGGTAGAGCGTTCGTCCCTTGGCGTCAACGAGGATCGTCCCGAGCTGTGCGTCCTTGGCTGTTCCTACCGTCGACCCCAGTGCGGTGGCCGATGTGGTGGGCGTCGATGTCGGAGACGCAGCCGTGTTCGTGCCCCCACACGCTGCGGCAACCAGGGCGAGTGACGCGATCGCGATGACAGGGAAGAGCACGCGCGACCGGCGAACAGACATTATGCGTTGGCCCCTCTGGAGATGGCTGGTGGGTCGACCAGACCGTGACGCCGACCAGTCAGCGATCACTCCGTTCTCCTTGCGGTTGGTCCGAGGACGCGAGCGCGTCTCGTTGCTCTCCATGGCACTCCTCTCATGGGTTGACCGAGAATTGTGAGCAGTGACCAGTACTACGAGTGGGTGCGTGCAACTGTTCAACTTCAGCCGGCTTGATGTGCGCAGCAGGCCTTTGGATCAGGCCGGTGAGATCGCAAGCACGGCGGCCCCGTTCACGCGATCGTGGGCCAAGTCGGCAAGCGCCCGGTCAGCCTCATCGAGCGGGTAGGCCGTGGTCGAAGCCCGTACCCCGACTCGGGCGGCCACTTCGAGAAACTCGTTGCCATCATGACGGGTGTTGGCTGTCACGCTGCACAACGATCGCTCTTCGAAGAGGTGCTTCGCATAGGTGAGGGCAGGGATATCCGTCAGGTAGATCCCTGCGACGGCCAGCGTTCCGCCCCGGTCAAGAGCCTCCAGCGCCGGCAGCACAAGCGTGCCCACCGGTGCGAACAGGATGGCGGCATCCAGCGGCTCTGGTGGGGGATCGTCGGCATCGCCGGCACTGGTGGCACCCAGATCGAGGGCAAGCTCGCGGGCCTCCGGCGATCTGGTCATGACATGGACCCTGGCCCCCTCGGCCAGTGCAATCTGGGCCGTGAGGTGGGCGGATCCCCCGAATCCGTACATTCCGAGCCGTCCAGCCGGGGGGAGTCGTGACCGCCGAAGGGCGCGGTAGCCGATGATGCCGGCGCAGAGGAGGGGGGCAACCTGCTCGTCGGTGAAGGCATCGGGTATGGGGTAGGCAAATCTCTCGTCGACGACCACGTACTCGCAATAGCCACCGTCGACGTCCCAGCCGGTGAACAGCGGAGCGATGCACAGGTTCTCTCGGCCGTCGACGCAGAATCGGCAGATTCCACAAGAGCGGGCCAGCCAGGGCACGCCAATACGCGATCCGATTCCGAAGCGACTGCTGCCGTCCCCGAGACGATCGACAATGCCGACCGCCTCGTGACCGGGGATAACTTGGGGGTGTTTGGGGGCGAGATCCCCTTCAGCGAGGTGGAGGTCGGTTCGACATACTCCGCACACCCGCACCTGGACCCGCACCTGACCGGGTCCCGGAACGGGAACAGGGCGCTCGATTCGCCGCAGAGGCGCGGAGTCAATCGGCCCCGGCACACCGACTACCCACGCACTCATGGTCTCGTCTGTCACGAGTGGCTTCCGTCGTGTGTCGGACCCCATTCTGGCCCGGTCGCCATCATCGATGGCTCCCCCTCGACGCCTCTCCCAACCCGTACACTTTGACCACAATGCCATGCGGCGAGCGCCATTGCAGCCGGGGCCGATGAGCAGACTCACCAGGATCCGCCAGGCAGTCATCGGCCCAGCCCTTTCGGCCAAAGAGGCAGCCTCCGAGCAGATCACTCCGGTCGAAGGTCTGTCGGCGCTGTCTCTCGATGCACTGACCTCGGTCGCGTACGGTCCTGAGGCCATCTTGGTCGTGCTGGCCGCGGCGGGGGCGACGGCGCTCCACCTCATCGTTCCCATCACCATCGCCATTGTCGTGCTCTTGGTCATACTGGTGATCTCATACCGACAGGTCATTGACGCCTACCCCCACGGCGGAGGCGCCTACGCGGTGACACGCGACAACTTCGGCCATCAGGCCAGCAAGCTGGCGGGCGCATCACTGATCGTCGACTACACACTGACGGTGGCGGTGTCCATCGCGGCCGGCGTGGGCCAGTTGACATCTGCATTCCCGTCCGCCACGCCCTATACGGTCCCGATCTGCCTGGGGATCCTGCTTATCATCACCACCCTCAATCTTCGGGGCCTCGGGGAGGGGGCTCGCGCCTTTCTCGTCCCCACCCTTGTCTTCATCGTCGGGCTACTGGCCATCATCGCCGTCGGCTTGATCCACCCCCTGGGCCTGCAGGCTCCATTGACCGGGCAATCGCTGGTGGCGACGCACACCGTGGAGGCAGTCTCCGTGCTCCTGGTGCTCAAGGCGTTCTCAGCGGGATGCAGCGCCCTCACCGGCGTGGAGGCCATTGCCAATGGAGTGCCGCTGTTCAAGGAACCACGGGTGGCCCGAGCCAAGCGGACGGAACTGCTCTTGGGTTCCATCCTGGGGGCCATGCTGCTGGGATTGGCCGTCCTCACCAGCAAGTTCCATGTGCAACCGAGGTCAGATCAGACGGTGCTGAGCCAGATCATGGCCGACTCCGTGGGCCGTCATTGGGCCTACTACATCGTCTCGTTGACGATCACCCTGGTGTTGGCCCTGGCGGCCAACACGTCGTTTGGCGGCCTGCCCGTGCTGACCAGCCTGCTGTCCCGAGACAACTACCTTCCCCACCTCTTCGGGGTACGGGACAGCCGACTGGTCTTCGGCAACGGCGTCTGGGTCCTCTCGGTGGGCTCTGCGCTGCTGCTGGTGGTGGTGGGTGGCAACACCAACACCCTGATCCCGTTGTTCGCCATCGGCGTGTTCACCGGCTTTACCCTGTCCCAGTCCGGTCTGGTGGTCCACTGGCGCCGGACCCGGCCACCGGGATGGTCTCGACGGGCGATGATCAATGGCACCGGCGCGTTGGTCACGGCCGTGGCCACTGTGATCTTCCTGTTCACAAAGTTCGTCGAAGGAGCGTGGGCCGTCGTCGTCGCCATTCCGCTGTTGATCCTGCTGTTCAACCGGGTGGAGGCCTACTACACCCGCGCTGCCAGGGAACTTGGCACCGGGGTTGTTCCCGGTCCTCTCTATCGCAAGCGCACGGTCGTCGTCGTGCCGGTGACCAATGTCTCCCGACTGACGCGGCACGCCCTGTCTGAAGCGATCTCTCTGGGGGACGAGGTCATCGCCGTGACGGTGGTGTTCGACGGGGTCGAAGTTGGTCTCCCGGACTTCGAGGTGGAGCGCAGGTGGCGGGAATGGAGCCCCGGAGTGGCGCTGCGGGTGCTTCACACCGAGTATGCGTCCATCGTGCAGCCCATTGTGCACCTGGTCGATGAGTTGCGTGCCGACAGAGATCGTCAGGTAGTCGTACTCATCCCGGTCGTGATCCCCGAACGGCTTCGGTACAGGTTGCTGCACAACCAGGTGGACCTGGCGCTTGCCACTGAGTTGCGGCGGAGGTCGGACGTTGTCGTGGCACGCGTGCCCATGCCGATCAGCGCAGGGCGACCTCCAGAAAGAGGCGACTGAACGGTCCAGTGTGAGACCCGACGAATGTGGCGGCTGTCGACAGAATTGAGCCTCGTGACGCCTCCGATTGCTAGGCGGCCTGGGCTTCGAGGACGCTGTTGCATGGCGTTTCGACCTCACGGCGCCCGGCCTATGAACCCGGCGCCGATCACGACGTCCCTGAGCTGGGCCTCGCCCGCTTGGGCGCCACGCCCCGCGCCGACCTCCTGGGATAGCGAACAGGGCGTGCCAGCAAGCTCGAGTGGTCCGTTGATGGCTCGATACCAGGCGCCGATCCCTGCCCTGAGGCCTTAGATTTGGCTCGTGAGCTGATTGTCGAGAAGGAGCGCACGATGACGAGGATCCGGTTCAACCACATGGAGCTGTCATTCGCACGGGGGACCCTGAGCCAACCCTTTCGTGACGAGGTCGATGCGTTTTACTGCGGCGTGCTCGGCTGGGACGCCCTCGATACCGAGGTAGTCGGGCAATCCTGTCACCTTCTCCGACCTGACGATGGCCAGTTCATCCTGCTCGCCGAGTCCGACAAGCCGATGTCTTCACCGGGTTACGACCACCTTGGATTGCTCCTGGAAACGCGCGACGAGGTCGATGCCCTACTCGAGGAGTGCCGGCGGTTTCAGGAGAAGGACCCGCGCCTCCGCATCAAGGAGTACGAGGATCTCGTCGGACCGACCGTTACGGTCCACGCGTTCTACGTGAAGCACCTGCTTCCAATCTGGTTCGATATCCAAACATGGAGTGGCCGGCGGGCAAGGGGCCGACTCGGAGCTGGCAGCACATCTGAGGGATTCGACCGGAGCCCGAGGTGTGTGGAGCGCCACTGCGGCACTTCGCTGGAGTCGCGCCCAGGGATCGCCGGTCATCACGTTGTCGGTGACGAAGTCCAGATCGGTTGGTCGGTGGATGACGCCCACCCACTAGCGTCGCCTTTCATGCGCTTGTTGCTGGTGGCCCCGCCGGGGGCGGGAAAGGGGACCCAGGCGGCGAAGTTGTCCGCCCACTACGACATCGCCCACCTCTCCAGTGGTGAACTGTTGCGCAAGGACGCAGCCGCCGGTACCGATGTCGGCCGGCTGGCCGCCGACTACCTGCTGCGGGGCGATCTTGTCCCCGATGAGGTGGTGATCGAGCTATTGACCGTCCCTGTCCTTGAGGCGGCTCGTAACGGCGGGTACGTGCTCGACGGATTTCCGAGGACTCTTCGCCAGGCCGAAGAGGCGTACCAGGTGGCCCGACAAATCGAGGGCGTCGAACTGCAGGCGGTCATCCACCTGGAGGTCAGTCGCAAGGAGCTTCGCCGTCGGCTCGTCGCACGAGGCCTGCGGGACGGGCGAAGTGACGACACGGATGTTGCCATCGCACACCGTCTCGATGTGTTCGCCGTCGAGACGGAACCCATGCTCGGCTTCTACTCCGAACGGGGGCTGGTCCTCGACATCAACGGGGAGCAGCAGGTCGATCGGGTGTTCGACGACATCGTGACTGCGGTCGACCGCGTCGTCGCCGATCGGCGATGAGGAGACCCAGCCAGGAATGCAGAAGTCACCAAATTTGGGGTCATCCCGTGCCGAGGTGTCTCAGCCCACTGCCGATTGTCGACTTCACGGAGACAAGGTCACAGGACGGCGCGCATCTTCGTCACGAGACTATCGAACAGGGGGTAGACCGTCCTGCCCCCGATCGCATCAATCGATGGTTGCCACATCTCCCATCGGTCCACGAGGCGGCGTCCGAGAAGAGTCTTGATGAGGTCGAAATCGAAGCCGCCGTGCTGCTCGAGCGCACCGAGCTGTTCGAAATAGTCAAGCTCGCGGTACAGCACGTATGCCTCGGCGGCGTTGTCGTCGATGAACTGCACCATCGCATCCCGTAGTGCTTCCTTCGTTTTGAACTGCGCCACGAGGCGGCGTGTTTCCACCAACGGAGCTTCGTCCCAACGCTTGAAGAATTCGACCGCTACCTCTGCCTGTCTGCCGATTCTGGCCTCACGGGCTTGCTGCCCTGCGAAGATCACCGCACCGATCGCGCTCAACAGCCCGATGGCGCTCACGGCGGTTGCGATCGCTGTTACCTGCTCGGCCCAGTTCGGCATGGGGTTCCTCCAATCATTGGTTCGGCACTCCAAAGCACCGAAGCGTCCGAAGCGAGGGCCCGGATCAGCACAGATATGCCTCTGACGTCTGTGTGCCTTCGTTGCTGGAATGCTGCGACGACAGGCGTCAGGGTAGCAACGCACCGGTGAACAGCGGAGTGGGGGACACCCACTGACATCCGGCGGTCATGGCAACGACCCGGTAGGGTGCGTGCCAGGACATCATCGATGGCGGCCCGATCAAGACGACCTATCAGATGCTCAAGGTGTTCAACGACTGCAGGGTTTCAAGGAGCCGACCACGTGGCGTGCTGGAGCCGACGGGGTGGGCGAGTTGAACTCGTTCATGGCTGACATTCGCGGTGCATTCTGGCCCCGTCCGTCCGCCGAACACGGGCCGCTCCCCCCGCTACTGCTCGTGATGACGGTTGTCACCGGGCTCGTTGACGCCTTCAGCTATCTGGTCCTCGGACACGTGTTCGTGGCCAACATGACGGGAAACGTGGTCTTCTTGGGATTCGCACTCGCCGGCGCACCTGGCTTTTCCATTCCCGCTTCCGGGGTTGCTCTGGGGGCATTTGGGATCGGGGCCCTCGCCGGGGGCAGACTGGCGGTCCACTCGCACCGACGGCGCGATGTCCTACTCACTGCAACGGCGGCCATTGAGGGAGGCCTGATTGCGGTCTCCGTTGGCCTCGTGGGACTGGGCCCTGAGCCTCCCGCAGGCGGATACAGGTACGGACTCATCGTGCTCTTGAGCCTGGCAATGGGACTGCAGAATGCCGGTGCCCGCACGGTTGCCGTACCGGATTTCACGACCACCGTTCTGACTCAGACCATCACCGGGATGGCGGCCGACAGCACACTTGCGGGAGGAGAGGGATCGAGGACCGGTCGTCGCTTGACGGCGGTTGTCGCCATGCTGATCGGCGCTCTGATCGGCGCATCGCTCGTCGTGCACGCCGATGTGGTGTACCCGGTGGTTGCCGCGCTCGTCCTCGTCGCCACAGTGGCAGTTGCCTCCCGAGCCATGGGAAGGTCTCGTCCCCAATGGACTCGAGGCAAATGATTCACCTACGGCGCGCGGAACCCGCCGATGCCATGGCGGTGGCCCGGGTGCACGTCCGGTCGTGGCAAGCGGCATACCGAGGCCTTCTGTCCGACGAGTACCTCGACGGGTTGCGGCCCGAAGACCGCGCCACGAGCTACACGTTCGGACGTCTCGAACACGATCATCCCACGACCATCGTCTCAGTCGAGCACGAGACGATCTGCGGGTTTGCCACGATCGGGCCATCCCGAGACGCCGGGACGGAAGGGATCGGGGCGCTTCACGCACTGTACGTCGATCCCGAGTGTTGGGACACGGGTGTTGGCCGCACGCTCGTTCACGAGGCTCGCCAGCGGCTCGCAGGTCAAGGATTCGAAGAAGCGGCGTTGTGGGTCCTTGTGGGAAACGTGCGTGCCGAGCGCTTCTACAGGAACGATGGCTGGGCTGCAGACGGGTCTCGGCGCTCGGATGAAGTGTGGTCTGTGACCGTCGACGAAGTTCGCTACCGAAGGACACTGCCCTGAGCCAGGCGCCTTCAATTCGAAGTCCAGAACCGTACTTCCGAGCCGACTTCGGACCCGATTAAGGGCGACTGTGCGGGGGGTTGGGCACTCGGGGTCGGTGGCCTCGTTCCGCCACCCAAAGGACGCCTGTTGGTCGGGGGAGGCTGCAGGGGCCGAGTCAACTCCACCACAACCTGGTGAGCATGAAGGCCAGTATCAGGGTCACCCCCAACGCGATGCCCAGCACGTAATTGCGCACGTAGCCAGTCTGTGTCCCGCGGATCAGCTGGGCGGACCTGCCGACGACGGCCGCCACTCCGTTGACCCCTCCGTCGATCACCTTGAGCTCGATCACCGTGGCACTGAAGGCGGCCAAGCGCTCCGAAGGGCGACCCAGTACAGTGTCGTAGAGCTCGTTGATGTACCAGGATCTGCGGAGGAACCCGGTCTCGAGCGCCGGGCGTTCGGCCCGGTTCATCCACAGGCGCAGACCGATGAATACGCCGGCAACGGCGATGACTGCGTCAATCGTGCCCAGTGTCCAGATGGCCGCAGTGCTCAGATGATCGTCGTACAGGGTGCCGCCGAACACCGGGTCGACCCAGTGCGAGAGTGAGAAGTGAACGTTGGAGGTGGCCATCAGCCCCGCCACCGCGGCGAAGAAGGCCAGGATGAACAGCGGGACCGTCATGATCCAGCCCGACTCATGGGGCTCGGGGATCGCCCCGGTGGCATGGTGGGCATCGGGCATGTCGTGGTCGGCGTCGATGGCCACAGGGTTGGACCAGCGGTTCTGGCCCCAGAAGGCCAGACCGGTCAGACGACTCATGTAGTACGCGGTCAATGCCGCGGTCACGATTCCGACGGCCCACAGTGCGGGATGAGCAGCCCAGGCATTCTCGAGCACCGAACCCTTGGCCCAGAATCCTGACAGCGGGGGCACCGCGGCGATGGTGAGCCAGCCAATGGCGAAGGTGATGAAGGTGACGGGCATGTAGCGGCGGAGATTGCCCATCCGTTTGAGGTCCTGCTCATCGTGGAGGCCGTGGATGACCGAGCCGGCGCCGAGGAAGAGCAGGCCTTTGAAGAAGGCGTGCGCCAGCATCAGGAAGATGGCTGCCACATAGGCCCCGCACCCGATGGCCAGGAACATATACCCGAGTTGGGACACCGTCGAGTACGCCAGCACTTTCTTGATGTCGGGCTGTGCACACGCGATGGTGGCGGCCACGAAAGCAGTGGCCGCCCCCACGATGGCCACGGTCAGGGCTGCGTCGGGCGAGGCGTGGAGGAGGGGATTGATCCGACAGAGGAGATAGACGCCGGCGGTCACCATGGTGGCGGCGTGGATCAGCGCCGACACCGGGGTCGGGCCCTCCATGGCGTCGGCCAGCCATGGGAACAGTGGTATCTGGGCCGACTTTCCGACCACCCCGGCCAGAAGCAGGATGCAGATGGCCGTGATGTAGCCCGATCCGATCTTGTCGATGTTGGCGAAAATCGTCGAGTACTCGAGGGAGTGCACTCGGTAGAAGGTCAGAAAGATGGCCAGGAGGAACCCGGTATCCCCGATCCGGTTGTAGACGAAGGCCTTCTTGCCGGCACTGGCGGCCGTTTCCCGGGTGAACCAGAACGAGATGAGCCAGTAGGAGCAGGCACCGACGCCCTCCCACCCGACGAAGGTGACAAGCATGTTGCTGCCGAGGACCAGAATCAGCATCGAGGCGACAAAGAGATTCATGTAGAGGAAGAACTTCGGGTAGTCCCGGTCTCCCTTCATGTACCCGATCGAGTACAGGTGGATGACGGCGCTGACGCCCGTGACGAACAGCACCATCGTCATCGACAAGGGGTCCACGAACAGACTGGCGTGGACCTGCAGGCTCCCCACGGGAATCCATGTCCAAAGGTCCTGGGTGAACGTTCGCACCGGCGCTTGTACCGTGAGCAGATCGATGTAGACCCCGATCGACACCAGGAACGACGCCCCGATGAAGAACGTGGCCACCCAGCCGGCCATCGGGTCACCGAGTCGCCGACCCCCCAGCACCTGGACCGCGAAGCCGACCAGGGGCAACAAGATGATGAGGTAGGTCAGGTGCAGCATCGACCCGTCAGTCCTTCATAGGCTGGTGCCATCGGCGCGGGCAGGACGAGGAACATCGTGGCCGGCTTCCTCCGTTCGATCATGGCTTCCCCGGGGACGAGGAGCGCGGTCAGCGGGTGACTAGTGCAGAGCAGTTTGCGGGCGACGGTGACGGTCGTCAAATTGACCAACTGCCTGCATCGGCCCAGGGTATCCCGCTGGTTGCCGCTGCGTTGAACAGCCGCTCAGGTCGGAGGTCGGGTCCACCGCGGTGAGAGGGGCCTCCGGCACCCCTTGGCACGATCCGGTGGCCATCCATTGCTCTAGTCTGGCTTAGGTGCCCCGCGAGCAACTTCCCATTTGAGGACGGATGAGGACAGCCGTTCACGGGATGCCCCGGATCGGGGCCGGCCGGGCCCTCAAGTGGGCGCTTGAAGGGTACTGGGCTCAGAAGGTCACAGCCGAAGAGCTGGACGAGGTCGCGGCCTCGGTCCGGCGGAGCAACTGGCTGTCCTTGGTGGCCGCCGGGGTGGACTTCGTTCCCTCCAACGACTTCTCCCTCTATGACCACGTGCTCGATACCGCGGTGATGGTGGGTGCAGTGCCCCCGCGGTTTGCCGCGCTCGACCATGCGACCGACCTGGACCGCTACTTTGCCATGGCCCGAGGCGGTGGCGTGGACGGCGCAGTCGCCCCCTTGGACCTGACCAAGTGGTTCGATACCAACTACCACCATCTCGTTCCCGAAGTCGGCTCACATGACGCCTTTGTTCCTGACACGACCAAAGTGGCTCGCGACATGGCTGAGGCCACTGCACTCGGCATTCGCACCACTCCGGTGCTGCTCGGTCCGTTGACCTTCCTCCTCCGCAGCACCCCGGCCACGGCCGGCGTCGACAGGTTGGGCCTGCTCGATCCCCTGGTTGACGCCTACCTCGAGGTGCTGTCCGAGCTGGAGCGGGGCGGTGCCGCCTGGGTGCGTATCGATGAACCCGCGCTGGTGGAGGAGCGCAACGCCGAAGAGCTGGCCGCCCTCGGACGCGCCTACCGCCGCTTCGGGGAACACGCGGAACGACCGAAGATCGCCTTGTCGACGTACTTCGGCCACGTGGGGTCCGCCATGGGAGAGGTCGGGGATCTGCCGGTGGAGGCGGTGGGCCTCGACTTCTGTCGGGGCGGTCGGAACCTCGAGCTGCTGCAGTCCTCCGGTGGACTGGGGGACAAGGTGCTGTTGGCCGGGGTGGTGGACGGCCGCAACGTCTGGGCCAACGACCTGGGTGCCAGCCTCGACCTGCTCGATCACCTGGAGGGGCTCGCCACGGACGTTGTCGTCTCCACGTCCTGCTCGCTCCTGCACGTACCCCTCGGGACTGCCGCCGACGGGGACATCGACGAGGAGGTGCGCCCGTGGCTGTCGTTCGCCCACGACAAGCTGGGCGAGTTGGCCGTGCTGGCCCGAGGAGCCACCAACGGCCGGGGCACCATCGCGGACGAGCTCGACGCCAATCGGGCCGTTATCACCGCCAGGAGGCACTCGTCCCGAGTGACCGACGATGCAGTTCGACGGCGGGTAGCCTCACGTGCCGGATCTGATCCCCGCCGGCCCGAGGCGTACCCCGAACGGGCGGCGATCCAGCGGGTAGAGCTGGACCTTCCTGTCTTGCCGACGACCACGATCGGGTCCTTTCCCCAGACGCCCGACCTTCGGCGGTCACGGGCGTCGTGGCGTGCCGGACACCTCGACGATGCCGACTACGACGTCGTGCTGCGGGCCGAGATCGACCACGTGGTGGCCGTCCAAGAGGAGGTCGGGCTCGATGTACTCGTGCACGGGGAGCCCGAGCGGGACGACATGGTCCGCTACTTCGCAGAGCAGCTCACCGGATTCGTCGTACCCGACGCCGGCTGGGTCCAGTCCTTCGGATCGCGATGTGTTCGTCCCCCCGTGCTCTTCGGTGACGTGACGCGCCGAAAGCCGATGACGGTTGACTTCACCCGCTACGCCCAGTCGCGCACGTCGAAGCCGGTCAAGGGCATGCTCACCGGACCGATCACCATGCTGCGGTGGTCGTTCGTGCGGGATGACCAGCCCGAACGTGACACTGCCGACCAACTGGCCCTGGCCATACGCGACGAGCTGGTTGATCTTCAGGGGGCTGGGATCACCGTCATCCAGGTCGATGAGCCGGCCTTGCGGGAGGGCCTACCCCTTCGCCGCCAGGAGCGACCGGAGTACTTGGCCTGGGCGACCCGGGCCTTCCGACTGGTCACCTCCGCCGCGGCCGGCGGTACCCAGGTGCACACCCACATGTGCTACGCCGAGCTGGGCGACATCGTCGAGGCGCTCGACGAGTTGGACGTGGATGTTTTGTCATTCGAGGCGGCTCGCTCCGACATGACCGTCGTCGATGTGTTGCAGCACGCCTCGTACCAAGGAGGAGCGGGACCGGGAATCTACGACGTGCACTCACCCGGGGTGCCTGAGACCGCCTGGTTGGAGGCGCTGATCCGCCGGGCCATGGAGCGTCTCGGTCCCGGCCGGTTGTGGGTGAACCCTGACTGCGGTCTCAAGACCCGGCGCTACGAGCAGGTCCTGCCGGCGCTCCACCACATGGTGGCGGCGGCCCGCAGCGTGCGGCGGGACGCCGGCCAGGGTGCGGAGACGCCCGGTGCCGGTGCTCTCAGGTCCGAGGCCCCGCCTGGCTAGGCGCAGAAGATCGGATGGCTCATGTCACGATGGGCACGGTGGCGATGGTGGCCCGTGTCGAGGCGGCCGGGCCCTGGGCGGACCAAGTACAGTGCGATGCGTCCGGCGCTGCGTTGCGGCGTGGTCGGACTGCAGGGGGAGTGCACCATGGGCACGCGGATGAGGAGAATGGTGGTGGCGTTCATCGCCATGCTTCCCGTGCCTTTTGCCGGTTCCTTCGCATCGCCGGCGTCAGCCACTGGCGAGCAGGTGCCGGCCTCACAGCGGGCCCTCGACGCCTCACTGCCGATTGGCCATGTGGGAAGGTGGCTGACCGATGCCTCCGGACGGGTCGTCCTTCTCCACGGGGTAAACCTGGTGTCCAAGACGGATGGGCAGACCCCGAGGTCCCAGGGTTTCGGAGCCGCCGACGCCGCCTTTCTGGCCGCCAACGGTTTCGATGTCGTGCGGCTCGGGCTCACCGCCGGTTCGATCATGCCGCAACCGGGGGTCATCGATGCGGACTACCTCGACTCGTTTGCCCGCACCGTCGAGACCCTTACGGACCACGGCCTGCTGGTGCTGGTCGACCTCCATCAGGACGGGTGGGGACCGACGCTCGGAAGCGACGGCTTCCCCGGTTGGATGACCCTCACCCACGGCGCCACCAACACCCATACCGGTTTCCCTCTCTACTACGTGACCAACCCCGCCATCCAGGCTGCCTTCGACAGCTTCTGGCACAATGCCCCAGGCCCGGGTGGCGTGCGGCTCCAGATGCGGGTGGCGGCCATGTTCGCCGCATTGGCCCGCCGGGTCGGTTCCAATCCGGGAGTGCTCGGCTACGACCTCATCAACGAGCCGTTCCCCGGGTCGACCTGGCAGCCATGCGCCAGCGCCGTCGGCTGCGCCAGCCTGGAACACCGCGAGCTCGACCCCTACTACGCCAGGGTGTCGGCGGCCATCCGGGCCCACGATCCGTCGCACCTGGTCTTCGGCGAGCCATTCGTGCTCTTCAACTTCGGCGTGGCGGGCACCCACATCGATCGGCCCGGAACGAGGTCCACCGGCGGAATGAGCTGGCACCTGTACACCACCGATCCCGCCCTCGACCCGAATGTCATCAACTACGCCGAGCAGTGGTCGACGGCCACGGGCGGCGCGCTCATCAACACCGAATTCGGTGCGACGACGGATGTGTCCGCCATCGACCGCCAGGTCGGCGAGCTCGACAACGCCCTGATGCCGTGGATCTGGTGGAGTTTCGACGGACTGATGGTGAAGGACTTGGCCAGTCCGCCCACCGGGGTCAACCTGGATACCCCGGTCGTCGACGCCCTCGTCCGCCCGCATCCGGTCGTGGTGGCCGGTACACCCACGGCGCTGCACTACGACGTCCCCACCGCCACCCTGACATTCGGCTACAGCACTCACAAGCCCGGCGGGGGTTCGTACTCGTGCCACGCGGTCACCTCGTTGCAAGTACCCTCCCGATCGTATCCAGCCGGCTACCACGTCGTCGTCACCGGCGGAGTGGTCACCTCGGAACCCGGCAGCCCCCATCTCACGGTGGTGGCCGATCCCCGGGCTTCGATCGTGTCGGTCGTCATCGGCCCGGGGGGAACGACCCGGCCCCGAACGCCTGTCGAGTGCTGAGGTTGGGGTAGCCAGCCGGAAGCGGTCGGCTTGGCCAGTCTCTCCACGGCGGATGATCTTCGAGGCCCCACTCCGACAGAAGAAGGTGTTCATGACTGTGCCGCTGATCTCGCCCATGCCACCCGTGGCCTCTGGGGTCGGCCTGCCCTGGGATGCCCCAATCGACGACCCGGTCTCAGCACTGGACGGGGCGCGCAGGTCATTCGGAGACACCTTTGTCGTGGACAGCGGAGAGGACCGGTACCTGTTTACGTTCTCGCCGTCCGGGGTCGCCTGTTTCTACGGCCTACCCGAGGACCGCGCCAGCAAGGGCATTGCCGACTGGCGCATGCTGCGCCGCAAGCTCCCGGACGAGATGTTCGTGGGCCGACGCGTCCTACCGCAGCACCTGTTTGGGCGAGAGGACGTAACGACGTACCTGGCCAACGTCGAACTGGCCGTCGATGCCACGATCGACGAGCTCGGGTCAGCGGGTGAGTTCGATGTCTTTGGCATGGCCAGACGCCTGGGACACCGCGTCGGTCTGGCGTCGTGGGGTGGTCCGGGGTCGGCCGTTGGCGAGCGATTTGATCGACTCGTCCGAGCGTTCGACACGCTCGACGGCGCCGAGTCGTTCGTGCACCCCGATGCCATGTCTCTGGTGGCAGCGAGTGGCAAGTCGGCCGAGCGGGGAGCGCTGGGCGTCATCCTCGAGGAACTGGGTGAATCCCGCCAAGAGCTGCCCGGGGTGGAGGACCGTCACCCGCTGTTTGCACGTGTCGTGGCGGCCTGGTCCGACCAACAGGCAGCAGAGGGGATGATCGGCAGCGGTCTGGACGTCGCCCTGATCCATGTGGCGTCCATGTCGAACCTGTTTGCCGCGCTGGGCTGGCATCTGATCGATCTGATCGGTCATCCGGCCGAGTGTGCTCGGGTTCGCTCAGGGGACCGGCGGTTGGCCGAAACGTGCGCACTCGAGTCCATACGCATGGCGCAGCGCTCGATCATGTCCCGGTACGTGGTCAAGCCGGTGGAGTTGAACGTCGGCAGCGCGGTCCATGCTGTCCCACCGGGCGTGACCGTTGCTACCCTGCTTCCTCTGACCAATACCAGCGCCGCCCCGGGCCTCGACGCTTGGGATCCGAACCACTGGAATCGGCGTCGGTTGGCCGACGGATCGAAGCTCGCCGCGGCTGAGTTGGTGACAGCATTCGGGCACGGGCGGCATTCTTGCCCCGCACAGCCGTTCTCCCTCTCGGCGATGACCCTGGCCTCGACGCGGCTGCTGGCGGAATACGAGTTCGATCCGAGCTGGAGCCGTCGACCCTACCCCGTGGTGGCGCAGATCGGCGGCGTGGCACGCTCCGCTCTGCCGTGTCATGTCCGGTATCGCCGATGTCGGGATCGATCATCGCCGTAGGGGCGGATGCCCGTATGGCGGCTGCGTGTGGCGACAGGCGACGCTGTGCTGTTGGCGTGGTTGTCGTCTGTGCCCACGATGGTCAGCGTGGAACCAGCGGCCGCAGACGGGTCGCCACTACCCCATGGCGTTCACGCCGCGGCCGGGAGCTGGCTGGCGCAGTGCCTGCACTTGGTTGCAGCTCGCGGGAGGTCGTCGGACAGGCAGTCCGGGCAGGTCCTGGTCGGTGGGGGATCGCCGAACACCGTCTTGCCCTGTTTCTTCATGTAGGCCTTGTAGGGAACGACCAGGACGAAGTAGATGACCGCCATGAAGATCACGAAGTACACGATGGCCGAAATGAAGGCGCCGAGGTTGATGCGTTGGCCGTTGATGGTCCATCCGAGACCAAGTGATGAAGTCCCTCCGCCCTGAGCCGCATTGACGAGGGGCGTGATGATGTTGTCGGTGAAGGATTTGATCAATGTGCTGAATGCCAGTGCCACCACGAGACCGACGGCAATGACGATCAATTCGCCCTGCATGAGGAAGTTCCTGAAGCCCTTGAGCATCGTGTCTCCTTTGTACGCCTGGCTCGACCGGACAAGACGGTCGGACGAATTTCGCCGGCGACAACCCTAGTCACAAGGGACGGCGCGGGGTGGCCTCTCCTCCTGTGGTCGTGGCGCCACCGGAGCCCGCCGGTAGCCGGAGGTGGGCAGAACTGCTAGACGCCAGACTCCGCGGAGAGCCGACCCGATCTCACCGCCTGGACGAGTGCTTCGTAGTCCCGCTCATTCTGGTCCGCGTAGGCGGTGGCGAAGTCGGCGATCGCCCGGTCGAATGTCTCGCCCTTTCCCAGATACGAGGCTATGGCGATCCGATCCCCCCACCGGGCATGGGCCCGGGCCAGGGTCGCCCCGCAGGTCCGGGCATAGAGGGTGGCCCCGGGTACGAGCATTTCGTCCACCTCGGTGATTCCCTTCCAGTCGTGGAGCTGGCGCACGTAGAAGTCGTAGGTCCTTCCGTCCAGGCCCTGTATCCGTTGCCAGCCGAGGAACGCGTCCGAGGCCCCCTGCATCAGGCGCTGGCCGGCCACCACCCGCTGTCCGTGGTGCGCGTACTCGCTCTTGCCCACGAAGCGCTCGAGGACCGATGCCTCCGCCTCCTTCACCTGAAGAATCAAGGGATCGGCGTCGTCGCGGCCGACCAACAAGAGGATGTAGCAGCGGGTGCCGACGCTTCCCACCCCGACGACCTTGCGGGCGGCGTGGACGTACCGGAATTCCTCGAGAGGATGGTGCTCGACCCCGAGGGTCTGTCGGTACGACGAGAGCAGTTGCTTGATGAGCACGTCGGACTGCTCCCACACCGAGCCGGGTTCCACCAGGTCCTCGATGGGAACGATGAGTGGGGGATCGGCGACGAAGCGAAGCTCGTCGTGGACCTTGCCGACACGGCGGGTGAACACTCGCACGCTGTCACGGGTCCGGGCCTTGGCCACTTGCCCCCTCGTCCGCCGGTGCTCCTTCTTGCTCAACTGTCCCCGGCGCACCTCCTCCTCGGTCATCTCCAGGAGATCGCCGGCCTCCAGATGCTCGTACCAGACCTCGAGGGTTCCGGCCGCGGCGGCCTGGCGCATGCGTTCCCGGTACTCCCGGGCTCCGGCCATGACGATGTCACGGCGATCGGACGGGGAGAAGCTGCGGCTGCGGCCCATGATCTCGACGCTGGTGGCCAGGCGCTTCAGGTCCCACTCCCACGGGCCGGGAAGCGTCTCGTCGAAGTCGTTGATGTCAAAGATGAGCTTGCGTTCGGGGGTCCCGAACAGGCGGAAGTTCAGCAAGTGTGCGTCGCCGCATAGCTGCACGATGATGTCTGATCGGGGGGTGGCGGCCAGGTCCGTGGCCATGATCAATGCGGCCCCCCGGAAGAACGTGAACGGTGAGACGAGCATCCGCCCGTAGCGAATCGGGATCAGCTCGGCAACGCGGCTCTTTCCCTGTTCCTCCAGCAGCGAAATGGGGTCGGGGCGGTCCGGTGCGGCTCCGAACCGTCCGTGGCTCGACCTGGGAGCGGGCAGACGCGCAGCCTTCCCTCGTGCCACTCGCTGGTCGACGGTGAGGCGATGTCGCCTCCACGATGATGCGAATGGGCGATCAGACCCGGTCGGCGGAGTGGCGCCCTCTCCAGGCCGGCCCTCGCCTTCGGCACTCCCACCACGGCCCATGGTTCCCCTCCTCGTCCCCCGCGTTCGCGGCCGAGCCTGAAGGACATCGTAGGCTCGGTGTCCCCGCGGGCCGTCCGGAGGAGCAGTCTGGCCTGGCCTCCGACATCCCTGCACGACCGGTGAGGGATCGGCCGACCACCGGGACTCGGACGTCTTGAGCGAGGACCGAACGTTCGCAGTCGCCATGGCAGAATGCCGCCATGAGCACCATTGTCCTGGGCACGGACGGTTCGGAACTCGCCAACAAGGCTGCCTTGGCCGGCCTGGCGATCCTTCGGGAGGCAGGCACGGTCATGGTCGTGACCGTGGTCGACGGGACTGACCCGTCACTGGTCGACGATGGGTCGGGCCATGCCGGGCCTTCGATGCAACCGGATGAATTCGCCAGCATGCGTGACCGATTGCTGGCTGCCGGTCGTGACATCGTGGACGCCTCGGCCCGGGAGCTCGGCGGAGGTGTCGAGACTCGCGTGGTGGAAGGCAGTCCCGGTGCCGCCCTCTGTGATCTGGCCCGCGAGGTCTCGGCCGCCGCCATCGTGATGGGATCTCGCGGGCGCGGGGGGACTTCGCCGCGCACTGCTCGGATCGGTTTCCGACTATGTCGTTCGCAACGCCCCGTGTCCGGTGCTCATCGTCCGAACCGACGCTTGAGCGCGTGGAGCGGTCGCCGGCGCAGGTCGCGGCCCGAATGCCGACATCCGCGACCGAGCTCAGTGACTGGTCTCGACGATCAACAGGTCGCAGTTGACCTTGTGGGACACCCGGTTGGCGATCGGGCCGAGCAGGAAACGCGCCGTGGACTGCATCCCCTTCGATCCCACGACGAGCAGGTCGGCCTGCTCATCCTCGACGATCTTGATGAGCACCTCCGCGGGCTCACCGGCCACCGCCCGACCGGAGGCCGAACGGACGCCGGCCGAACGGGCCGACTCGACGGCATGGTTGGTGTGGTCCTCGGCCGCGGAACGGGCGGCTGCCGCCCACCCGGAATCCAACGACACCCCCGCCGCCGGGACGGCCGGCGCACGATTGCGGTAGGCGGACACGACGAGAAGTTCTGCCCCCACCGCCTTGGCCAGGGCCGTCGCCTTCCACACCGCCCGTTCCGCCGTCTCCGAACCGTCGGTCCCGACGACGATCCTCGTGGGAACGCCATCGCCCGCAGTCACCTCGTCGCCCATGGCCCACCTCCGTGCCTTGCCCTCATCGGCATTCTTACCCACGCACCGGCCGTCTGCTTCGGTGCGCTCGAAAGGGCTGCGCCTGGAGCAGGGGCCCCGACCTTGCGGGGGGGGGACGCGTTGTCGGTGGTTGTGGTCCGGGGCTGACGGGAGCCCGGCCGATTCACGGCTGAAGGGACGGTTCGGCCTCGGTCGCCGGGGTTAGGCTGACCTAATAGTTCGTCCCGCGACTTGCCCACCATCGCCGATCAGATCGGCACCGACGGCGTCTGCCAGCACAAGCCGCCCACCTACGTGCAGTACGGGGTCACGGACACGGCCGGCACGGCCCCGGGCATGCTCAACGCGCCGGACGGCTTCGATCTGCTGCTCCCGGACGGATCCACTCCTACGCATTCGGCGACGCAATAGCTACGCCAGATCAGTCCGTGGCGCGACGCAGCACTACGTCCACGGCATGGCGGCGCGCTCACCCCAGTAGGTCTCTGGGTCGAGGGCCAGAGTCGAGAGTCGATCTCCGTCCGGCTGCGGGGCGCCGTCGAGCGCTCCGAGGTTCGATCGCAGCTGGGAGACCGTGGCCGCACCGGACAACACGACGTCGGCCCAGGGCTGCGCCAGCGCCACGGCCAGAGCGGTGGCATCGGGACGGTCGCCGAGGGCCGCGGTTGCAGGCCCGGGGGTGGCGAGCCGCCCGTTGGCCAGGGCCTCCTTGACTATCACCGTCCAGCCGGCGGACTTTGCCTCGGCCAGCGCGGGTCCCGCCGAGGGCTCCAAGAGATTCCAGGTCGCCTGGACGGCGGAGAACAGCGGCGTGCCGCCGACCTCGATGGACAGGGCCCGGCGCAGGGCCTCCGATTGATCCGGGCCGCTCAGGCTGAGCCCGACCGGCAGCCCGAGCCGGGCGAGCGCCGCGTGGGCGCCAGTGTCGCTGAGGATCCCCGACTCCACCGTGGCGGAGTGGACCTGGTAGAGGCGGAGCCACGGTCCGAGTAGCGCCCGGGTCTCGGGCCACTGGCGGGCCAGGGCGGCAGCGGAGTGGTCCTTCACCTCCGGGACCTCTGCGTCCACCCTCCAGTCCGCCGTGTAGGTGTATCCCCACTTCGATGACACCAACACCTGCCCCGGATCGATGGCGCGACCGGTCAACCACTCAGCCAGGAACTGCTCGGCCCGACCGTAGGAGCGAGCGGCGTCGAACCACCGGATCCCGCCATCCCACGCGGCGTCGCATACCTGGCTGCATCGCTCCCGAAGCGCCTCGATCGAGCGGTCGGGGCCGATGGCGGTGCCGTGATCGACGGTCAGGTACCCCGGGCGACCCAACGCGGCCAAACCCAATCCCAAGACAGCCATGGCACAGTCTCGCCCCTCGTCAGGAGTCGGGCGAACGCCGTTCCGGCGGGACGACGACGGGCCCACCCTCCAGAGGTGCCGGGGTCCTTGATTTCTCCCGCGGCGGGCATAGGCTCACGGCGTGACCTCGTCGCGTGATGATGTTGCCCGCGACATTGGGCAACTCTTGGTGGCCGGTCAGGAGCTCCGGGACCTCATCCGGGAGAGCCGGAAGGGGTTGCAGAAGGGGCTCGAACTGCTCGATCGGGGGGTGGGAATCGATGAGGCGCTGCGCGTCCTCAACACGGCCGAGAGGCGCCTGGCGATGACCGAGCACCTCAGTGGGTTCGAGGAGTGCCGTCACCGACTGCGACTCTCGATCACCGTCGCCGGGCTCGAGGAGGGCATGAGCATCGGGGACCTCGCCCGGGCCTTCGGGGTCTCCCGACAACTGGCATCACGGATGGCCAAGCAGGCCCGGGGCGACCTCTGACCCGACGGGTTCCAGGCACCGAGGCGCCGGGCGCAGTCGTCAGGTCAACCTGGCGTCATCCTGGCTGGGGCGAGACTGTCATCTGCCGGGGCTGACCGGCGCCCGCGCCTCGGCGAGACTGACCTGTCACGAACACGGCGCTCACAAGGGCCCCGAGGGCGAGCATGCCGGCTCCGAGGGCGAAGGCCACCGAGTAGCCGTGGACCTGCCCGGCGCGGGCCATCGCCGCCCCATGGGACGCGATGTAGGTGGCGGTGGCCGTGGCCGCCACGGTGTTGAGCAGGGCGGTCCCCAACGACCCACCGCCTGTTGGGCGGTGTTCACCAGGGCGCTGGCCACCCCGGAGTCCCTGTCCCCGACATTGACCAGGGCCGTGCTGCTGAGGGCGGGGAACGCCAGCCCCAGGCCCACGCTCATCAGGATCTCGGGCGGGAGCACGTGGGTCCAGTAGGAGGTCCCGACGCCGATCTGGGTGAGCCAGGCCAATCCCAGTGCGCCGACCCCCAGCCCCAGGGTCATCGGGATCCGGGGGCCGATCCGGGGGACCAGGCCGCTGGACGCCCCGGCGGCGGCGATGATGCCCGCCGCGAACGGGAGGAAGGCAACCCCGGCCTTCAGGGCCGAGTAGTGGAGGACCCCCTGCATGTAGAGCTGAGGAAGACGAACATGGCGAAGAGGCCGGCCCCGGTCAGCAGGGCTGACAGGTAGGCACCGGCCCGGTTCCGCTCGGACATCACCCGGAGGGGCAGGAGCGGGTGGCTCGAGCGCGATTCGACCAGGACGAAGGCCCCCAGCAGAACCACGGCCACGCTGAGGAGGATGAGCGTGGTGGTCGATGCCCAGCCGTCGGTCTCCGCCTTGGTGAAGCCGTAGACCAGGCTGACCAGGCCGGCGGTGGAGAGCAGGGCGCCCGGTATGTCGTAGCGGGTGGTCCCCACCTCGCGGCTCTCGTGGACGACCCGCAGGGCGGCAGCGGTGAGGACGGCGATCGGGACATTCACCAGGAGGCACCACCGCCACGAGGCGTACTGGGTGAGGACGCCGCCGGCCAGGACACCGATGGCACCACCGGCACCGGACACGGCTCCATAGGCGCCGAACGCCTTGGCTCGCTCTTTCGGATCATCCCGGAAGGTGATGGTCAGCAACGACAGTGCCGCCGGCGCCATCACCGCCGCGAACGCTCCTTGGAGCGCCCGGGCCCCGAAGAGCATGGCCTGATCCGCGGCCAGCCCACCCAGCGCCGACGCCCCCGCAAATCCGATGAGGCCGACGATGAACATCCGCTTGCGCCCTCCGAAGTCGGCGATCCGACCGCCCAGCAGGAGCAGTCCACCGAACGCCAAGGTGTAGGCCGTGATGACCCACTGCCGGTTGGCCACGGAGATGTTGAGAGCCCGTTGGGCCGAGGGCAGGGCGATGGTGACGATCGACGCATCCAGGACCACCATCAACTGGGCAATGACGACCACGGCCAGGATCGACCAACGTTTTGGATCGGGCTCAGCGTTGGCCGCCGGTGTTGTCTGGGCTTCGGCCGGATCAGTCACTTCGGTCATCGTCTGCTCCTTCGGGACGCGTTTCTCGTCTTGCGGAATAGGTTGGATGGCTCCTGATTCGGGCGGACGGCCCGGGACCTTTGGAAAAGGGGTCTTCTGCTCCTGTCGTGGGTCATGAATCGGCCGTCCATGGAAGCTGAGG
>JADMIJ010000194.1 GCA_015478655.1 Acidimicrobiales bacterium | reverse complement strand
GGCGGATGACCACCGGCGGGGCACCTTCCCTGGTGGTCCTGGCCGCCGGCATGGCCCGTCGCTACGGCGGATGCAAGCCACTGGCCCCCATCGGACCCAACGGCGAGGCCGTCATCGACCTGCTGGTGAGCGACGCCCTAACCGCCGGCTTCGGCCAGGTGGTCCTGGTCCTGCACCCCGAGACCGGACCGGCAATCCGCTACCACGTCGAGCGGTGCTGGCCCGGCACGGTGGTGGTTGATTTCGCCGAACAACGGCTGCCTCTCGGGACCGTCCACGCCGTGCTCGCCGCCCGCCACTCGCTGGGGCCAGACCATTCGTTTGCCGTGGCCAACGCTGACGACGTCTACGGCGAAGCGGCCATGACCCTTCTGGCCGGCCACCTGGCCGGCGGCGGCCACGAGCACGCCCTCATCAGCTACGAGCTGCAGGCCACGGTGGCCACCAACGACCCGGTCACGCGTGGCATCTGCCTGGTAGACGAAGTCGGGCACCTGGTGGGGCTCACCGAGCGGCGACACGTGGTCAGGCAAGGACCAGACCGGCCGCTCCGCTCCGACGATGGGCTCGAACCGGTCGAACTCGACGGCACGTTGCCGGCATCAGTCAACCTGTGGGGTTTCCAGCCCGAGATCTGGGACGTCTTTGCCGAGGCCATGGCGGCATCGGGACTGGACGAGAACGCCCTCGTAGCCTCGGTGGCCGCCGGCGAGGGGCTGCCAAAGGCCGAGGTACTTCTGCCGGACGTGGTGGCAGCCATGGTGGGTCGAGGGAGCGGGCGGCCGGTACGCGTGCTGGCCACCGATGCCAAACTGATTGGCGTGACCCACGCTGCCGACCTGCCCGTCGTCAACGCAGAGCTGGCACGGCAAGTGGCGTGGGGAGTCCGTCCGAGCCGGCCATGGAGTGACCGGTCAGCTAGATCGGCCCGCGTCGTGCCGTCCTGATGGGTCTCCCCCGCGTCGGCCTACCCGAGGACGCCCGGCCGCGGCTCGGGATAGGCGGTACCGGTCTGAGCGGTGGGTAGCAGCTACGAATACCCGGGCGCTGGCCTCGGAGCGACGTGGTGATGAGCCGCTTCGCTCCTGACCAGTAGGTCGGATCGGCCCGGACCGCCGAGCTCGACGAGGCCACGATCTGATCGCCCGACGTCCGAGCGATGAACCGCAATTGGCCGGGCAGATCCAATTGCCATCCCGATCGCTCGTCGGTACACTCGCCAAAGCCTGAGCTGGCGCTTGGCGGCCATGCTGGACCCAAGGAGGGGGCAACTTGGAGTCAATTTCGAGCGACGCGAGGACTCCGTCGGCATCGCCGATCGCCGGAACAATTCCTACGAGTGACGTTCCGGTTCGCCGCTTACCTCGGATCGAATCCTTTGACGGTCTACGAGGAGCCACAGTCATCATCGTCTTTGTCTCGCATCTAGAAGTTATTCTGCCAATCCCCACCTTCGCCGTGGTCCCTGGTGGAACGGTGTCCTTAGATTCGTTCTTCGTTCTCAGCGGATTCCTAATCACGTCGCTCCTCCTCAGAGAACAGGGGCTGACCGGCCAGATCAATACGATTCATTTCTACCGTCGGCGCGCTATGCGGCTGCTTCCGCCGCTCTTCGGCCTGCTCGTGGCTCATTCCATTTTCGCGTACCTGACGGGCATATCCTTCCACGAGGAATGGACGTCTCTTATGTCCGTGCTCTTCTACTATTCCAACTGGAAGCTGGCGTTCAACTCGAACTATGTCGGGGGGATAGCCAACGGAATGCAGCATTTGTGGTCGTTGTCCCTCGAAGAACAATTCTATCTGATCTGGCCCTGGATCACGATCTTCGTTCTCACCTATCGACGACGTTTCCGTACGGTAGCTGTCGTCCTACTCGGATTGATTGTCGCCATAGCCGTCCATCGGTCCCTCTCGTATCATGGTACCAACTGGTACGCCATCTTCATTCGAACCGACACTCGGGCCGACGGCATACTCATTGGTTGCCTTCTGGCCCATATCTGGTTCCGCGGGTTGGAACCCAATCGAACTATCGTTCGGTGGGCCGCAACGGTTGCATCGGTGTTTCTTCTCATCTGCCTCCCGATCGTCAAATCTCCTGGCCCGTTTCTATTTCGGGGAGGCTTCGTCGCCATCGACGTGGCTTGTGCCCTGATCATCTTGGCCTTAGTGGACGGACATTGGGGCGGGCGCCATTTCTTCAATTGGAGACCGTTCATCGTGCTTGGCACCGTCTCCTACGCGTTCTACCTCTGGCATCTTCCTGTCTTCTTCGCCATTCGGTACTATGGGCACAGCTGGAATGCCGTCGTGCGAGTCGTCGTCGCCGTAGGCGCCACCCTTCTGTTCACGGCTCTGTCCTGGTGCCTCCTGGAGCGACCGGCGCTCGACTGGAAAGACCGGCTCGAAGGTCGAAATCCGGTCCCCAGGCTTGGGCTCAAGTCGCTTCGCCGGCCAGCCGCGACGATCCTTCAGGAGTCGCCACTCGCGAAGTCAGCTGCCCCTGGTCCAAGCTCCTGAAGGGGGGCACTGTCGGTCCGCGGTCGGATCCTCGAAATGCCTCTCATGTCCCCCATCCGGGGTTAACCGGCGCTTCGGAATTCAGCGGGGAGTGACCGTGGCGAGCAACTCCCAGTTCGGCT
>JADMIJ010000193.1 GCA_015478655.1 Acidimicrobiales bacterium | reverse complement strand
AGCCATCACCACCGAGGATCAGGACCCGCTCTCCCCAGTTGGTCGCGTAGAGCCTGATTGCATTGATCCAAGACGGGCTGCATCTGGGCAATTGCAGCTTCGGTTTGGGCTTTGGTCGCTTGGAGCTGGTCCACCTGGGCGAGCAGCGCTCGCGCTGCCTCAACCTCCGACCGTAGATTCAGGGTCTCTGCTCTCAGGGGTTCGACCTGGGCAAGGAGGGCTTCTCGTTCGGCGGTGAGGGCTTGAAGCTCTGGTCGGAGCCGAGCCAGTTCCGTCTGAAGCTCTGCTCGTTCAGGAACACCGAGCGCTCGAAGCTCTGCTTGAAGTCTGGCGACTTCTCCTTCGAGCTCCTTCTTGCCTCCGAAGAGTCCGCCCTTGTGGTCCTTGGTAGGCGGTTGAGCGTCTTGCGGAGTTGCGTTCTGAAATTGGGGTTGAGTCTGCGGTGCTACTGGAGCGGGAGAGACCTCGGGAGCGGGATTCGAAGCAACTGCCGGAGCGTGTGTCCGGTCCAGGCGGTTCCGTCCCACCATCGCAGCTGACCCGCGATCGAATCTGGATACCAACCTGGTGGGGTAGAGGATTGATCAGCCATATCTCTCCTGGTCACGAGTAGTGCTGTGAATTCCGCCAACCCGCGTATTCGGCGCCATCGCCATGACAATGCCTGCGCCATCAGGCTGAACGGCCCAACGGTACTCAAAGCTACGAGGAACCGAGCGGTGGCTCCCGTTGGAAGAGTTATTCATCCTAGTAAATAGTCACCAGAAGTGATATCCTGACGGAGTGGCGCTCAATCAGATTCGCCATCCGTACTTCGACCGCTGGCTGGGACAGCTGCCCGTCGTGGTGGCTGCGGAGATCGCCGCACTGCTGGAGTACCTCTCAGAGCACGGTAGGGGAGCGACACTTCCGTACGTACGCCATCGGATCCAGATCAGCCGGCACTTCCCAGACATGAGTGAGCTACGGACCGACCACACCGCCGAGGGCGCCCGCTACGTGATGCGGGTGCTCACCTGCTTCATCGACGGAGATAGGGGAGTGCTGGTGTGCGTCGGGGGCAACAAGGAGGGCTGGCAGGAACGCACCGGACACGACTGGTACGACGACTACGTGCCAGTGGCAGATCAGATCGTCGACCGTTATCTCACCAGAGGAGGAACACCATGAGTGCCAAGGACACCATCGAGCCGACACCCGAGGATTGGCTGGCAGGTGCTGACGAGGAGTTCGTCATCGACCAGAAGATCAGCCATCCCGACCCGGCGTTCGAAGCCCTGCGCGACAAGGCCAGCGAACGTCTGCGTATCGAACATGACGTCGTAGCCACGCTCGGGGAGCTGCGGAGGGCGGCCGGCTTCAACCAGTCGGAGATCGCCGAGCGATGGGGGAGAGGCCAATCTCAGGTGAGCAAGGTCGAGCGGGCCCCGGACTCCGTCGAGATCGCCACGCTGGCCGGATACGTGCGTGCGCTCGGGGGAAATCTCTCCATCACGATCGAGGTCGGCGGCCACACCTACCATGAGGATCTGGTGGCTTCGTAGGACGGCCGTTCCGAGGGCCGGATTTGGTCACATTTTGGTCACATCCGTGATGAACACCGCTGGTTTTCCACAACACCCGATGGACGAGCCCATCGGTGAAAGCCCAGCTAGATGGCACGATATGGGATTTGCCAACACAGGCAAACATGGCGCTTATCTGGATGACACGCAAGGGGTCGTGGGTTCAAGTCCCGCACGGCCCACCGGTGTTGACCTGGGACATTGACCTGGGAAGATGCGTCAGATGGGACTCCCATGTTCTGGCAATTTTGCTGCGCATCGTTGTCGAGAGGGCCAACAAGAGTGACGATGGAATCTATGTTTCACCAGGGGGCGCCACGGGCAGGAGGTTTGGCTTTTGGACCACGGCGATTGAGCCTCAGACCCGGGCGTTTCGGGTCAACCACCTGCGGGTCATCAGTCTCGTGGACCGTTCGCTTCTTCCTGTTCATCAAACGTCAGACATCCCCGCAGGTGTGACCCCCCTTGATTTCGGTGAGTGGTGTTGACGGAGCGGAGCTGAAGAAGCCAATGAACAACCTTTCGTTCTGCTTGGTCCCGGATACATGAATGGACCCACCCTGCTCCACGCTGAACTCGCCTGCGGGATAACCCGCCGGATAGAGGGATCGCAACTCGGCGAGGGCCACCCCCAGAGTTGCGCCGGCTGCAGTATTGAGCTGGGGCACGCCAGGTCCCGACAAACGAACCACCTCTCCGGCAGCCGACAGGCCCCCCTGCAGATGGCGGTACCCGTCGAGGACACCGTGGGAGAACTCGAACGACAGGTCTCTCCATTGGACCTCGGTGGTTCCATGACAAGGGCCCGGCGTGGTCTTTGTGGGCGGCCAAGGTGCCAGGTCATGGTCTGGACCGCGGGACCCTGACGGTCGCCGGTTCCAACGACCCCAAGTCCGTCCGGGCCGAGGATCACTCCCGCTTGAGCATTGGCCGTCTGTGGCAGGCTGACGTCTGTGGATGCCAGCGAACGCGACCGTGTGGCAGCGCGCCCTCTGGCCGTACAGCGTTCGAGGTTGTTCGACCAGCACGCCGAGGCATACGACCGGTTCCGGCCGACCTATCCCGATGCGGTGATCGAGGAGCTGCTCGGTC
>JADMIJ010000192.1 GCA_015478655.1 Acidimicrobiales bacterium | reverse complement strand
CCCCGGACAGGAACGACGAAGTCTCGCCTGACCTTCCGTCTCTTTCCGCCCTCCTCAACGTGGCTATCGACGTAGCAAAGGCTGGTGGCCGTCGAACTCTGGAGTTTTTTGGCGGACGCGTAGAGGCCGAAACTAAGCAGGACGGATCGCCAGTGACGTCTGCCGACCGAGAGTCGGAGGATGAAATGCGACGAAAAATTCTCCACGCCTTTCCGTCCCACACGATAATTGGGGAGGAGAAGGGACTCACTCAAGGGGATTCTCGAATTCGCTGGATTATCGATCCTCTCGACCTACATTCCGCACCGGCTGAACGGGCAATCCCTGAATTACCAGCCCCCTCCGTGAGCTGACGGTTCCTTCTCGAGGAACTGGAGGTCCTCCACGGTCGGTCGGATCTCCCTCACCTCGACCAGGGCGTTCCATTCCCCGAGGAAGGCGAGGACCTTGGCCAGGTCCTTCCGCTGCACGATCACCACGCCCCGGAGCAACTTCCGGTGCGGGACGCCATCCAGGAGTCCCGGTCGTCGGTAAGTGTATTTCCCTCCCCACGAGCTCGTCGCCTGCCCGTAGAGCTTCTTGACGAACTTCCCCACCTCAGCGTTCGGGGTCCCCGGGGGAAGACGAAAGACCAACAGGCTCACGCGCATGTGTGGGCACTAATGCCCACAACCCTTATCAACTTGCTGGGCCTGCCCTTCCCGGGGACTGTGCCGACCCGCGGGACGTTCCGACTCCACTCCGCCCACCTCGGCTCCCTCCCCATCGTCAACCATTTCCTCCGACGCCTGCGCCTCGAGGAGATCCTCCTCACCCGTCTCCCCGCCACTCCCGGGGCTCGACTCGACCACTCCGCCGGCCTGCTCGTGCTCCTGCGAAACCTCCTCGTCAGCCGAGAGCCGCTCTACGGCCTCCATGGATGGGCCTCCCCCTACCGCCCGGACCTCCTCGGTCTCTCACCGCGGACCGTTCCCTTCCTCAACGACGATCGCCTCGGAAGGGACCTCGATGCGCTCTTTGACGCCGACCGGGGCTCCTTGGCGACCGAGGTCGTGGTCCGGGCCATCCGGGAGTTCCGGATCGACCTCGAACGCTTCCACAACGACTCCACCACGGTGACCCTCCAAGGAGCCTATCGGAAGGCCGACGGCCGCCGGAAGAGAGGCCAGCGCACGCTGCGGGCGGCCCTTGGCCACAACAAGGACCACCGACCGGACCTCAAGCAGCTCCTCTGGATCCTCACCGTCTCGGCGGACGGTGCCGTCCCGGTCCACTACCGGGTCGTGGACGGGAACACCAATGACTGCCCCACGCACCGAGAGTCGTGGGAGGCGCTCCTCGCGTTGAAGGGCAGCCCGGAGTTCCTGTACGTGGCGGACTCGAAGCTCTGCGACGGGGACACGCTCCGATACCTCGACGGGAAGGGGGGTCGGTTCCTCACGGTGCTGCCCCGGAGCCGGAAGGAGGACCGTCTCTTCCGGGAGTATGTCCAGACCCACGAGCTCGCGTGGGAGACGGTCCGTCGGCGACCGAACCCCCGGAACCAAGCGAGGTCCGCGGATGTGTGGAAGATGGTGGAGTCGCCGATCCCGGCGGGGGATGGATTCCGGCTGGTGTGGACGTGGAACTCGCTGATGGCCGAGGAGGATCGGGAGTCCCGGGAGGATCGGATCGGCCGGGCGATGGTCCACCTGGATGAGCTCGAGGAACGGCTGCAGAGCCCGAAGACGAAGCTCCGCACCCGGGCGGCGGTGGTGAAGGCCGCAGAGAAGGCGGTGGGTTCCAGCGCCGCGCGCTGGGTCGGCTGGGAGGTTCGGGAGGAGCCGGTGGAGCAGTTCCACCAGGAGCAGAGAGGACGGCCCGGGAAGGACACCCGGTTCCGACGGACCGTCAAGACCCGGTTCCACGTGGTGCCCCGGCCCGACGAAGCGGCGATCGTCTACGACGCGAAGAGTGACGGGATGTTCCCGCTGCTCACGAACGAGCGGAAGTTGTCCCCGAAGGAGCTTCTGGAAGCATACCACTTCCAGCCGCGACTGGAGAAACGGCACGAGCAACTGAAGACGGTGCTCGAGGTGTCCCCGATGCAGCTGAAGAACATCGATCGGGTGGAGGCGCTGCTGTTCCTCTACTTCCTGGCGATGCTGGTGGAGGCGCTCATCGAGCGCGAGGTTCGCCAGTCGATGGAGGCGCAGGGAGTGAAATCCATCCCGCTCTATCCGGAGGGACGACCCTGTCCCGCACCGACGACCGATCGGATCCTGGGCGCCTTCGAGGTGGTGACCGCTCACCATCTGGAGCAGGAGGGTCGGGAGGTGCAGCGATTCGCACCGAAGCTGACCGAGCAGCAGCTCGAGCTACTGCGCCTCGCTGGCGTCCCGGAGGAGAGCTACGCGGGGTGAGTTCGGCCGTCGGGGAAATTAGCCGATTGCCCTCTCAGCACGTGCGGAATGTAGGACGAGATCCTGGAAGGCGGTCATCTCCAGACTGTCGAAGTCGACCTTCGAGAGTTCCTCCTCGGTATACCCCAACCCCATGAGCATGACCCGCTGCATCTTGGCTAGGGTCTGATGTTCGCCTTCCACCGGCAACGTCGACAGAAGTGCTTCGCATTTCTGGTACGACGATCTCAGTTCCTCGATCTTCTGAGCGCTCTTCGGG
>JADMIJ010000191.1 GCA_015478655.1 Acidimicrobiales bacterium | reverse complement strand
CCCGCTACGCGCCCGCGGATCCGACTACGAGACCCCGCTCAGATCCGAAGTGCCGCCAAACGTCGGTTCCCTTTGAGACAGGGTGCCTCGGCCACCTCGCCGGGACCGGATCCGACGTTGGGCTGACGGCGGGGGAGTGCGGGGGGCGTGAGGCTCGGACCGACTTACGGCGCCGGCGAGGTCGTGGTTACGGGGATGCCTTCGGGGACGAACTCCACCCACGTGTTCCCCGGTTGGAGTGTGATGTTCGTGCCGTCCGCCGCTGTGAGTGTTGCGGGCCGGTCGAGACTCGAGCGACTCCACGTGCCCTTGATGGCAGCCCCACCCCGAAGGACCACCAGCGGCCCGGAGCCGGTTGCGACAACCTCCACCTCGCGGGCGCCGCCACCACTCTCGACCCATGGCCCGATAATGGTATGGACGGTCATGGCCACGACATTGGTCGCGGACGTCTGTGTACCGTCGACCAGCACATCGGCGGAATTGGAGTAGTAGCGGACATAGCGGGTGGTGGCCGGATCCCATTTCCAAGTGACGTCAGATGACGACGAGAACGGAATGTGCACAGTTGCACCTGAACCCGCCACCGCCCCAGTCGGCAAGGCCGGGACGTGGTCAAAGAGAGGGGAAGGCGGTGTTGTGTGGGACGAATTGAGAGCCCACACGGCCTCCGGTTTCACGAATGTGGAATACGGGGCGCTCCGGCCCGCCGGATGGACGACAGTCGCCGACGCTGCGCTGAGGACGTTCTCGTCGATCAGGTTGGCGTGACTCAGCAGAGCTAGCACCGGGTCGATACCACCGGCATGGACGAAGATCGGATCGGAGAGCTGGGAGAGAATGCCGACGTCGGGCTGCCTCGCCGAGCGCACATCGCCAACAAGGGCCGGCGCCTGACACTGAAAAACTGCTACGAGCCGGGTGATCGACCCTTCGACTGGCTCTTCGAATACGACGTCTGCCTGGTTGAGACCAGCCGAAGGTCGGTCGCCCGAGTAATTGCCGACCTTGACAGCCACTGCCGGTCGAGCCAGTACCGCGCCTCCGGGAGCAGGCTCCCCGGTCAGGGGGCAGGCCGGTCCGGAGATTGGCGACGTGGCTGTGTTGCCGTTCCGCAGGAGGAGGATGGCCGTGGCCACGCCGGCCGCCACCACAATCACTCCGGCAACGATGAGCCGTCGTTTCCGGCGACGATCCGACCCCTGCCTGCGCAAGTCCTTTCGGGACAGGATCGAGGGCTCGCCCGAGGTGATTCTGTCAGCGCTCGAAGGCGTAGAATCGCGGCTCATCGTCGCGACGTTACCGTTCAGGATCGACGGAGACGCGTCGGTCATGGAGGCTGGACGGGGCCACCACATGCCAGGATTCGCAGGCGTCGACCCGAGCATGTTCTGTGAAGGGCTCGAGTCAGCGCTCTCCTCCAACTCACACCAGAAGATCACCACCCGGTGCGGGTCATCGGCGGTCGACGGGCTGAATGAAGCGCTGTTGGCCAAGGCCCAGGCGGCCAAGGTGTTGAAGACCAACAAGGTCCGTGCCGACACCACGGTTGTTCCCGCCAACGTTGCCTACCCGACGGACTCGGGTCTGTTGGCCAAGGGTGTGGCCAATATGGCCAAAGGCATCGAGAAGTTGAAGGGTGCGGGATTGGCTTCCAAAACCACCTCTCGGGACCGGACTCGGATGATGCGGGCTCGGGCCCGGTCCATCGGTGCCAACCTTCGACGGCGCACCGGGGAGGCAAAAGACGAGGTCCTGGCCATAAACGCCGAGATGGTCCGCATCGCCCAGACGGCCGTCGCCGAGGCCCGACAAGTGGCGGCGAACGCCCGCCGGGCGCTGAAGCGCCTGGGTAACGCGGCGCCGGGAAGGCTCTGCGCGATTGCCGACAGTTTGGAGCTCGCTGCCGATCGGGTAGACCAGATCGCCGAGCAGACCGAGAAGCGTCTCCGTGGCGAAGTCCCTGACGGAGCGACCAGGTTGGTGTCACTGCACGACCCCGACGCCCGTCCTATCCGCAAGGGCCGACTCGGCAAGCCCGTCGAGTTCGGTTACAAGGCACAGGTCGTCGACAACGAGGACGGCGTCGTCATCGACCACAATGTCGAGGTTGGCAATCCACCGGATGCACCGATGCTCGTTCCGGCAGTCGAGCGCGTCACCCGCCGGGCCAAGCAAGTGCCCAAAGCGGTCACCGCTGACCGCGGCTATGGCGAGACAGCCGTCGGCGAACAGCTCAGTGCGCTCGGGGTGCGCACTGTTGTTTTGCCCACCAAAGGCAAACCGAGTGCGTCACGACGCGCCGTTGAAGGTAGACGGCAGTTCCAGCGCCTGGTGAGGTGGAGAACGGGCAGTGAAGGCCGAATCAGCTGCCTCAAACGGGACTTCGGATGGAACCGAACACAGATCGACGGGATCGAAGGAGTCCGCACCTGGTGTGGTTACGGAGTCTTCAACCACAACCTGGTGAAGATCGGAGTGCTGACAACCTCCGAGTAGGGCGGATCGGACCCACTACCACCAGGATCGGAGTCAATATTTGCCCCCCGGCCGGACGCCGATGACCACCGATCTTGATCCGGGAGTCACTCCGACTATTTCAGGGGGAAGTAGCTACTTCGACCTGAAAAACTCGGCTCAGGCGTAAACGCCTTTCCGGCG
>JADMIJ010000190.1 GCA_015478655.1 Acidimicrobiales bacterium | reverse complement strand
ACCCCCACCGGGCCTCACTTCCAGTGTATCGGCCGCGGCCGGTCTTCAGAAGCTGGTAGTCAGTGACTGTACACGGAATCAGCACAGGCGATCCCTCGGAAGGGCCCGGAATCCTCGACGAGCACGAGCTACCGGAACGCTCGGGGCGAGGCTGCGGCGTGCTGGCGGGCCGCCTGGCCGGAGGCTGTCCGCAGCTCTGATGAATAGGGGAATTCGTCGCACCTCAAGGGCGGCGTAAAGCAGGAACCGAAACACTGTTGGGGCGATCGGCCTACCCAAGCCCCATATTTTTTTCTTCGCACCCCTGGTTTTTCGGGCTCCGACCGGTGTAGAAAGCGGGTAACCGGAAGTCCTGGGGGTCATCCATGCGCGTCCCGAGCCACCCCACTCAGATCCGCCGGATGCTGGAGAGCCGCCTCAAGCTCCTGGTGCCGACCGGACCGGTGCTGGCCGCCAGCCTCGTCCGCCTCGACAAGCGGTGCGGCCAGCCCACCTGCCGCTGCCACCATGACGGCCCCTTGCATTCGGCCTACCACCTCACCTACCGCCAATCGGGCCGCACTCGCAACGCCTATGTGCCCCAGGACCTCCTCGAGGAGGTCCGCTCATGGATCCAGGAACACCGCCGCCTCAAGGCTCTCACCCAGGAGGTCAGCCAGTTGACCCTGGCCCTGATCAAGGGCCATGTGCGACATCGCCGGCTCCGGCGGGGACGACCCTGAACATCGGCCCCATCCTGGCTCAGACCATCGGCCATTTCTTCCCCGAGCTCAACGCCTGGATCGACGAGGTCCCCGACCCGCGATTCGCGCCGCTGGTGACCTACCACAAGCGATTCCTGCTGTGGTGGGGGCTGAGCCTGTTCTTGTGCAAGCTGAGCAGTCGGCGGCAACTGGATTTTCATCTGAACACCGACGGGCCGGAGGTCCTCAATAACCTCAATCGCCTGGCGGGCACGGCGCAGACCACCCGGCCGGTGAACCAGACCCTGGACTACTTCCTGGGGAAGATCGGCCCCGACCCCATCGCCGCCTTGCGGACGCAGATGGTCCGCCGGCTGATCCGCACCAAGGCCCTGGACGCGGCCCGGCTACACGGGCGGTTCTTGATCCTGATCGACGGCTCGGGCTACCTGGTGTTCCGCTCGCGGCATTGCGACAGTTGCCTGACGCAACGGCAGGGCGAGACGACGCTGTACATGCACCAGGTCCTGGAGGCCAAGCTGCTGGGGCCGGCCGGGATCGTCGCCTCGATCGCCACCGAGTTCATCGACAATCGGGACACCGCGGGCGCCCCGGCGGGCACCGGCGCCGAGCGGATCAAGCAGGACTGTGAGCTGAAGGCTCTGCGGCGGCTGATGGCGCGACTGAGGGCGGAGTTCCCGCAGGTGCGGATCTGCCTGGTCGGCGACGGGCTGTATGCCTGCGGGGAGGGGTTCCAGGTCGCGAAGGATTTCAATTGCGACTACATTTACACCTTTAAACCCGGTCGGCTGCCGGCCCTGTGGGAGGAGTTCCAGGGGCTGCTGCGGTTGCGCCCGGAGCGGCGGGTGGAGTCGGTGACACCGCAGGAGGTCAAGCAGGTCTATCGCTGGATCGAGGACCTGCCCTACACCGACTCGGCGGGCCGGGAGTGGACCTTGGCGTCCATCGATTGCCGGGAGACCCGGCCGGATGGGACGGAATCGGAGTGGTCCTGGGTGACGTCGCTGGGTGTCGATCACGAGACGGTGGTCGAGGTGGCGACGAATGGAGGGAGGGAACGCTGGCGGACGGAGAATGAGGGATTCAACACCCAGAAGAACAGCGGCCTGAACCTGGAGCACGCCTACAGCCACACCAGCTGGGCGGCGTACTACTTCCTGCTACAGATCGCCCACCTGCTGCTGCAACTGCTGGAGAAGGGGAGCCTGCTGCGGCGGCTGGCCCGGGAGCGGGGGAAGCGGACGGCGGTGGAGCTGTTCGGCTCGTTGAAGAACATGGCTCAGCGGCTGATAGAGAGCCTGCGGTACTGGCACTGGCCAGATGAAGTCTTCGACCGGGCGGGGTGCGGCGGGATACAGATCCGCCTGGATAGCAGCTAGCCGCCGGTGGCGAGTGGGTGGATCCATGGTTCAGGCGAGTTCTTCGGGGTCTGGTGGCGGCATTGCTCGAGTCGCACGTCGAGCCCGTCCCCGTACGGCCTGTTCCTGGCCGGAGTGGCCCGCCGGCCATCGCTCCCGCTGCTCGGGTTCGTCCAAAGGGCGAATTTCTCAGGGCTGCAGGCCGCGGGTTGAACTTGAGGCTCAACCGGTTTTCGTCCATATTGTGGGAGATGCCCGGAGGCCGCGGTCATCCTGCGCGGATCGTGCGGGCCGCGGGTCGCCCTCACCATGACCGATCGCGAAAGGGCTTGCCCATGATGCGGACATCACCCCGTCCCAGGCGTCCCCTGTCAGCGCCGGCGGCCGTGTTCGCTCTGCTGCTGGTCAACGCCCAGGCCCACTCCCAGGAGTCCTGGGATGCCGTGTATCTCGGCGGGGCCAAGGTCGGCCACATGCACACCCACGTCGAGAAGGTCAACGACCCGCAGACCGGCAAGGACTATCGCCGGGTCCGCCTCGACGTCGAGATGACCATCAAGCGCAAGGAAGACGAGTCGTTCGTCAAGCTGATGTACGGCAC
>JADMIJ010000062.1 GCA_015478655.1 Acidimicrobiales bacterium | reverse complement strand
TTCCGCGGACGCGGACACCACCGGATCAGGGGCGGGACGAATTTTCGAGGTTAACGTCGGCTTCCTCTTCTTGGCGCTGATGTGCACCGCCATGATGGCCTTGATGATGCGAGGTATGAACCACGGCGGGAACTAGTCCCCGATGCGTGGATTGCGAGAGAAATAGACGCTCAAGCGGCTCCCGGAAGCTCAAACTGGGAACTAGGACCAAGGGGTCCTGGTCCCCGGGGAACGGGAGACCACTTGACTGAGTTTGCGGCTTGGAAACCGGCTATGGAGGTGGACAAGATGGTGTTCGAGTACGGCAGTCACTGGGCATTCTGGCAAGTGCTTTGTTGTGGATCGGGATGATTGTCTTCGTGGGTATCTTCGCGTGGGCGGTGTACACATTGATCCTCCGTACCATCGAGAGGACCCCGCGGGACCACGATGAGAATCGGGCTCGCCAGATCCTCGACCAGAGGCTGGCACGGGGGGAGATCGACGCCGAGGAGTACCGGAAACTGCAGAACTTGATGGCTGCGGATAGTCACCGGTCTCCTATCAGGGCAATCGTCCATGACGACTCGCCGCCGCGCGGCGCTGGCTCCCCAATGATCGCCACCATACTCACGTGGCCGTTCGAGAACTCCGGATCAGAGGATCGGAAGCCGAGCAACGGTCAGCCGGCGGAGCCGTTGACCTGGGTCCGCCTAATTTAGGAGCCGCGGTTCTCGGCTGTCAGGTGATGGCCCGCTCCGCAATCCGGCTCTTGCTACCAATCTTGTGTTCGTCGGCCAGGATCGAAGCGATCCGCTGATGATTCGACAAGATGCGTTGCATCGGCTGATCCACAGGGGTAGTCGTCGCACGAGTTGTACCCTAGGCACAGAGACCTGGCAGTGGAGGCGATAGTGACGGAAGTTGGCGAGCATGACACGAAGACGGCAGTCCTTGAGGTTCAAGGGATCAACTGGGCGTCGGAGAGTCTCATTGTCGAGGCCGTGCTGGGCCGTCGACCCGGGGTGAAGGGCGTCGAGGCGAATCCTGTCGGGCAGACCGCGCTTATCACCTACGACCCGACGGTCACCTCGGTCGCCGAGCTTTCCCAATGGATTCGCGAGTGCGGCTACCGCTGCGGTGGGCGCCCAGTCCCTGCCCACCTTTGCGACTCCGCGCTTGATGGCCTGAGCCCTGGTCCGTCGTCCCCTCCGACCCACGGCGATTCCCATACCGTGACGGAGCCTTCAGTACCGGCTGAAGATCTCACCCACCACAAAGCAGCGGAGAGCGCCGCAGAATCACACCTTGCCACCTCCGATGTCATGGCTCACGGAGACGAGGCCCATCCTGCCCACGACCCCTCATCGTCCATGCGATCTCCACACGACGCCATGGGCCACGGCGGTGCTCGCAATCGCTCGATGCAGGCGATGGTGGCCGACATGCGCAATCGCTTCATCGTGGCCGCCGTATTCGCTCTCCCGATCCTGGTGTGGTCGCCGATCGGGCACAGCGTCTTCGGCTTGAACGTCGCCGTTCCGTTCGGGCTGCGCCAGGACCAGTGGGCGCTCCTCTTGAGCCTCCCGGTCATCTTCTACTCCTCATGGGTGTTCTTCGACGGAGCCGTTCGGGCTCTGCGGGCCCGCACCCTGGACATGATGGTCCTGGTCGCCGTGGCTGTCGGTTCCGGCTGGCTGTACTCAGTGGTCGTGACCCTGACCGGTGGAGGCGATGTCTTCTACGAAGCGGCCGCCGTGTTGGCCTCGTTTGTCCTCCTCGGGCACTACTTCGAGATGCGGGCACGGGGTGGTGCCAACGACGCCGTTCGGACACTGCTCAACCTATCTCCCCCCAAGGCCATGGTCATCCGATCCGGTGAGACGATCGAGATCCCGACCGCAGAGGTCGTGGTCGGCGATCTGATCCTGGTCCAGCCCGGGGCCAAGATCGCCGTGGACGGCATGGTCGAGGACGGCGAGTCCGACGTCGACGAGTCGATGGTCACCGGTGAGAGCCTGCCGGTGCACAAGGCAGTGGGTGCATCGGTCATCGGAGCAACCATCAACACCAACGGCTCGCTGCGGGTGCGGGCCACCAAGGTCGGCTCCGACACTGCGTTGGCCCAGATCGTGGCGATGGTCCAAGAGGCACAGAACTCCAAAGCACCGGGTCAAAAGCTCGCTGACCGGGCCGCCTTCTGGCTCGTGTTCGTGGCTCTGGTCGGTGGGCTGATGACCCTGGCCGTGTGGTCATTGGCCAGCGACCGGCCGTTCAGCACGGCGGTGCTCTTTGCCATCACCGTTGTGGTGGTCACCTGCCCCGACGCTCTCGGTCTGGCGACGCCGACGGCCATCATGATCGGCACCGGGCTCGGAGCCGAGCGCGGCATTCTCTTCAAGAATGCGCTGGCACTTGAAGGCTCGGCCCGCATCCAGACGGTCGTCATGGATAAGACCGGCACACTGACCAAGGGCGAGCCCGAGGTCACCGATCTGTTCACCTCCGGCCTCAGTGAAGGCGACCTACTCCCCCTCGTCGTCGCCGTGGAACGAGAGTCCGGACATCCCTTGGCCGGTGCCATCGTCCGGTACGCCGAGGCCAGAGGTGCCACCGTGATGCGAACCGACACGTTCGAGAACGTCCCTGGCCTTGGAGCCTTGGCCACGGCCGCCGGACGCCGGGTCGTTGTCGGAAACCGGCGCCTCATGGAACGCGAACAGGTCGCCCTCGGTGACCTGTCCGGCAAACGTGACGAGATCGCTGCCGGTGGCCAAACCGCCGTCCTCGTGGCGATTGACGGCGCAGGGGTTGCCGTCATCGGTATCGCCGACGCCGAACGGGCCACCTCGGCTGCCGCAGTGACGGCACTGCACAACGCCGACGTGCGGGTGGTCATGCTCACCGGCGACAACCAGGCCACCGCCGGACGCATCGCCCAACGGCTCGGGATCGACACCGTGATCGCCGAGGTGCTCCCCGGAGACAAAGCGGCCAAGATCACCGAGTTACAGACATCGGGTCAGCGAGTGGCGATGGTCGGCGATGGAGTGAACGACGCTCCGGCTCTTGCTCAGGCGGATCTCGGCATCGCCATCGGGGCCGGCACCGACGTAGCCATTGAGACTGCCGACATCGTGCTGATGCGTTCGGATCCGCTCGATGTGGCGAATGCCCTGCTGATCGGCCGCGGAACGTTGCGTAAGATGCGCCAGAACATCGCCTGGGCAATCGGCTACAACGCCGTCGCCTTGCCCATCGCCGCTGGGGTCTTCGATCCGTCCTTCGGTCTGGTGCTGCGCCCCGAGATCGCCGCGCTCACCATGGCCGGGTCCAGCATCATCGTCGCGGTCAACGCCCTTTCCCTCAAGCGACTTCGGCTTCGTCGCCCTGCTGAAGCCCGCCAGGTGTCCGCGACTGACACGGCGAAGCCGGAGGTCGCGCTCGCCGTGGGCAAGTCCGTGGGCGGCGGGACCTAGCAACATGCGCAACGCAGATCGCGACGAGTGGCTGGTGGCAATGAGGAGGCGATTGTATGAAGCTGCACCGGCAAGTCATTGAGGAGTTGCGGGTAGATCCGGGTGAACCAGCGGCTCTCGGACGACGGAGTACCAATGAGACGTCGACGAACTGGCTGGGATCGACCGGCAAGTCGCACCCCCGAGAGTTAGCCGAACACGACCTCGAAGGATTCCGGGGGGACCTGACGTCGACTCAGGAGCTGCTCTACGCCAGCGATCGCTATGCGGTGCTCATCATCCTGCAGGCCCTGGATGCAGCGGGCAAGGACGGAACCATCAAACACGTCATGTCGGGGGTCAACCCCCAAGGATGCACCGTCGTCTCGTTCAAGCAACCCTCAACGGAAGAGCTCGGCCACGACTTTCTCTGGCGGTGTTCGAAAGCGCTTCCCGAGCGCGGACGGATCGGGATCTTCAATCGCTCCTACTACGAGGACGTCCTGGTCACCCGGGTACATCCCGACCTCCTTGTCGACCAGCACCTTCGGTCCCAAGCGCGACACGGAAAGAAGTTGTGGGTCCAGCGCTATGAGGACATCAACACCTTCGAGCATCATTTGCATCGGAGTGGTACCCGCATCCTCAAACTGTTTCTCCACGTCTCCAAGGATGAGCAGAAGCGGCGATTCCTTCGAAGGCTGGACGATCCAGCAAAGCAGTGGAAGTTCTCGAGTGCCGATCTGGCGGAACGATCACACTTCGATAAGTATCAACGGGCCTACGAGGACGCGATTACCGCGACATCGACGCGGTGGGCCCCTTGGTACGTCGTGCCGGCCGACCACAAGTACGCTGCCCGCGCCCTTGTGGGGTGCATTCTGGTACAAGCCGTCGAACAGCTCGATCTTCAGCTCCCCGAGATCACCGTGGAGGGACATGCTGCGCTGGATGCAGCGCGCCGGATCCTTCTCGGTGAGTGAGCGGGCGCTTCCGGTGTTCCGACAGGGGATTCGGAGCCAGCTGGCAGGCGATCCGCACTCTTAAATTTAGGACGTGGTTGGGATCGCTAGGGCAGACGCCATCTCGTCTAGAGTCGCGCGGAAGGAGCCGCAGAAAAATCTCGCAGCCAGGAGGCCACCGGTCGTCCAGGCGCTCGGAGAGTCTTCTTTGCGGAGCACGCTGAGAAGAAACCCGAAGACGGTACGGCGAATGTCTGCGCTCCGCCGGCCCTGAAGGCACGGGCTGGCTTTGCGAGATCAGGCAACGTGGCCGTTCCTTGGACCGCCAGGCGAATCGGACCATGCAAGGCGGAAGTTCCAGTGAATGTGCAGCGCATCCGCCGCGAGTCCTAGCCAAAGGGTCAGCCGGCCGCCACCGAACAGGACGGTTGATCTGGAGGTACGGACATTGCCGCGGGTGCCAAGCCGCCGGGCAGAAGCGTGCCGACCCTGTCGCCGCTGACGGAGGCCAATCGCCAGCTCCACGCCCGAACCGTCACCACGGAGAGACCTACGAGACCTGCCATCGGCAAGATGAGCGTCCTCGATCGACGGCTGCCAGTCTCGCGACAGGCCAGACGAACCTGGAGTGAATCTGAGATGGCCTCGCGGTGACGTGTTGAATCGGTATGGCGACGGAATGGCTGGTGGAGCCTCGCTTGACTCGCTGGTATCCGGTCCCACCGTCAGTTCCTTCTATCGCTGCCGCCTGGCCTCGCGGGCCCAGGACATCCCTAGCGTGATCCCTATCCCGACGGCACCGTACGCACCCAGCACGATGATTGCAGGGGTAATGGCGTGTGAACCGAAGTAGGCGATATTGCGTTCGGCATCCAGGCCGGCACCGTTCGGTATGTACGCGCCGATCGTCCGCCAGACGCCGTTCAGGAGCTCGCGAGGGTATGGCCCTCCCGACGAAGGATTGCCGAGCACTACGAACAGAAGGATGGCGAGCACGATCCCGAGCTCGCCGATCACTACCTGAAATGCTGTGGTGATGGCGGCTACACCGAACACGACGAGCCCACCAACCCCGGCCTCGGCGAGGCGGTTGCCTCCGAAGAGATTCATACCCGGTCCAGCGAGGGCCACACCGGCAAGTCCCGAGACCACGGCGAATGCTGCGAGCGCCCCGAGCCGGAAGGCTGCGAATCTGAGGCTCGGCTCGGTTCCTCTCGCCAGGCCAATCAGGCTGGCCACCAGGTATCCGCCGACCACCCAACCGACGATCAGGTAGAACGGAGCAAGGCCCTCGGGGTCGTTCGGCGACAGCGGTACCACGGTGCGGATGGAATAGGGACGATGAGCCCGGGCTTCGAGCGAACCGAACGCCTTCTCCACAACCTGGCCAACCGCAGGGCTCGGGGCCCCAGCGATGACGAGTTGGTCCTTCTGCATGCCGATCAGGACTGCCGCGTCCACCCGATGTCTTTCGATGGCGGTGATAGCTGACCCATCAGTGGGGTAGGCGTGAGGGTGAAAGGCAGCACCACGTGACTCGACGGTGGAGATGATGGCCCGTTGGATTGGCGCCGGACCCACGATGGCAATGGGAAGTCCGTGCGGATAAGGGCGCCCCAAGCCGCCCACGTAGGAGAAGATGAACATCAATTGGATAGCCAAGACGCCGATCGCCAGGACGGCGGTCCGCTTGACCGACGATCCGGCCAAGTGTCGAAAGTCGGCCACGACTGCCCAGCCTACTGGAGCCGGATTGGGTATCGACCTGCTCGAGGCTGAGGCCGCGGGGCCGACGCTGCCGGTGGGATAGCGAGCAATGCTGGACCGAACAGATCGGTTGCGGACGGTCGAGTGGGGCGACAAACACCACTCGGCCTTGTTCGCCTTGCCGATGGATCACGAATACCACCCGACCGACAGAAGGGCGCGAGGACCGAACGGTCGAGACCCGCGGCGCTGTTGTCGTCACTGTTGCGCTGTGTCCCGGCCCCTTCCCGGGCCACCGGATCACAGTCGGCCACCATCGTGGGAGTCGGTGGAGGTGACGTCACGCGACTGGGTCCGACCTGGGCGATGAGGCGCGACCCACGGGACGACCTCCGCGCAGCACCAGCCAAAGTGAAGTGAGCACGATGCCGAGGCCGGCAGCGGTCCAGGCACTCGGGCGGTCTCCCTTGATGAGCACTCCGAGGAGGAGCCCGAAGGCCGGCACGGCGAAGGTCCAAGCCGCCAGCCGGTACAACGGGCAACGCCGCGCCTCGTGGAACCACGCCACGTAGACGCCGGCCGTCCCAGGGATCGCCAGGAAGGCGAGGGATGCAACTAGGCCCCAGGTCACATGGATGTGCGGAACGCCCTCGGCGAGGCCCGCCCACAGCGCCAGCACGGCACCGCCGATGAGGAACGACCAGCCCGCGGCGACAACGTCGTTGAGTATTCCGAGACGGCGGGCGAGCAACGTCCCCACCGTGGCGGCCGCAGCCGCGCCGATGGCAAGCGCCGCACCCGATCCAACGCCTCCAGGGAGAGCCACGACGATGAATCCCGCCATGCCCACCACCAGTCCTACCATGGCCGCGGGCCGGGGCCGCTCCCGGTAGAGCAACCAGGCAGGTAGCACGATCAGGAGCGGTTGGGCGTTGGCCAGCACCGAGGCGATTCCCGTTGACAGTCGTGCGGCGGCCAGGAACATGGCCCCGAACCCGATCGTGGCGTTGGCCAGTCCGAGGCCACCGACCAGCCCCCACTGTCGGACCCCGGTTGGTGGTCGTTGGCGGCGGCAGGCGCTGTAGCCGACGAGCACGACGCCAGCTAGCACCGCCCGCAAGGTGGCAAACCACAGCGGCGGAGCGTAGGGCTGGCCAAGGCGGATGGCCACGAAACAGGCACCCAGGACACCGGTGACCCACAACATGCGCACCGGCGATGGCCGACCGTCGACCGCGACGGGCACCTTGCGAGTGCTCAACGTATCGGCTGACACCTGTCCCTACCCGATGCCAAGCGACCCGCGAGGTCGGGCTTCGGCTAGATGACGTGCCGGAGAAGGCGGACACCGGCCGAGCGACGATCCGCGACACAGCCTGGACAAAGGTCTCATCTGCGCCACGGGTGCTGGGTTACCGGGAGCCGCGTCGCGGGCCGACTACCGACCTCGGCGCCGGGGCGCGGTCGGTGAAGAATGCGGCAAGAAGCTCGTCCACCACGTCGTCAACCCTTCCCTCGGCGTACGCATCGACCACGCAGGTACGCAGGTGGCGCTCGAGGATCGAACGACGGGACCGGACCAAGCCGCCCTCTACGGCGCGCAGCTGGTGGAGCACGTCGATGCAGTAGCGGTCATCCTCGAGCATGCCGATCACCGCGTCCAAGTGCCCACGGGCGGACTTGAGCCGCTGGAGCGCATCGCTGTGTTCACGCCCGTCGCCGTCGGGGATGGTAGCCATGGTCCCGCGGTCAGTTCCGCTCGGCCGGCAGGTTGTGGCGGCGAAACCCCCCAAAGTGGCGATGGGAGGGAACCTGCTCGGGATCCTCGGCGCGCCCGTCGGCTGGGTCGGCGTCTCGCTCCGGCCGACGGGCGCGCCGACGACCAGACTGGCGATCACGACCGTCCTGAGCATTCCGAGCATCTCGAGCAGCCGCCCCCATCAATGCACTCCGTAACCACATGTTCATGGTTCTCATCTCCTCGATGGACATCGCTAGTGATGCCCGTCCTTTCCAGTCTGAGGATCCCTTCCCTCCGGGGGTAGGGACCTTCGGCCCTTTTTCGTCGGGAACATTGCTCCCGGCCTACTGGGCTCATCAGTTTGAGCTGGTCAATCGCCACAGCCGAGCACGGGAAGCGACAGGGGTCACCGCCGACTCAGGACCTTTGGCCCTACCCCATCCCGGGTGGGCAGCGCAGTCTGGCTGTGACGAACGACTAGGTCGGTATTCAGTCCTCTTGGGAGGACGGGCCAGGGTCGAAGAAGGAGGAAGACGATGACCACTGTGAACAAGACTGACCAGGGGCGTGGATCTCAAAAGATCAGCCTCCACGGGGTGCACCCAACGGGTCGGCGGCGTTTGACCGTGAACATCACCCCAGCCGAGCGCATCGGTCGAGTAGTGATCGGCCTGGTTGTCATCGCCGCCGGTGCCGTGTTTCTTGTCGGGGCCGGTTCGGTCCTCGCCGTCGTACTCGAGGTGCTATTGGTCTTGGCCGGAGCGGATCTGGCCGTGACCGGAGCGCTCGGGCACTGCCCTTTGTATAGCAAGCTGGGCCACGTGCCCCCCTCACTCCGGAGGCCATCGTGAACCACGCGGGGCAGACGGACACCCACCAGCACCCAGTCGCCCACGACAACCACGGCTCGGGCCATGGTGGACATGGCTGGATGATGATCGCCTGCTGTATCCCGATGCTCCTGATCGCTGTCGTGCTGGTCGGTACCGGGGTGGTGAGCGCCGGGTTTTTGGTTTTTGCATTGGTGTGCACGGCGATGATGGCTCTGATGATGCGCGGGATGCACGGTAGTGGCCATACCCACGAGTGAGTTCGATCTCGCGCGGTGCCGAGCTGGGATTTCGGGTGCGATGACCCGAGACGGTACTGGCCTTGGGAACGCCCGCCCGACTGAACGCTTTACCGATCCGGGATACGTCACCTGGGTGGAGGACGTATGACCACCGAGGCGCGCCCGGAGACGATCAGTGAGGACCCGGGTGCGTCATCGACTCGGGACACCACACCAGCCGACGCCTGCGGCGGGTCCGAGCTCGTAGAGCGGTTCGCTGGTGCGCCGGACCGCCCGGGTCGACTCCTCTTGGCCGACGCCGTCGGTCGGTCCGCGACCTCGGTCACCCCGATCGATCGGGTCGAGGACCGGCGACGCCTGGCGGCGCTGCGTGCCGTGGTGACAACCGAGACCGAGCCGCTGGCGGTGCTCACCGAAATGCTGCGCTGGTGTCGGGACGACCACGCCGTACTGTGGGAACAGCTCGGGGACCCGGCGTGCCAGGCGTGGCGAACGGAGGCACTCCGGCCATTCCACGAACAGGTCTCGTCGCCGGCAGCGATACCAGTGATCGATGCCTCGACCCGGCAGCTCCTCGACGCGGGGTTGGGGAAAGTTCCCGATCGCATACCCGCCGTGGTCGCCGCCCACGTGTTCGCCCAGCTGCTCGACGCTCGCTACGCCCATGCCTTCGGGCGGGCCCTCCGGCGGCGCGGCCCGGTCGAGCTGCGGGTCGGCGATCCCCTCCCCCTCGATGACCCAGGGTTGCGCCAGGTGGTGAGCGTGCCGCTGACGTCACCGCCGTGGAGGCTGGCGAACCGGCTGGACGAGACCCGCCACATCCGGCTGGCCGGACGATGGGCTGAGGAGTTCCGGGTGGTGCTCGATTTCGGCCTCACCGGGGCCCTGGCCGGCCTCGCCGACGCGTCGAGCTCGGTGGCGACCTGCCATCCCAACCGCAGCGTGGAGGAGCTCCGGCTGGGTCAGGTGCACCGGGGCCGGCTGTTCCCCGTCGCCCCGGCCGACGAAGCCGCCCAGCAGAAAGTGCTGGACGATCTGATCGGCCAGGCCGTCGATGCCGGCGCTCGGATCGTGGTGCTTCCCGAGCTCAGCGTGACCGCTCGGCTGGCCGCTCGGCTGCAGCGTTGGGTGGAACGCCCCGATGGGCTGACGGTGCTTGTCGCCGGCAGCTACCATCACAGCGAGCACGGTCGGGGGCGCAACACCGCGGCGACCTGGGTGCGCGGCGTCACCGACCCCCTCGTCGCCGACAAGTACAGCCCCGGCGACCGGCCCCTGCCCGAGGGCATCGAGCCGGAGGGGCGACCCGAGGTCCGCGTCCACGTGGCCGATGGCTGGCACCTTGTGGTGGCGATCTGCCGGGACCTGCTCAACCCCAACGCGGTACACGCCCTATCTGAGGTCGGCGCCAACCTGGTGCTGGTACCGGCGATGAGTGAACGGGTCCTGGCATTCGCCGGCCAGGCCGCCCAGCTCGTGGGGTCGTGCCAAGCAGTCGTCGCCGTCGCCAACAACCCCGCCGCCTGGCCCCACCTCGATGGACCGGCGTCCTCAGTCCCCCGGGCCGTGTTCGGACATCCGAGCCTGCCCCAGCAGACCGTCCTCATGGACACTCCACATGTCGACCCGGGGGTTGCGCTGCTCGAGCTGGGCACGGGAGCAACCCGATGGCTGTGACCGGCATCCCCGAGCAGGTGGGCTCCGTGACGCCCGCGGGGTGGGTTGCCCACATCGTCGCCAACCCCGATCCCGCCGCGGTCGGCGATGTCGCGGCAGCGATCGGAGCACTGCTTGCCTTTGGCGGAGCCCTCGACCGATCCGATCCGTCGGTGCGGGTGGCGTTGCGGGCCGCGGGGAACCTTCCCGTGCCGGGGGACGCGTGCTGCCGAGCTGCCTATGCTGCCGGTGGGCTCGCGGCGCTGAGCGAGCTGCTGGCTGGTCACGACGACGCCCGGCGTGCCGTAAGCCGAGCACCCGACGAGGCCGGGCCACCACTCGACGAGCGACTCGTCGTCGCCCTGGCCCGACACGGTCCGACACGTCGAGCCGATCTCGTTCGTGCCGTCAACGCCCCTCCGAGCACCGTTACCCGTGCCTTGGCAAGGCTCGGCCGACGTGGCCTAGTCCAAGCCATCGACACTCCGTGGCCGACTCCGACCGGTGGCCGCCGCCCGGGGGTGACCTATGCGCTGACCTCGTCGGGCATCGCGATCGCCAGTCTCCGATGAGTCGTCCACACTCGTCCCGGGGCTCGGTCCCAGAGGTGCCATCGATCACATCCAGCAGCGCAGTACGCCAAGAGCGCCCGCCCCCGGGGAGGCTCGCGGTCGGTGTCGACGATGGACAGCCACCGTGGTTGATCGGTGTCAGACGACGGATTATCGCCGACGGCGCGCTACGAGTGGTGAGTCAGCGACGCGCGGCGATCCTGGTCGTGCTCGTGGATGACGGCGCGGGACCTCGGGTGTTATTGACCCGTCGTGCCGATCATCTTCACTATCTCCCCGGTGCCATCACCTTCCCGGGTGGCTCCCTCGAGGTGACCGACGGCGGGCCAGTGGCCGCTGCCTTGCGCGAAGCCGAGGAGGAAATCGCACTCGACCCAGCGTCGGTCGATGTTCTCGGTCGATTTCCCGATCGGACGACGGCTGACAAGAGGTTTGTGGTTACCCCGGTGATCGCCTGGACTCGACACCTGCACCTTGCTGCAGCACCAAGCCCAGACGAGGTCTCGGGAGTAGGACTCATACCCCTGGCCGATCTTTCCGCGCTGCTCGGCCGCGGGCAACCGACGCGGATCTGTTTCGATATCAGCACTCCCGGGCGACCGGGCACGACATTGGAGGGACCTGTGCCGCCGATGACCGCAGCGTTGCTCGTCGAGATCGCTGCCGCGTGCGAGTCTGATCGCTCCTCGGACGCCAGTCCAGCCGGGTAAGAGCCGTGGTCGCTCGGGGAGTTGCCACCGGCCCAAACCCCGTTGGCTGGGAAGCTGATCGCAGCGCGAGCCGGTGGAAACGGGCGACTAACCCGTTGACCTGGATAGCAGAGCGTCGCGAGGAAGTGGGCGCCGCCCGAACAGCCGTCCGGGCCCGCGGCGGCAACGGATCGCGGGCCGCCAGCGCTGAGGCTGAAGGGGCTCATACATCCGGGAGCGCCCGAGACTACTCGGGACCTTCGGCCCTACCCCTACCGGGGGTGGGCAGATGAGGATGGTGATGAGGAGATGAATTGATGAGCGCAACAGCGATCGCAGTGGTCGGTGTCGACGTGGCTGTGGCCGCCGGGCTTGTGTGGTGGTTCTTCGGCCCGAGGCCCACCGCCGAAGCGGCCGTGGGCGAAGGGATCCAAGAGGTGCGGGTCACCGTCCGCGGCGGCTACAACCCGAACCGGATCCGTGCCCGGGTGGGCGTGCCGTTGCGATTGGTCTTCGACCGTCAGGAGTCAGGCGACTGCACTAGCCGGGTGGGGTTCCCCGATTTCGGGGCCTCTGCCGATCTCCCGGCTTTCGGTGAAGCCAGCCTGGAGTTCACCCCGGAAATCGTCGGCGAGTACGGGTTCGCCTGCGGCATGAAGATGATCCACGGCACCCTCGTTGTCGAAGGCACGGCCATAGCCGGCCCACCCGGAGATACGGCCGCCAATACGGTGGGCGTGGAAACGACCGACGGCGCTGCTGTCGCTACCGAGGAAGTCGAGGTTGCCGAGGCCGTGAGGACGGATGGCGGGGCCGAGCAGGTGGCGACCATCGTCGTCGACGGCGGCTACCATCCCGCCCGGGTGCTGGCCCGACCAAACGCCCCACTGCGGCTGGACTTCGACCGCCGCGAGGACGGGACGTGCTCGGAGCGGGTTGTGGTCCCCACCCTCGACCTGGAGGCGGGACTCCCCGCTCACGAGAAGACGTCGGTCGAGCTCGGTGCCCTTGATGTCGGCAGCTACCAACTGTCGTGCGGCATGGGGATGCTGCACGCCACCGTTGAGGTGGCCCCCGTCCGACCCGACGCCGGGTACGTTCTGTCCCCTGGTTCGCCCGTGGTCGGGTCCAACGGCGGGGTGGCTCCCGAGAAGGTTGACGCCCCGACCGCGGTGGCGAAGCCGGTTGTGGTGCCGCCGCTGGTGAGCGACGGCTCGGCACACCCTTTAGCACCCGAGTCCGGTGAGTCCGGTGAGTCCGGTGAGGCCGCCGAGCGGCGTGCCGAAATAGCCGACCTCGGCCGCCGGGTTGCCGTTGGGGTGCTGCCTACCATCCCGGTGCTGTTCGGAGTGATGGCGAAGAACTTCGCCCATGCCTCCTGGTTGCCCGGCGTGCTGACCAACCCCTGGTTCGGCCTGGCCACAATCACCCCGGTGTTCCTCTACACCGGCTGGCCGATCCACCGGAGCGGCTGGTTGGGGCTGGCCCACCGGAGCCCGGACATGGACTCGCTGATCACGCTCGGAACGGTGGCGGCGTTCCTCTACAGCCTGGTTGTCACCGTCGCCCCGTCGTTGGCACCGGCGAAGACCCGTGGCGTCTACTACGAGGAGATCGGGTTCATCTTGACCCTGATCCTGCTCGGCCGGCTCATCGAGGTTCGGGCCAAGGCCGGCACCGGTGAGGCCATCCGGACCCTCCTGGGCCTCCAGGCCCGGACCGCCCGCGTGGTGCGAGATGGCGTGGAGAGCGAGCTCGCCATCGAGGACGTCCTCCCCGGTGACCTCGTGCTGGTCCGTCCGGGCGAGAAGATCCCCGTCGACGGCAAGGTCATCGAGGGCCACTCCGCGGTCGACGAGTCAATGGTCAGCGGCGAGCCCATCCCGGTCGAGAAGGACGCCGACGACGAGGTGGTCGGGGCCACGGTGAACGGCACCGGGTCGCTGCGCATCCAGGCTACGCGCGTCGGGTCCGACAGCGTGCTCGCCCAGATCGTGGACATGGTCCGTCGGGCCCAGGCCTCCCGAGCGCCGATCCAGCGCCTGGTCGACAAGGTGTCGTCGGTGTTCGTGCCGGCCGTGATCTTCATTGCTCTCGGTACCTTCGCCATTTGGTATCTCGTCGGGCCACTCCCGGCGTTCACCTACGCCCTGATCGCCGCGGTGACGGTGCTGATCATCGCCTGCCCGTGCGCGCTCGGGCTCGCCACCCCATTGGCGGTCATGGTCGGCACCGGTAGGGGCGCAACGGGCGGGGTGCTGTTTCGCTCGGCAGAGGCCCTGGAAACTGCTGGGCGGCTCGATACCGTCGTGCTGGACAAGACCGGCACCATCACCGCCGGCCACCCCGTCCTCACTGACGTCGTGGCCCTCGACGGCACGGACGACGCCGAGTTGCTGGCCTGCGTCGCCTCGGCGGAGGCCGACTCCGAGCACCCTCTGGCCTCGGCCATCGTGACCGGGGCCGCGGCGCGGGGGCTGGAGGTTTCCCGGGCGGCGTCGTTCAGCTCGGTCACCGGCCAGGGCGTGCAGGCCGTCGTCGAGGGCCACGATATCCTGGTAGGCAACGCCCGCCTGCTCGAAGCGGCCGGAGTGGAGCTCGCCGATCTGCCCGAGCGGGCCGAGGCCCTGGCCGCCGAGGGTAAGACCGCGATGCTGGTCGCCATCGACGGACGTCCGGCCGGGCTCGCTGCCGCCGATCCGGTCAAGGAGGACTCGGTCGGCGCTGTCGCCGATCTGCGCGCTCTCGGTCTCGAGGTCGTGATGTTGACCGGGGACGCCCGGCCGCACCGCCGAGGCGGTGGCCCGCCGAGTCGGCATCGACTCGGTGCTGGCCGAGGTTCGCCCCGAGGACAAGGCAGACGAGATCGCCCGCCTGCAGGCCGAGGGGAGACGGGTCGGGATGGTCGGCGACGGGATCAACGACGCCCCCGCCCTGGCCAAGGCCGATGTCGGGCTCGCCATCGGGACCGGCACCGACGTGGCCATCGAGGCCGCCGACATCACCCTCATGTCCGGCTCGCTCAGCGGCATCCCGACCACCATACGGCTGTCGCGGGCGACCATGCGCAACATCCGCCAGAACCTGGCCCTCGCCTTTGGCTACAACACCATCGGCATCCCTATCGCGGCGGGGCTGCTGTACCCGTTCTTCGGCATCGTATTGTCGCCGACGATTGCCGCCGCGGCCATGGCGCTCTCCTCCCTGTCGGTGGTGACCAACGCCAACAGACTGCGCCGTGCTCGGATCACGCCGAAAGGCAACGACGGCCAGCGTCGGTGGTACCGACGCCGGGCTGGTCTTCCCCAGCCCAGAATCCTCATATGAAGGGAGTACGCAATGACACGGTTCCTCGCATCGAACTGGATCTGGATCCTGCTCATCGGCGGGATGCTGTTCATGCATCTCGGCCACCGCCACGGTGGTCACATGGGTGGGGGAATGGGTGGCGGCTGTGGCGGAGGCCACGCAGGCCACGAACAGGAACACGACCACCACGGCGCTCCTACCGAGAGCGGTTCCCTGGGTGAGGCTCGCCCGGAATCCGAGCCGGGCAACGCCGACGCCGGGAACCAGTCGGAGCCGACGCCGGCCCAACGTCATGTGGGCTGCTGATGAGCAAGGTCGAGACGTACGATGCGGTCGTTGTCGGCGCCAGCTTCGCCGGTCTGGCCGCCGCCAGTCAGCTCGACGGGGCGGGCCGGGTCCTGCTCGCCGACCGGGAGCCGGTCGGGGTGGGGGAGACGTCGGCCTGCGGGACCCTGCTGGCGGTCTTGGAGCAGCTTGACGCCGGAGATGCTTTGGAGCAGGTGCACCCCAAGGTCGTCATCAACTTGGCCGGGCGAAGGGTCGTCTTCGAGACCGCCTATCCGTTCGCGACCTTCGACTACCGGACCCTGTCCGAGCTCCTCGCTTCCCGCTTGGGCGAGGTGGAGATGGCGGTGGCGCCGTTCAAGGGCGTCGAGCCTGACGGCACACTGCTGCTGGGCGACCGGCGAGTGCGCGCCGACGTGGTCATCGACGCCTCCGGTTGGCGCCGTGTGGTGGCCGCCGGCTTGGGCGCACCCCGGGTGGACCGCGGGCGACTGTCCACCGGGGTGGAGACCCGCCACCACCACGGAGGCTGTGTCCTCGAGTTCTGGTTCCGGCCTCCCGAGCGTCCCGACGGGGTGCACTGGGCCTTCCCGGCCGGCGATCACGTCCGCGAGGGATCCGCCTCCTATCTCGGGCGGGCCAAGGGCCTCCGTGAGGATCTGGCCCGCTTCGAGCACGTCGATGCCTTCCCGCCCAAGGCGGTGCACGGGGGCTGGTTCCCCGCCCACCTCGGCGAGCCGACCGTCGGTCGGGCCTTCGTGGTGGGGGACGCCGCCGGGCAGTGCCTGCCACTCACCGGGGAGGGCATCCGGCCTGCACTGGTGTTCGGCCAGGCCGCCGGCAGGGAGGCCCGAGCGGTGCTCGACGGCACCTCCGACCTCGACACGGCGCTGGCCCGCTACCGGGCAACAGTCGAGCGGTCCCGCCTCGGCTACCGGGCCCTCGAGCGATTCCAGGCGTGGTCGCTGCGCCCGCCGGTGTGGGTGGTGGCGCCGCTGGTGCGGGGGTGCGCGTGGGGGCCGATCTCACGGCGCCTCCAGGCCACCTACTGGGCGGTGGCCGACCCCGACACGCTGGAGGTGGTCCCCGGCACGCGGGCGGTCACGCGGCTCCCTGACCTGCAGTGCTCTACCGGCCCGGCCGTCGAGGAACGGCGCCGCGCCATCGACGACACTGAGGAGGAGGCCACCGGTGCCTGACGAGGAACCAGCCGGCCAGCGCGACCAGCCGACGAAGGACGCTGGCCCCGGGGTGTCGCCGGAGTCTGCCGTCACTAGCGAGGGTGCCCAGGAGCTCCGACCCGTCGAGCGCACCACTCCCACTGAGCTGGCCCGCGAGCGGGGAGCGGTGCTCCGCCTGCCCGAGAGTTCCGGTCTCGATGCCGATGACATCGACATCGAGTCGGGGGAGGACGACACCACCATCATCAACATGGGCCCACAGCATCCTTCCACCCACGGGGTGCTGCGGATGATGCTCGAACTCTCGGGCGAGAACGTGCTGCGGATGAAGCCCGTCATCGGCTATCTCCACACCGGGATGGAGAAGACCGCCGAAGAGCTCACCTACGCTCAGGGAGCGACCAACGTCACGCGCATGGACTACTGCGCGCCGCTCAGCAACGAGCTGTGCTTCGCACTGGCGACCGAGGCACTCCTGGGCATCGAACTCCCGCCCCGGGCGACGTGGATCCGCATGCTGCTGGCCGAGCTGCAGCGGGTCTCCTCGCACGTGCTGTGGCTGGCCACCAACGGCATGGACCTGGGGTCCACCTCGATGATGATCTACGGCTTCCGGGAGCGAGAGTTGATCCTGGCCTTCTTCGAGAAGGTGACCGGGCTGCGCATGAACCACAATTTCATCCGCCCCGGCGGGGTGGCCGCCGACCTGCCCGATGGCTGGGAGGACGACGTCGAGGTGATCTGCGACACGGTGGCGACGCGGCTCGACGAGTATGACGCCCTCCTCACCGGCCAGCCCATCTTTCACCAGCGCACCGAAGGGGTGGGGGCGATCAGCGCCGAGGAGGCCATCGCCCTGTCGGCCACCGGACCCATCTTGCGCTCCACCGGCGTGGCCTGGGACCTGCGTCGCTCCATGCCCTACCTGGCCTACGACCAGGTTGACTTCGAGGTCATCGTGGGCACCTTCGGCGACTGCTTCGACCGCTACGCGGTCCGCCTCAATGAGACCCGCGAGTCGATCAGGATCGTTCAACAGATCCTCGAACGCATGCCTACCGGCGACTACCGCGTCCAGGACAAGAAGGTCACCCCGCCGCCGAGGGCTCGGATCGACGAGTCGATGGAGGCGCTCATCCACCACTTCAAGATCTTCACCGAGGGCTTCAAGGTCCCTGAGGGCGAGGTGTATGTCGCCATCGAGTCGCCGCGCGGTGAGGTCGGCTGCTACCTGGTCTCGGACGGATCGTCCAAACCCTACCGGATGCACTGGCGGGCACCGAGCTTCGTGAATCTCCAGAGCCTGCCCACGTTGATGCGCGGCTGCCTCATCGCCGACTGCGTGGCGATCACCTCCTCGGTCGATCCCGTTATGGGTGAGGTCGACCGATGACGGATACTCTCGCTTCCAACACGTCGACGGGACACAGGCGGGTGGTGGTCGGTGTGGACGACTCACCCGGCGGACGTGCCGCCTTCGCGTTCGCCGCCCGGGAGGCGGAAATGCGCGGCGCCGAGCTGCACGCCGTCTGCGCGTGGTCGATGCCCGGCGGGCACACGGCTCATGCGACCGTCCCCGGGCCTTTGCGTGACGCCTGCTTGGACGAGGAGCGCGAGACGCAGGAACGCCTGGCCGGCGAGGTCCTGGTCGACACTCCTGACCTATCCTGTGTGCTCGCCGTGGGCGAGCCACCGGCGGCTCGGGCCCTCGTCGAGGCCAGCAAGGGGGCGGATCTCGTCGTGGTGGGCTCGCGAGGTCGCGGCTCCCTTGCCGGGCTACTCCTTGGCTCAGTCAGCGAGCAGGTCGTCCATCACGCGCACTGCCCGGTGGTCGTGGTCGGCCCCCGCGGGGCAGCCGATGTCGAGCATCACAACCGACGACACGAGGAGCACCGGTGACCAAGCAGGCCCAGCCCCCGCCGCCGGGCGAGCGTCCGACCCCAACCGCTCCGCCCCCACCCCCGGGGTGGCGCCATTTGCTCTGGCCACTGGCGATCGGGTTGAGCGTGCTCATGTGGGTGCTCTTGCCCACTCTGGGTGCGAAGAAGGTCCCAACCCACAGCCTGACCTACTCCCAGTTTCTCCATGACGCTGGCTCCCACCAGATCAAGTCAGTTACCATCCAGACGGGGGGCCAGGCCACCGGATCGCTCACCAATGGGCATGACTTCACCACCGTCATTCCCGTCCAGCTGGCTGGTTCCTCGCTGCTCGATCGGTTGGAGAAGGACAAGGTGTCGATTGTGGCGTCGACACCGGGAGCGTCGTTCGGATCCCAGGTCCTCTCCTGGCTGATCCTGCTGCTGCCTTTCCTCTTCATCTTCTGGGTCTTCCGTCGGATGTCCAAGGGTGCTATGGGCCAGATGCAAGGGGTCATGGGGGTAGGTAAGTCCAAGGCCAAGGTGTTCGACGCCGAACAGCCTCAGACCACCTTCGCCGATGTCGCTGGCTACGAAGGGGCCAAGGCCGAGATCGCCGAAGTGGTCGATTTCCTCCGCCAGCCCGAGCGCTACCGGCGGGCGGGAGCGATCGCCCCTCGTGGGGTGCTCATGATCGGACCGCCGGGAACGGGCAAGACCTTGCTCGCCCGGGCCGTTGCCGGTGAGGCAGAGGTGCCGTTCTTCTCCGTGGCCGGCTCGAGCTTCGTCGAGATGTTCGTGGGGGTGGGTGCAGCACGGGTACGCGATCTGTTTGCCGAGGCCAGGAAGCGCGCCCCGGCCATCGTCTTCGTCGACGAAGTCGACGCCATCGGCCAGCGCCGGGGCGGCTCGGGCGTGGTCTCGAACGACGAACGCGAGCAGACCCTCAACCAGATGCTCTCGGAGATGGACGGCTTCGATCCGGCCGCGGGCATCGTGGTGTTGGCCGCCACCAACCGCCCAGAGATTCTTGATCCTGCTCTCCTGCGGCCTGGGCGTTTCGACCGCCAGGTCACGATCCCCCTTCCCACATTGGTCGAGCGATCGGCCATCCTGGCCGTGCACTGTCGGGGCAAGCGTCTCAGTACCGATGTCGACCTGAACGTCGTCGCCCGGGGCACGCCGGGGTTCTCCGGGGCCGACCTCGCCAATCTGGCCAATGAGGCAGCGATCGTCGCCGTGCGGGCCGAACGGGAGGTGCTCAGTGCAGCCGACTTCGGCGAGGCCCGCGACCGGATCATCCTAGGACGCCGGGAAGGATCGAACGTGCTCCTCCCCGAGGAGAAGCGGGCCGTGGCCGTCCACGAGGCGGGTCACGCCCTCGTCGCTGCCTTGTCGGCTCACGCCGACCCAGTGGCTAAGGTCACGATCCTCCCCGCCGGCCAGACCCTCGGAGTGACCGAGCAGCTCCCCTTGGTCGAACGTCACCTGTACGGCGAGGACTATCTCACCGACGCCTTGGCCGTACGCCTAGGCGGGCGCGCCGCCGAGCTGGTCGAGCTTCACCAGGGCTCGACGGGGGCGGCCAACGATCTCGCCCAGGCAACCGAGCTGGCCACCAAGATGGTGCGCGAGTTCGGCCTATCCTCGGCCCTGGGTCCGGTTGGCTACCCCCAGGGCGGCTCGGTGTTCCTGGGCGGTGGCGGCGCCGAGCTGTCCAGCCGCCCCTTTGCCGAGGCCACGCAGGCAACCATCGACGCCGAGGTTGCCCAGCTGTTGCGAGAGGCCGAGAATCACGCCACCGAGCTGCTCGAGACCCACCGCGACGAGCTGGGCCGGCTGGTCGAGCTGCTGATGGAACAGGAGACGGTCGACGGGGCGGCCGTCTACGGCCTCATCGACAAGCCGGTCCCGACCGACCAGGGCGGGGCCACCGTGGCGCCCCGGCGGGTCGTCACCGCCTCGGACACCAGCCCGGGTCCCCATCTCGCGGCACGTTCGGAACGAGAAGCGGACCATGGACCTGCGGCGGGAACCGCCATTATGGCCCGCCCGGAGTATACGGCCGAGCGGTGACCACCACGAGGACCGACGGGGCCGGCCGAGTCGGCGACGGGTCGAGCGATGGACAGCGCTTCGAGTTGCGCCTGGACGGCCTTGACGCGGTCCTGTTCGACCTCGACGGTGTGCTCACCGATACGGCCAGCCTCCATGAGGCTGCATGGACGGCTGTCTTTTCCGACCTCTTCGCCCAGGTCGAGTTAGAAAGCGGTAAACAACCGTCGCCATTCACCCACCAGGACTACCTCCGCTTGGTCGACGGCGAGGCCCGTGTCGATGGCGTCCGACATGTACTCGCCGATCGCCACATCGTCCTGCCCGACGGCAGTTCTGCCGACCCGCCCGGACTGGAAAGCGCCTCGGCAGTGGCGGCGGGCAAGGACGACCGCTTCGTCACTCTTCTCCGCACCGAGGGGCCGCACCCGTTCGCTGGCTCGGTCAGGTTGCTGCGCGAGCTGCGCGCCGCAGGCCTCTCCACTGCGGTGGTTTCGGCCAGCCGGCACTGCGCTGAGGTGCTCGACGCCGCCGGGCTGGAGGGGCTCTTCGACGCCCGGGTCGACGGGCAGGTGGCCGAGGCCATGGCGCTTGTGGGCAAGCCCGACCCAGCCAGCTACCTGGAGGCCGCTCGTCGACTTGGCGTCGAGCCCGAGCGCTCCGCCGTCATCGAAGACGCCATCGCCGGAGTCGCGGCGGGACACCGTGGCGGATTCGGATTGGTGATCGGCATCGACCGGCAAGGGGACGGCGCCGAACTCGCCGAGGCCGGTGCGGACCTCGTCGTGGCGGATTTAGGCACCCTCGACCTTGTCGGCCCAGGCCCGCTTGCCGACGGCTGGCATCTGACCTACCGACCGACGGATGATGCCGGTGAGGGCATGCGCGAGACGTTGTGCACCCTCGGCAACGGGTATTTCGCCACTCGGGGGGCGAGGCTCGAGGCGACCGACGACGGGGTCCACTATCCGGGCACCTACCTCGCCGGGCTCTACAATCGGCTCGGGAGCGACGTCGCCGGGCAACGAGTCGAGCACGAGAGCATCGTGAACGCCCCGAACTGGCTCCCTCTCACGTTCGGCGCAAACGACGGCCCCTTCCTCGGAGAGCCCGGGACTGCGGTCACTGACGAGGAGGTCCGCCTCGACCTACGCGGCGGCGTGCTGCAGCGGTGCTTTCGGGTGACCGATCCAGCGGGACGGCGGACCTTCGTCGTTGAACGACGCCTCGTGTCGATGGCCGACCCACATTTGGCCGCAGCCAGCCTCGAGCTGGTGGCGGAGAACTGGTCGGGGACGCTCCGGATCCGATCGGCCATCGACGCTGCCGGCTGTGCCGATCAGACTGCAGAGGCACGTCTCCTCTCGCACTGCCATCTGGTGCTGACGGGAGCTGGCGAAGACCCAGCCGGCATCGTCTGGCTGGCGGCGTGCACCACCCAGTCCGACATCGTCATCGCAGAGGCCGCTCGCACCGTTGCCGACGGAGCTTCCGGGCCGTGTGAGCTTCGTCGCGAGGGGACCAGTGTCGCCCACGGGCTCGCCGTCGAGCTCGCCGAGGGGGCCCGGTGTCACCTTGAGAAGGTGGTGGCGATCCACACCTCCCGGGACCGGGCGATCTCCGAGCCGATCGCTGCCGCCCGCCGCGCCGTGGCCGATGCACCCGGTTTCGCCGAGCTGCTGGCCGCCCACCGCTCCGCGTGGGCACGCCTCTGGTCGCAGTCCACCCTCGAGATCTCCGCCTCCGGGCGGCCATCGGGGGTGGTCAACCTCCACCTGTTCCACCTGCTCCAGGTCGCCTCGCCCCACGTCACCGAACTCGACGCCGGGCTCAGCGCCCGCGGGCTCCACGGTGAGGGGTACGAGGGGCATGTGTTCTGGGATGAGCTGTTCGTGTTCCGATTCTTGAACATGCGATTTGCCGCCGTGAGCCGGGCCTTGCTGCGTTACCGGCACCGGCGCCTGCCAGCCGCACGGCGTCTCGCCGCCGATGCCGGTGAGGTCGGCGCGCGCTTTCCCTGGCAGAGCGGGAGCGACGGGCGTGACGAGACCCCAGGGATGCTCTTCAATCCTCGCTCCGGACGCTGGATGCCCGACCGTTCCGCCCGTCAGCGCCATGTCGGCCTCGCCGTGGCGTTCAACGCCTGGCGCTACGTCGAGGCAACCGGTGACACCGAGTTCCTCGAAGAAATCGGCGCCGAGCTCCTCTTCGAGGTGGCCCGCCACTTCGCCCACCTGGCTCGTTTCGACGGCGCCCTCGGGCGCTTCTCCATCTCCGGGGTAATGGGCCCCGACGAGTTCCACGACGGCTACCCGTGGAGCACTGCCCCCGGCATCGACGACAACGCCTACACCAACGTGCTCGCCTCGTGGGTGCTTACCCGAGCCTCCCAGCTCGCCGAGAAACTGGCCTGCGATCAGCGGGAGGACACCCTCGGCCGCTTCGGCATCGACGAGGGCGAGTTGGCCCGCTTCGACGAGGTGGCTCGGGGGCTGTACGTCCCGTTCCACGACGGGGTCATCAGCCAGTTCGCCGGCTACGAGCGTCTCGAGCCGATCGACCTCGACGCCTACCGCGCCCGCTACGGCAACATCGGGCGCCTCGACCTCATCCTCGAGGCCGAGAACGATGCTGTGAGCCGCTACCAGGTGGCCAAGCAGGCAGACACCCTCATGCTGTTCTACCTGTTCTCGGTGACCGAGCTGCGTGAGCTGTTCGCCCACCTCGGGCACGAGCTGTCCGACGATTGTGTCCGACAGACGATCGACTACTACAGCGCGAGAGTCACGCACGGCTCAACGCTGTCGCGGGTCGTCCACGCCTGGATCGCCGCCCGAGGCGACCGGAGCGCCTCGTGGCGGCACTTCGCCGCTACCCTCGCCGCCGACATGGCCGACACCCAGGGCGGCACTACCAACGAAGGCATCCACCTTGGCGCCATGGTTGGCACCATCGACCTCCTCCAACGCTGCTACACCGGGCTCGAAGCCCGTCGAGGGGTGCTCGTCCTCGACCCCGTGCTCCCCGAGGAGGTCGAGAACCTCCGCCTCACCCTTGCCTACCGGGGACAGCACCTCGACGTAACCATCGATCATTACGAAATCGGCGTCCAATCTGCCCCCTGTGAGGCGCCCGTTGTCCTCGTTCTCGCCGGTAAGCAGATGACCCTCCGCCCCGGTGAGCATGTCCGCCAGAGTCTGTCACGCTCCACTCCGCGGTCGAGGCCGCGCCATGTCGAGGGCCACGCGCTTCATGATCGGTCTGCGCCCACCAAGCTGAGCGAGACCGGGTCCGACCTTGATGTCGCACAACCACCCCACCCAATGGAGGAACCAATGGCAACAACCACCGATCCGGTTTGCGGAATGGTGATCGAAGAGGCCGCCGCCGCCGGGAGCGTCACCCACGAGGGCGCGACCTACTACTTCTGTTCCAGTGCTTGCGAGGAGCGGTTCGAGGCCGATCCGACGCAGTTTGCCGCAGGAGGCTAAGGCTGCTGCTGGGTGGCCATATCAGTACCAGCCAGAGCAGCGGACCGTTGCCGCGATCGATTCCAGGTAGCCCACTAAGGCCGCCACGCTTGTGGGTGCCGAAAACGTCAGCCGGTCTTCTGGCCAGGGACGATGCATCTCCAGATTCATCGGTACTCCGCCACGGCGAGAGCGCCCTTCCTCCTTAGGGTCCCTGCCAAGTTAGTGCGCGCGTAGTATGGTGGGGGTGTGGAGGTCAC
>JADMIJ010000189.1 GCA_015478655.1 Acidimicrobiales bacterium | reverse complement strand
ACTACACGCTCACGCCGACGCCAAACGCGTAATCAAAATCGCGGCGGGCCCTAATTTAGGTGCTTCCGTGTTTTGCGAGTTTCGTCGCACCTATAGGTGCGCCAGCCCAATTTGCGGTCAAGGGGCGTCGTTGTGAGAGGTGCTCTGAGTATCCAAAGCGGTCGGACGGACCTCCCTTCATCTGTCCCATGTCCGGATCCAGCAGTTCCTGGCCGAATCGTTTCAGGTGATCGGTGCCTCGGCCGGACCGATCTTGGGATCACCACTCAGTGGTCAGGTCAATCTGGTTGACCACAGGCCGGATGCAACAATCCATGGCGAATCTGCCGGGCCTCCGCCTTTGATCTGACACAGGCTTCTGAACCTTGACAGTAACTGTACCTGTAGCAGTACAGTACTGTATCATGACCGATCTGGACGACAGAGTGCTCGATGCGGCATTGGCGGTGTTGGCGGAGTCCGGCATGAGTGGGTTGACCTTGTCTCGGATGGCCGAGGAAATGGGCGCCTCACGGATGACGCTGCATCGCAATGGGATTTCCCGCCAGGGAATCGTTGAGCGATTGAGCCTTCTCGCTGTTGAGGAGTATCGCCGTGCCGTGTGGCCGGCCTTGACGGCTGCCGGTTCAGGCTCCGAGCGCTTGGAGCTGGCGTTGCGGGCCACCTGCGATGTGGCGGATCGCTGGCGCCACTTGCTGACCGGGTTGTTTGCCGAGGACGGCGGGGTGTTCCACGAGCCCGGGCTGGCCGCTGATCGCCCCGAGGCCGAGATGGCTCTGGCTACGCGCGCAGTGTTCATCGAGCCTCTGGCTCGCTTGTTGCGTGACGGTGCAAAGGACGGCTCATTGGCGGCCTTCGATGACCCCGATCTGATGGCCACAGTGCTGTTCAACCAGGTGGGATGGACATTTTTGGCCTTGCGGGTGGGTCAGCGTTGGCCGGCCGACGCGTCCACCAACTCAGTCGTTGGCCTGGCTATGCGCGGAGTGAGCGCCAGCCGGGATTTCGGTGCCGAGGATGAACAATCGGCATGAGTGCGGTCCTCTCCAACGACGTCATCGTGTCCCGCTCGCTCGGGGAGAGTCGGCGGCAACGGCGCACCGTGCGCTGGCTCTACGCGCCGTTCATGCTCCTGGGCGTGAACGGAGTGGGCGTATGGCTGGCAACCTCGGGCGGTTCCCGGTTGTGGCTGCTCGTAGGGGTGGGCCTTTTCGCCTCGGCAACGTCGATGGTGGCGGAACGGCTGATACCCTACGAGCCCGAGTGGAACATCCCTCGGGACGATGGGCGCCGTGACACTGCGCACGCGGTCGTGAACGAGACCATCGAGGTCGGCGCGGTCATCGTCCTGCCGGTGTTGGTGTCAGCCATCGGCTCTCAGGAGTTGTGGCCGGGTAGCTGGCCGTTCGTTGTGCAAGTTGTCCTGGCGGTGCTCGTTGCCGACGCCGGGATCACCTTCGTCCACATGGCCAGTCACAAGCTGGGTGTGCTGTGGCGGCTCCACGCTGTGCATCACAGCATCAAACGCTTCTACGGGTTCAATGGGCTCATGAAGCACCCGCTGCACGCCTCGATCGAGATGGCGGCCGGGACCCTGCCCCTGATGATCCTTGGCCTCCCGATGCGGGTGGCCGGCATGGTGGCGCTGGCGGTGGTGGTGCAGTTGTTGATGCAGCATTCCAACGCCGACTACACCGTCGGGCATCTGCAGACGTGGCTGGCTCTCAACGAGGGTCACCGATTTCACCATCTCAAATGGCCGCAGGCAGGCGACGTCAACTTCGGTCTCTTTACCTTGGCGTGGGATCACCTGGTCGGGACTTTCTCCTTCGACCCCGACCATCGCTTCAGTTCCGATCAGCTGGGTATCGCCGTGTGGCCCCGGTACCCGACCCGCTGGCTGGACCAGATGTTGGCGCCATTTCGCCCGACCGACATTCTGCTGGAACCGGCCGATGAGAGAGCGCCTTGAACGAAGCCCACCTAAAACTGTGCTCCAGTGTCGAATGGGGCGACTTCGTTGAGCGGGATTTGCTGCCTTGGGTGCTGGAAGGTGTCGACCTCGGAAACGAAGCGCTCGAAATCGGTCCCGGGCCCGGCAAAACCACGGATCTGCTAGTGACTCGAGTCCCGCAGCTCACGGTCGTGGAGGCCGACGAGCAGCTGGCTCAGGATCTGGCGGAACGGATGGCTGGCACGCCGGTAACCGTCATTCATGCTGATGCCACTCGATTGCCTTTCGAGTCGTGGAGATTCGACTCCGTGCTGGCCCTCACCATGCTCCATCACGTGCCTTCCCCAAAGCTGCAGGATCGCCTGTTCGGTGAGGCGTGTCGAGCGCTGCGGCCGGGTGGCGCATTTATAGGAGTCGACAGCCTTGACGGTGCAGCGTTCCAGGAGCTGCACCGCGATGACATTTGCGTCCCGATTGACCCGGACACGCTCTCTGGCCGACTGGCTCGCGCCGGCTTCGTCGACGTCATGGTCGAAACCAACGACTACGCCACCCGTTTCTATGCGTGCGCTCCAGATGTGGACTCCCCCATCCCGCAGCACCGAGCGGCGCCATGAATGCCAAGAACGGCCAACGAGCTGACCCGGTGGTTTCCAAGGACGAAGCGAGAGAACTCTGGGTCTTGTGACGCAGTCGTGGGTGCCTGACCTGGCCTGACCCTGACCATCCGC
>JADMIJ010000061.1 GCA_015478655.1 Acidimicrobiales bacterium | reverse complement strand
CCAGACAGAGCGTGACCAGACAGAGCGTGACCAGACAGAGCGTGACCAGACAGAGCGTGACCAGACAGAGTCAAGGAGACGCCGTCGCCTCGTCGACCGTCTCGACCCGATGGTCGAATCCGGACGGGTTACCCAGTCAGAGGCTGATCGTCTGCGAGCGGCAGCGGGGCAGGGCGAATTCGACGAGGTGGCCATTGGCATCCGTGCCCGGCACGCCGGGAGGAAGCTGGACGAAGCCGTCGAGGGTGGTCACATGACGAGAGAGGAGGCCGATGCCTACCTCGAGCGCATGAAGAAGGGAGAGCACGTCCCGGGTCTTCGCGCTCAGCTCCGTAGCTCCTCCCAGGGACCCGCGACTGACCGAGTTCGTCTGAGGCCTTCCCCCGGCTTCAGCCTCGGCGAGCAACCGAAGGACCGTCTCGCCCTCGGCCGGTCCCTCTTGCATCGACGCCGGATCCCACATGCTTCTGGGCTCGTTCATGAATCGCCTGCGTAGAGGCCGCGGCGTCAGCCGTTCTTCGGTAGCTCGTCGAAGGGAAGGTCCTTCTCGTTGCCGGGCTCCTTGGGCAGCCCGAGGATCCGCTCCCCCAGGATGTTGCGCTGGATCTGGTCCGTTCCGCCATAGATCGGCGGCGCCTGGGCGTAGAGGGCGCTCAGGGTGACCGCAGCCAGGAAGGGATTGCCGGTGGCCTGGTCGAGGGTCTTCTGATCGGTGGGATCGTAGGCGTGGAGCATGCCTTGGGCCCCGACGATCCGTAAGCCGAGGTCTCGCTGGAGCCGGACGATGGTGCTCATGGACAGCTTCGCCATGTTGGCCATGCCCGGGACGTCGCCCCCCGCGGCGCGGACCGCCTTCACCCGTTCGGCGTTGAAGCGGCCCAGCTCGCCGAGGATGTGGAGCCGCACCAGGTCCTGGCGGATCGTCGGATCGGCGTTCGATCCATTGCCCCGTGCGAGATCGACGAGCAGGTCTGGCGGGGCGGGGCGGGGTCCGCCGTGCCGGTCCGACGTGGTCGTCGTCTTCGTCCCGTTGCGGGACTGCTTGACGAAGTCGCCTGCCCTCCGCGAGAGGTTGCCGGCGACGGTGCCGGGTGTGGCGATGGCGACCGAGCCCGATCCGCCTCCGGCCCCGAGGCCGGCGCGCTCGTGGCCGAGCGTGGTGTTGGCTACCGCCCACCCGTTGTTCAAGCCACCGATGACCGCCGAGCTGGCGGCCCTGGCATCGGACAGGAACACCTCGTTGAACAGCGCGTGCCCGGTGAGCTCGCGCAGTGGGCGTACGTCCACGCCGGGCTGGTGCATGTCGAGGGCGAAATAGGTGATGCCCTGGTGTTTGGGGACATGGGGCGAAGTGCGGGCGATCAGCATGCCCAGATCGGCGCTCTGCCCGAGCGAGGTCCACACCTTCTGGCCGTTCACGATCCATTCGTCGCCGTCCTGGACTGCCCGGGTGGTCAGACCGGCGAGGTCGGAACCGGCGCCCGGCTCGCTGAACAGCTGACACCAGGCTCGCTGACCGGTGACGATATCTCGGACGTAGGTGTCGATCTGGTCCTGGGAGCCGTGGTCGGCGATGGTCGGCGCCGCCAGCAGCAGCCCGAGCCCGTTCGGCGCCCCGAGAGCGCCGAAGGAGGCGATCTCCTGGGCGATCTGCACACCGACACTGCGGGCCACGCCGCGCCCGTAGGCGGTTACCGGGAGCGTGGGAGCAGCCCAACCCGAGGTGCCGAGGCGCTCCCACCACTCGGCAACGGCGAGATCCGGGTCCCAGTTCTGAGCCAGCCACGACCGCAGCTCACCGAGGATCTCGTCACTGCTCAGCGACGGTGGTGATTGTTCGATCAACACGGCTCCTCCTGCCTCTCTCCAGCCGGCGGCGCGACACCGCTCCCCCAAGGCTCTGGCAGGACACACCAGGGATCGGATCCCGGCACGTTCGCTGAGCCCCCGAAACAGTACCCCTTGGCGTGCTCCCCGCCCCCACTGCGGGTCCCCACCGGGCGGCTCGGCGCAAACCTGCTCGGTCGCGGAATGGGGCCGCTCAGACGGCACCGGCGGTACGGTCCTCGACTGCGGGCGCCCGCAGCCAGGCCAGGGCGCCGATGAGCAGGGCGGCCAGGGCGCCTCCCACCACCACCGTGCTGACCGATGTGGCCGAGGCGATGGCCCCACCCGCCATCAGGCCGAACGGGACCGTCCCCCCGAATCCCATGATCCAGAGGGCCATCACCCTTCCACGTACCTCATCGGCGATGTGCGCCTGGATGGCGGTCGACAGGGACGTCACCATGACGAAGTAGGCGTAGCCGACGACCAGCACGATCGGGTACGCAAACCAGATCTCGCGGATCAGCCCGAATGCGCCCAGGCAGAGGGCGAACCCGGTCAGTCCCAGCCGAATCAGGAATGTCCGGTCGACACCAACGAAGATGGTCCCGACCGATACCGCTCCGAGCGCGGCGCCCAGGCCGAACAGCGCGTAGAGCCCTCCATAGACAGCCCCGGCAGGATTGATGTGGAGGTCGCGGGCCGCGATCACCGGCATCAATCCGATGAACCCGAGGCAGAAGAAGGAGACGCTGAAGATCGTCACCAGGCAGTACCGCACCAGGGGGTCGGCCCGAGCAACGGCCAGACCTCCCAGCAGCCGCTGAATCCCGGAGATGGGCCTCCCCGATTCACCTGTCACGACCACCTTCGGCATCGCTGCCCGGGCGATCACGTAGATGGCGAACCCGTAGGTGCCGGCGTTCAGGATGAAGATCCCCCAGGCGTCGACCACCGGAAGCAACAGGCCGCCGATGGCCGGACCGATCACCCGCGACAGGTTCAACTGGACCGATTGGAGCGAGACGGCCCCGGGCATGTCTCGCTTGGGGACGAGCACGGGGAGGACGGCGGAGAGGACGGGGGCATTGAGCGCATTGCCGATCCCGATGGCCAGCACGCACAAGAACACCAGGAGGGCGGAAGGATGGGGCCGGGAGGAAGCCCAGGCCAGAGCGAGCGAGAAAGCCAGTTGCTCCACCTGGCAGCCGATCAGGAGCTTCTTGCGGTCGACGATGTCCGCCAGTAGCCCTCCCACCATCGCCAACAGGAACAGCGGTCCCAGCTGCGCAAGCCCGATGGCCGCCACGTAGGTGGCGGAGTGGGTGAGCTGGTACGCGAACACCCCGAGGGCGATGTTCTGCATCCAGGTGCCGATGTTGGAGGCCAGTGTCCCCAGCCACACGGATCGGAAGGCCCGATGGCTCAGCGCGCCCCGGGCACTCCCCGGGGTGTACGGGAGGTCGCCGTCGACCTGGCCGTCGTCGGCCTGGTCGAGCTGCGCCTCAGGCGCCGAACGCCTCAGCCGGGGTCGGGGCCGCGGCTTCGACGGCGGCGAGCCCTCGGCCTCGGTCATTCATCGATGATGGCACCCCGACGAGCCGACGGTCGTCAGGAGCAATGCCTCACCTGCCGATGGTGAGCCCGCCGGCCAGCCCGGGCTGGTACCCGCCCGAACCGCCCGCTGGCACCTCAGTCGGTCAGGGCCTGGTACACCAAGGCGCGGAGCTGGGATCGGAAGGGGTAGGAGATGGACGGAATGAGTTGCGTCATGAACACCACGGTGACGCCCTCGGAGGGATCGACCCAGAACGCGGTGCTGGCCGCTCCGCCCCAGTAATACTCGCCGACCGACCCCGCCGCGGCGGTGGCTCCGGGCCCCTTGCCGATGGCGAACCCGAGCCCGAATCCCACGCCGGTGAACTCGGCTTCGCCGAAGCCGCCGTTGGCCAGCTGGGCCAGGTCCCCATCCTCGGGAAGATGGTTGCAGGTCATCAGCTCGAGGGTCTTGCGACCGATGATGCGGCGCCCGTCGAGCTCACCCCGGTTGAGCAACATCTGGCAGAAGCGGAGATAGTCGCCCGAGGTCGATACCAGGCCACCGGCACCCGAGAGGTACGAGCGCTGTCGGCGATACGAACTCCGCTCAGGGTCGTCGATGAGCAGGGGTGGAACACCTGCCTGATAGCCGTAGCAGGCCGCGAATCGATCGGCCGAGGCGTCAGGAACCGAAAAGCCCGTGTCGACCATCTGGAGGGGCTCGAAGAGGTGGGTGAGGAGGTAGCGGTCGAAGGGCTCGCCCGAGAGGATCTCCACCAACCGGGCGCAGACGTCGGTGGAGAGCCCGTAGTTCCAGTGTGCACCCGGTTGGAATTTGAGCGGGTAGTCGGCGAGGAGCGAGCACAATCCTTCGAGGGTCATGCCCCGACGGTTGGCGCGCAAGGCCTCGTTGAACCCGTCGTCGGTCGGATGGCCGGGAAACAGGCTCCCGGCCAGACCGGTCATGTGGGTGAGCGCGTCGCGCACCGAGACCGGCCGGAGGGGGTCGGCCATCCGCAAGGATCCGTCGGACTGCAGCTCGCCCACCTTGAGGCCACGCCACTCGGGGATGTAGCGGTGGATCGGGTCGGTCAGTTGGAACATCCCCTGCTCGTAGAGCTGCATGAGGGCGATCGAGGTGATCGGCTTGGTCATCGAGTAGATGCGCCAAACGGTGTCGTCCTCGACCGGTTTGGATCGCTCCCGGTCCATCAGGCCCAGCGACTTGGCGTAGGCCAGCCTCCCCCCGCGGGCCACCGCGATCTGACAGCCGGGGATCTTGCCCGTGTCCACGTACCGGTCCGCAAAGTGCCCGGTGATCCGTTCGAGACGGGCCTCGTCGAAACCTGCTCCGTCCGGGTCGACCTTCACGACCGGGCCCGATCCTTGGCCACCTCGTCGTAGGAGTCGTAGTCGGAGAGCGTGTCCGCCTCGTGCTCGAACTGGAGCAGGCCGGCCTCACCCCAGCGTTCCCGCAGGTAGCCGCGATTGGCGTCGAGCAGCCCGAGCTTGCCCACATTGGGTACCAGCTTGGCGAAGAACCCGCGCTGGAATCCGGCGTAGGGGCTCGTCATCATCGTGCCGGCCGCGGCGGCCAGATGGGGCATGAGGGCGTGGAGATTGACGCCGAGCCGCTCCCACACCTCGGGCGTCGTGGATCTCGACCGGTTGCGCAGCGTGTTGTCGAGCAGGAACTCCTGACGCTCCTTCAGCTCGGGGTCGCTGAGTCCTGCATAGAACTCCTTGAGGGTCAGGACCCCGAAGGCCACGTGGCGGGCCTCGTCCGACATCACATAGCGCAGCAGCTTGCGCAACAGGGGCTCGGTGGTGCGGCGGAGCATGTCCCCGAAGGCGGCCAGAGCCAGGCTCTCGATGGCGATCTGCATCCCCAGATAGGCGATGTCCCACCGGCTGTCCTCGAGCAGGGCGGTGATCTGCTCCTCGAGGTACGGGCTCATCGGATAGGCCTCTCCCACCTTCAGGTCCAGGTACTTGGCGAACACCTCGGTGTGCCGGGCCTCGTCCATCGTCTGGGTGGCCGCGTAGTACTTGGCATCGATCCACGGCACCGTCTCGACGATCTTGGCCGCGGTGAGCATGGCCCCCTGTTCGCCGTGCATGAACTGACTGATTGACGCTTTGAACATCTCGACGCCCAGTGCCGTGAACTCCCGATCGCCCCAGCTGGCGATGGGCGAGCCGGGCTCATCGGAAGCGAGTCGGACCACCTGCATCATCGGGCCGTCGTGGTCGACCAGTCGCTCGGGGTCGACGTCGGTGTCCCAGTCCAGATCGGCGACACTGTTCCACTGGGAGCCCATGGCCTTGTTGTACAGGGTGACCAACTGGGTCCGGCACCGCTCGTAGTCCCACAGGTAGATGCGCTCGGCGTGGTCGTGGACGATCTTGAACGTCGTTGCCACGTCGGAGTCGGAGGCCGGGTGCGGAATACCTGCCGTCACCATCAGCTGCTTCCTCCCATCATGTCACCAGCGGGTGCGGGTCTCGCACCCGGTATGGCAGATCGGGCGAACTCCACAGCGCGGCCTCGCTCGACACCTCGACTGGCGACGCTCCCCGTCACCCCGCTCCCGTCACAGATCCCAACCATCGTCTCTCCCCCGGGGCCCGTCGGAACGAGCGGTGCGGTCCTCGATTGCCGTCGGGAGCGCTCCCCGAGCGCTCGTTCGCAGGTCGTGCCCTGTCCTCTTGTGGGGACGAGTCTAGGAACTCCCCGGTCCGAGGGCATTTCGGGCGGTGGCTGTGCGGCTCCGGATGCCCATCACGCCGGGCGCAGCACCGTTTCGATCTCCTCCAATTCGTCGTCGGAGAATCCCAGGGTCCCGATGGTGGCGACGTTCTGCTCCAACTGGGCCACACTGCTGGCCCCGATCAGCGTGGATGTGACCCGGTCGTCCCGCAGCGTCCAGGCCAGCGCCATCTGCGCCATGGTCTGGTTGCGTCGCCCGGCGACTTCCTGGAGGGCCCGCACCCTGGCCAGGACGTCGTCGCCGAGATGAGCGGGGTCCAGCGTTCCGGGGCGGCTGGCCCGCGAGCCGGGCGGCACGCGGTCCAGGTACCGGTCGGTGAGCAGCCCCTGTGCCAGCGGGGAGAAGACAATGCAACCGATTTCGAGGCGACCGAAGACGTCCAGGAGTCCGTGCTCGATCCAGCGGTTGAACATCGAATACGGGGGTTGGTGAATGAGCAACGGGGTGCCGAGGCGCAAGAGGATGTCGGCGGCCGCCTCCGTCTGCTCCGGCGGGTAGGAGGAGATCCCGACGTAGCGCGCCTTTCCCTGGCGCACTGCGGTGTCCAGCGCCCCCATGGTCTCCTCCAGCGGCGTCTCCGGGTCGAACCGGTGGGAATAGAAGATGTCCACGTACTCGAGACCCGTGCGCGCCAAGCTGGCATCGAGGCTGCCCAGCAGGTACTTGCGCGAGCCGCCGTCGCCGTAGGGGCCCGGCCACATGTCGTAGCCGGCCTTGGTCGAGATGACCAGCTCGTCTCGGTACGGAGCCAGGGATCCATTGAGCACTCGGCCCACGCTGGACTCCGCCGCCCCGTAGGGCGGCCCATAGTTGTTGGCCAGGTCGAAGTGGGTCACGCCGAGGTCGAACGCCCGGGTGAGCATCTCGTCCACCTCGCCGGGCGGTCGGGCGTCGCCGAAGTTCTGCCACAGCCCGAGGGAGACGAGCGGGAGCTTGAGCCCACTGCGCCCGCATCGGCGGTACTCCATCCCGTCATAGCGGTGTTCGGCGGCGCGGTGGTGCATGGGACCACGCTAGGCCACTCGTCGCGGTTCGGGCCGGGTCGACACTGACCGTTCGGTCGGGGAGCCGCGTGCCCAAGGGACGCCGGTTCCCACGAATGGGGATCAGATGCCGAGCGAGGCGGTCCGCAGTTGGGCGACCAGTTCGGTGTCGCCCGTCATCTCCACCCGTGCTGCACTTTGCCGACCGGCGCCGAACAAGGTCAGCTCACCGGGATCGCCGCTGATGACGACGCGCGGGCCGCTACCGCTCTCCTTGGTGCCGTGTCCGGGGGATGCGAGCTCGACGGTCCCGGCGATCCGCTTTGCCATCGCCCCCGCACCCACTCGCGCCCACAGGGCGTCGGCCAGCTCCGTGGGGAGCGGGCGGGGCTCCCACTCCGCCTGCGCCCGTCGGACGTCTTCGATATGGATGAAGAGCTCGATCGTGTTCATCGGGCCGTCAAAGGGGCGGAGGAGCAGCGGTGGGCCGCGGCGCACCGTCTCGACCAGCTCCGGCCACGGGGTGCGGTCGCGCACCGACAGGCGAACTCGGTCGGTGTGGCCGGCGAGCGGGGGCCAGACCAGGCCGGGGCCGCTGTCGGGCCGGCGCTCCCGAGCCACCAGATGGGCAGCCAAGTCGGCGGCGTCCCATCCCGCACACAGGGTCGGGGCCTCGGGGCCGAGTTCGACGAAGAGATCGCACAGGTGCCCCCGTTCCTGCTGGGCGAGGGTCGGCGTGCTCATGAGCGAATCCTAAGCCGATCGCCTCCGCCGGGACGATGTCACGGCTCGGTCTGCGCCGCCACGGGACCCGGCAGCTGGCCGGGTCGCAAGCCCAGGAGCCCGGCGGTGACGATGATGGCGTGCTCGAAGAGGACCTCGGGTTGCTCCACGATGCCCTTGAGCTGTCCGAAGAGCTCGAAGCTGATCTGCCCGAACAGCGAAGTCCATGCCACCAGTCCTCCGGCCACGGTGGCCAGGGGTACGTCCGGCAGGGCCAGGTCGGCCAACCGGAGGGCCTCGACCGACATGGCACGAGACAGTGGCCCGGCGTCGACGTCGGTGAGCTCTCCGGCACGGTGGGCGTCGACGAGCAGTCCGGCCAGGACCAGGGTGACCCGACTGGCCGGGCCGACCGTCAGCGCAGGGGCCTCATAGCCCGGGACTGGTGAGCCGAAGATCAGCGCGTATTCGTGCGGGTTCTCGAGGGCCCAGCCGCGGATGGCCCGACACACGGTGCGCCAGCGTTCGAAGGCCTGACCGCCGGCCGCCGCCGCCGTCTCGGCCACCGCGCCGAGACCGTCGTAGGCCTCCACGATGAGGGCGGTGAGCAGCTCGTCACGGGACGGGAAGTAGCGATAGACGGCCGAGGAGGCCATACCGAGCTGGCGGGTGACGGACCGGAGCGAGAGGGCGGGAGCTCCTTCGACCGCCAGTTGGCGACGAGCCTCAGTGACGATCTCGGCCCGCACCTCGGCTCGTGCCCTGGCCCGGGCGGTTGCAATGGTCGTTCCCATCCACCGAGTCTGCCACATTGGCGAGAGCAACACACGCGATTGTGAGCACTGCTCTTGACTTTGAAGGTGGTGGGCGCGAATAATGATCACAACAGAGAGCACTGCTCACGTCGAGGACCCAGCCCAGAGGAGTCACCATGGACCACGTCATCGTCGGAGCAGGAACCGTGGGGTCGGCAACCGCCCCTCCTCCTGGCCGAGCAGGGCCACCCGCGTGAGCCTCGTCTCCCGTCACCGACGCGGAGCCGAACACGACGGGATCGAGCGGGTGGTCGCCGACGCCACCGACACCGCGGCCCTGGCACGACTGTGCCAGGGGGCTGACGCCCTCTACAACTGCGCCAACCCTTCCTCCTATGCGCGGTGGGCTACCGAATGGCCCCCGATGGCAGCCAGCATGCTGCGGGCGGCCGAGCAGGCAGGCGTGGTGCTCGTCACCATGTCCAACCTCTATGGCTACGGGCCGGTCGACGGTCCCATGAGCGAGGACGGGGCACTGGCGGCGCCGGGCAAGAAGGGCCGGATCCGGGCCACCATGTGGCTGGACGCCCTGGCGGCCCACCGGGCCGGTCGGGTGCGGGTGACCGAGGCGCGGGCTTCGGACTACTTCGGGCCGGGATTCACCGACACCGCTCACTTGGCCGACCGGGTCGTGCCCCGGGTCCTCAGCGGGCGGACCGTCCGGGTGCTGGGTGACCCCGAGGTGGCTCACACGTGGACCTACGTCGACGATGTGGCCCGCGCCCTGGTGGTATTGGGCACGGACGAGCGGGCCTGGGGACGCGCCTGGCACGTGCCCAGCGGTGCCGCCTGCAGCCAGCGCCAGATGGTGGAGGCCTTCGCCGACGCCGCCGGCGTCCCGGCACCCAAGGTGGTGGGCCTGCCCAACTGGGCCTTGCGTTCCCTCGGCTTCGTGTCGCCGGGGATGCGCGAGCTCGGCGAGATCCAGTACCAATTCGAGAGGCCCTTCGTCATGGAGTCGACCGCCTTCACGGAGACCTTCGGCGTGCCGCCGACCCCCCTCGACCGGGCGGCCCTGGCCACGGTGCGCTGGTGGAGGGGTCGGGATCAGTCGCGGGTCGGGGAATCGGTGGCGGTATGACCACGTCCGCGGCAATGGCCACGGGGCCCTCTCCTGCCGGCGTCGGCTCCGCCATGGACCTGGCCGCGGGCCACCGTCGCGGCTCGTCAAGGGTGGGCGGTCCGGGTGAGCCGAGTTGGCTCGCTGGTCCAAGCCGGATTCGCCGGGTGGTGGCTGGCCCGAGCCGTCCTGGCCACGAGCGTGCCCGGTCGATCGGTCCTGGCCGCAGCCGGGATCGTCGCGGCCGCCACCGTGGTCGCGGTGGGCGGGTGGTCCACCCGGGGCCTCGGCCGCCGACCGACCGGGCCCGCAGCGAGATCGATCGAGCGGATGTTGACAGTGGCCACGATCGGCCAATTGGCGATCAGTGTGGCCGTGGCTGCCATCGCCTCGGCGCTCCACCGTCCCGCCCTGGCCACACCGCTCATCGTCATCTCCCTCGGCGTGCTGTTCTGGTGGATGGGCCGGCTGCTCTCCCTGAACTCGGATCGGGCACTCGGGGCGGCTCTTGTGGTCGGGCCGGGGGCGGTGGTCGCCACCCTCCCCGTCGCCGCCTGGGCCCCGGCCAGCGCCGGACTCGGAGGCCTGTTGCTCATGGCTTCGGCCCTGTACGGACTGACCACTGTCCGCAGGATGACGTCACCAAAGCCGCGATAGGAAGTCCGATGTCCCGGGCCGACGGCGCGGCTCGGCCGCTGCCGCGGTGAGCATCTCGCCAGGTCCACCGACGATGTGCTGGACTCGCTGCCATGAACACGGGGCCACGCCAGCTGCGATGCGCGGTCATCGGGGCCGGGATGGCCGGCATCCTCAGTGCCATCAAGCTGGCCGAGGCGGGATTCACCGACGTCACCGTGTACGAGAAGGCGGATCGGGTCGGCGGCACCTGGCGGGAGAACACTTACCCGGGTCTCTCGTGCGATGTGCCGTCCCATCTCTACTCCTACTCCTTCGCTCTCACGCCGGAGTGGAGCCGCCGCTTTGCTCCCGGTCCGGAGATCCGCGCCTATTTTGAGCGCATCGCACGGGAGAACGGCGTCACGCAACGCGTCCGCTTCGGTGACCAGGTCCTGGGCTGCGTGTTCTCGGAGGGCCGGTGGCATCTGACCACGGCCTCGGGCCACCGCGACCAGGTCGACGTCGTCATCGCCGCCACCGGCGTGCTCCATCACCCCAACTACCCCGTCATCGAAGGGATCGACACCTTCAAGGGAACGATGTTCCACAGCTCCCGTTGGGATGACAGTGTGCAAATCGATGGTGCACGCATCGGAATCATCGGCACCGGATCGACAGCGGTGCAGATGGTGTCGGCACTGGCAAACCGGGTGGCACGGTTGTCGCTGTTCCAGCGTACGGCACAGTGGATCATGCCGCAGGAAAATCCTGCCTACTCCGATGAGGAGCGGACCGAGCTTCGTGAGCACCCCGACCTGCTGTCGGAGGGGCGCCAGAGCCTGTCGGATCTGTTCGATCTGTTCTCCAACGCGGTCGTCGACTCGGAGTCGGCCGAGATCAAGATGATCGAGCGGGCCTGCCTCGCCAACCTCGAGGACAACGTGCACGACCCAGACCTGCGCGAGAGACTGCGCCCCACCTACCGCGCCGCGTGCAAACGCCTGATCCTCTCGCCTGACTTCTACGACGCCATCCAGAGCCCCAACGCCGATTTGGTCACCGACGACATCGAGCGCATCGAGCCCGGAGGAGTCCGCACCACGGACGGCCGCCTCCACGAGCTCGACGTCCTCGTGCTGGCGACGGGCTTCAAGGCGGACGCCTTCATGCGCCCCATGAGCCTCGTCGGACGCAATGACTTCACCCTCGACGAGGCCTGGGACCCCCGACCGGCGGCGTACCTCTCGATCTCGATGCCGGAGTTCCCGAACTTCTTCATGGTGAACGGACCGAACGGGCCCGTCGGCAACTTCTCACTCATCGAGGTGGCCGAGCTCCAGGTCCGATACATCCTGCAACTGGTCGAGCGCATCCGGGCCGGCGATTGCCGCGAGGTCTCCGCCACCCACGAGGCGCTGGCTGAATTCGAGCGTGCCCGCGAGCAGGCGGCGCAGCACACGGTGTGGGTCACCGGCTGTCGCAGCTGGTATCTCGATGACCGTGGACTCCCAGCCGTGTGGCCGTGGTCATTCGTGCGGTTCCGCCAGGCGATGGAGGTGCCCGACCCTGCGGCTTTCGAATTCGCCTAGCACTCCCGTCCGCCTACGACGGGGCGCATCGGCAAGACCACTCCAGGGCGGGGATCCCGAGTGCCCGGGTCCTTGTCAGGCCGGGATGTAGTCGAAGGTGTCGGGGTCGGGTCCGGTGCGTTCGTCCCGGTTGAGCGACGTGATGGCGCGCATCCCGTCAGCATCCAGCTCGAAGTCGAAGAGCTCGAGGTTCTCCCGCATGCGGGCGGGCGACACGGTCTTGGGAAAGACAATGTCGCCGCGCTGGATGTGCCAGCGCAGCACCACCTGTGCCGGCGTCCTGCGCAACTCGGTGGCCACGGCGCCGATGGTCGGATCGTCGAGGACCAAGCCTTGCGCGATCGGAGACCACGCCTCGGTGGCGATCTGATGATCGGCGTCGTACTGGCGGACGTCGTCCTGGGCCAGGTAGGGGTGGACCTCGATCTGGTTCACGGCGGGGACGTGGCCCGTCTCGGCACGGAGGCGCTCGAGGTGGTGGGGCTGGAAGTTCGAGACACCGATTGATCGGGCTCGACCGTCTCGGTGGAACTCGATGAGGGTCTCCCATGTCGAGACGAAGTCTCCGTCGTACAGGGTCGGGAGGGGCCAATGGATGAGGAAGAGGTCCACGTAGTCGAAGGCCAGCTCGCCCAGCGTCCGGTCGAAGGCCTTGCGGGCATCGTCAGGCCGGTGATAGCCGTTGTTGAGCTTGCTGGTCACGAACACGTCGGCGCGGTCGAGTCCTGACCGGGCCACCGCCTGACCGACTTCCTTCTCGTTGCCGTACATCTCGGCGGTGTCGATGTGCCGGTAGCCGACCTCCAAGGCCTGGGCGGTGGCTGCAGCCGTGTCCCGAGGGGCAATCTGGAACACCCCGAATCCGAGTTGCGGGATCGTCCGCCCGTCGTTCAGGGTGACGGCAGGAACGGTGTCCGGTGTCGTTGTGTGCTTGTCCATTGTCGGTTCTCCTCGTCAGTCCGGATGGTCGCCGCCCCGTGAGAGCGCCCATCGCCGGCCTGAGCCAACCGGCTCCCTCCAAGCCTAGGACCGCCCTCCCCACCGGTTGGCCCCGACGTGCCGTCCCCAATCATCTCGGCCGCCGCCCGCCGTCGGGCAGACTGACCTGGTGGCCGACTCCGGAACGGGCAGGGACGAGAGGACGCAGCGCCAGCGAATGGTCGCCGGCGAACCCTATATGGCCGATGATCCGGAGCTCATCGCCGGGCACCTGCACGCCATGGAGGTGCTCGAGGACTATAACGACGGGCTGGCACGCGAGCCGGCCGACAGGGCCCGGATCCTGGACCAGTTGCTCGGGGCGTTCGGACCGGAGAGCAACTTCCGGCCACCCTTCTACTGTGACTACGGCTACAACCTGCGGGTCGGAGCCAGGACGTTCGCGAACTTCGGCCTGGTGGTACTCGATGTGGCTCCCATCGTGATCGGTGACGACGTGCAAATCGGTCCGAACGTCCAACTGTTGGCGGCGACCCACCCTGTTGACGCTGAAGCTCGACGCTCCAAATGGGAGTCCGGTCGACCCATTGTCATCGGCGACAATGTCTGGCTCGGAGGCGGTGCCATCGTCCTGGCCGGTGTGACCGTCGGCGAGGACTCGGTGATCGGCGCAGGCGCCGTGGTCACCCGGGACATTCCCCCGAACGTGGTGGCGGTGGGCAATCCGGCTCGGGTCATCCGCCATCTCGAGAGGGATTCATGAGGGCCCCGTCGACATCACCGGTGGTCGCCCTCCTCGTCGTGGCGGGCGCGGGCGGCATGTCCAGGTAGCAGAGGGTCAACTGATCAGCTGCGGCCGACCGGTCTCCGGACCGGCCCGCCGATAGGACGGCTTCGCCATGGGTTATCGTTTCGGTGTCTTCAGCAGCATTCAAGAGCGCCCGCGACGCGACAATGACGACTCGGGGCAGGGTACCCATTGACAGAGAACACATCCCTACGGTTGCCGGCTGGTTACCTGCCCGCCGGCCTCGAATGACAGCTCGGCACGATCCCGGGTCCTGGTCGCCGGCATGGTAACGGCCAGAGCGGCGAAGCTCGGTGTTGCTCCGGTGGTAGTCGCCCTGGTGACTGTCCTGGTCGTGGCCGCCGGTTGCGGTTCGAGCCCGCAGGCCACGGCGACGACGAGGCCCCTGCCGGCAGGGCGATATCCCTCCCAGGTGTCCAAGATGGTCTGCGCCAGCGAGGCGCCCCACGACGTAGGCCTGGCCCTGGGGGAGAAGGCCACCGTCACGACGCCGACCTGCTCAGACCACCTCTATACCTGCCGCTATGTCTATCCGAGCGCCACCGTGACCATCTCAGTGAAGGAACTCTCCAGCGTGGCGGAGACGACCGCCTACTACAAGTCGCTCGGCACGCAGTTGGGAGTGGCGCGGCCACTCGGCAACCTCGGTCAAGGCGCGTATCAGACGACCAACGGGTCCGTCGTGGTCCGCAAGGACTACAAGGTGCTGCTGGTGGACGCCTCTGGACTTCCACCGCAGTTCGGGAACCCTCCGACCAACCCCGGTGCCATCGCCGTCACCGTCGGCATCGTCATCCTGGGCTGTTGGGCGGGTGACTGAGGCCGGACCGGCCCGAGACGGAACATCCACTCCGAGGTGGTCCGCTCGTCGATCAGGGGTCCTCTCTGTTGATTGCCCGGACCCACCATCGTCTCACCCGGCCTCAGTCATCAGTCACTCATCACCCGTTATCCGTGACCCCATGGCGTCCAGATGCTCGGCCACGGCGATCTCGATGCACCGCGAGGTGTCCGTCATGGCGGCGACCTCACCGAACCGTTCGCTCAGGGACACCACCTCGGAGCCGAGCCGCTCCGCCATCCCGACCGCCTCCGGGGCAATTCGCCCGGCAACCACCAGCGACGGGACCCCGACCTCCGCTGCGTCCCGCACGACCGAACCCACCACCTTGCCGGAGAACGACGACGAGTCCAGTCCGCCCTCGCCGGTCACCACCAACGAACTCCGCTCCAGCGCGTCGCGGAACCCGACCAACCGGGTGACCACCGCATACCCGGGCCGCAGGCGCCCACCCAGTACCACGATCGCACCGCCGAGCCCGCCGGCCGCACCCGCTCCCTCCACCGCCCGGACATCCACGCCGTACTCGGCCTCGTACTGTTCGGCCAACCGTCGAAGGCGTTCCTCCAGCTCGACCACCTGCTTTTCATTGGCCCCCTTCTGGGGGCCGAATTGCTTCGCCGCCTGGATGAACCCCACCGTCACATCGCAGGCGCCCACCAGTTCCACTCCTCCCACACCACCCAGTTCCTCGATGCGTCGCAACGCCCCCAGACCTCCGTCGGTGGTGGCCGACCCGCCGAGCCCGATCACGACCGTTCCCGTCGGCTGTCGGTCATGGGAGGGCGCGGCGGCCGGCGCGTGGTTGACGGGTGCTCCGGGGTGGCGGCCCAGTGACCGGGCCGCGGCAACCATGAGCTCGCCCGTACCCCGGGTTGTTGCCGCCACCGGATCGTTGCCCTCGGCGCCGCCGGCCAGAACCAGGCCGGACGGGTGGGCCATCTCGAGGACGGCCATGCTGCCGACCCGGAGGTAGTCGGCCCCGGTCGGCACGCCCAGCGGTCCCGAGACCTGGACGCGCTCCCGGGTTCCTCCCAGGACGTCGAGCACGTCGATGAAGCCCTCTCCCCCATCCGACAACGGAAGTTGGTCAGCCGACCCCCCACGGGACACGACACCTCGGGCCATGGCCTCGGAGGCCTGGCGGGCGGTCACCGTTCCGCGGAACTTGTCCGGGGCGGCCAGAATCATGGGAACCCCAGCATCATCCGAACCACTGCGGTCGGGGCTCCGCCCGGCCTCAGGTCACGGTGAAGACCGACGCGCTGACGGCAGTCCCGGCCTGGGTGCGAACGGTGATCGGACCACTGGTGGCGCGCGCCGGAACTGTCACCTCGATCTGGGTTGCCGTATCCGAGATGATGGCGGCCCGCTTGCTGTTGATGGTGACCCGTGTGGCCCCGCTCAGTCCGGTGCCGGTCACCGTCACCAAGGAGCCCCTCGGGCCCGACGCCGGGGACACCGAGGCGATGGCTGGTGCTGGTCCGGTGCTCTGGACGCACCCGCCCCGGCCTCGCTTGGCACTGTTGGACCACAAGCCCTGCACGGCCACCGATCCCGTGGCCAGGGGGAGGTCGTAGGAGGTGCCCGCACGGGGAGCGGCGATGTAGGCGCAGAGGTCGCCGATCTCCTTGCCGGCACTGGTCGACCAGCCGCCGGGGGGATTGGCCTCCGGGAACTGGTCGGTGAGGGTCTCGGCGTACTCGTGGCTGGCCGCCTCGGTGGCACCGTCGAGCACCCCCGGGCTGTTGACCGAACCGGCTCCGCAGGCCGCCCCGGCATCGGGAACGTAGGGCATGTTGGTGAAGGCCACGATGGGGCCGGTCACCGCACCGCCCCCACTGATGCTGGCGTCATGGGTGTCGTCGTGATAAGCGCAGTACCCGTTGACCGGGTCGCTCCAACCGTCGGCATTGCTTCCGGTGGGCGAGACCACGACATACTGGGTGTTCCGGTTCGATGCCTGGTCGGAATGACCGAAGTGGATGGCTGCGGCCTCGGCCTCGCTCGCCAGTTGATGCCCGGTGGCCCCGGCCTGGGCCCCGTTGGTGGCCGCCGGAGAAGCGTCGTACCAGACACCCGCGAGCACGTCGCCGGTCGGATACGGGACGTTCTGGCTGGATCCCGCGCATGAGGTGGCCCCGACCGCCACACCGTCGCAGTACTGGGTGACGATGTTGCTCCACTGCTCGCCGTTGGTGCCCAGTCCGGCGAAGAGGGTCTGGAGCGCAGGGGCCAGTCCGGCGGCGTCGTGGGAGAAGGTCGCATAGCCCGCGCCGTTGGTGCCCTCACTACCCCATTGGCTGCCGTAGAACACCAGGTACACCCGTGGCGGCCCCGTCGTCACCCCGGCATTGACCAGGCCGCCGGCTGTGAGCCCGCCCCCGTAGGCCAGCAGCTTGGTCGAGGCGGTAGGAGCGAGGATGGCGGGGAGCGCTCGAGGACTGGCGCTGGCCGGCGCCGGGATGGACGACACGATCCGTGGGACGGCTCCGTGGCGGTACGTGTGGTTGCCGCCGGTCGGATCGGTGAGCACGGTGGGCACGACAGCGGCCGTCAGTGGGGCGGTTGCGGCGCCGGCGGCGTGAGTCCCCACCCCGACGCTCCCGCCAACGGCGAGGGAAACGACGATGCAGGCCAGGGATGCGACACCGAGCGAATGCCGGGCACTCCTCCGTCGGCTCGAGACCCCAATGGTGTGTCCGTCGTGCGCCACGTTCCCCCCGATCGTCACTGTCTCGCACCCACGACGCACCCGGCCACAGGCCCCGGCGGCGAGCGTGACGTGCAACCCCCGACGAGATCCCTCCCGTTCGGCACCTCGACTAGCACAGGGACACTAGCCAAATCCCCACGCCACCGCCCGTGCGGCGGCCTCGGCCCGCCGCCACCGGGACTACTCGCCGAACAGCAACCCGTAGTTGGCCCCACGACGCAGATGGTGCCCGCCGTCCACGGCCAGGCTCTCGCCGCTGATCCACGACGACTCCGGACCGGCCAGGAACCTGACCGCCGAGGCGATGTCCTCCACCGTCCCCAGTCGGCTGATCGGCATCTCCGCCAGATAGTCGTCGAGCAGTGGCCCCCCGGCGGTGATCGGCGCCATCAACTCGTCGTCGACGATCCCCGGCTGCACGGTGTTGACCCGGATACCGGAACGGCCCAACTCCTCCGCCGCGTACTTGCACAGCATGTCGATGCCGGCCTTGGCCGCCCCATAGGCCCACAGGTAGCGGTGAGGGAAGTGCCCGGCTCCCGAGGACATCCCGATGATGGAGCCCCCAGGCGCTGCGCCCCCGTCGGGACCCGTCCCCACCCCGGCCGCCATCAGGGGTGCGCCGTGCTTGATGCAGAGGAAGGTGCCGATGAGATTGAGGTCGACGGTCGCCCGCACCTGGTCGAGGGCGGCGTCGGCGATCGGGCCCATGTGGGCCGCTCCCCCGGCATTGGCGAAGAGGATGTCGAGCCGGCCCCGGTCGGACGCCGCCGACGAGATGGCGGCGGCGATCTGCTCCTCCACGGTGACATCGGCCACCACATAGCGGGCAGACCCCCCGGGGACGCCGGCGGGGACGCCTGCGGTCCCAGGGCCGGCCGCCGACGAAGTCGCCGACGCCGTCGCCTCCAATGAGGCCACCGCCGAGCGCAGCGTCTCCTCGGTCCGCCCGCAGATGGTCACGTGGGCGCCGTCCCGGACCAGGCGCGTGGCAGCACCGAGTCCGATGCCGGTACCGCCGCCGGTGACCAGCGCCGACCAGCCGGCGATCCCGCTCCTACGGTCGGTCTCACTCACTGCTGCACTCCCTTTGGCTCGGATCGCGGCCACCCGATGTTTCATCGCCCCGGCGGGACGTGGTACAGAGTGTCCGTTCGACTGCAGCATCCTAGGTTCGGGGCCCTGACCATCTGGCCGGTCTGCGCCCAGGACACCCGTGCGCCGGAGACGAGGAGAGGCACCATGAGTGCGAGGGAGTTCAACCTGGCCGATCTGTTCGAACTCGTGGTCGACACGGTCCCCGACCGCCTGGCCCTGGTGGCCGGTGGCGTCCGGCTCACCTATGGCCAACTCGACGAACGGGCCAACCGCTTCGCCCACCACCTCGGCTCGCTCGGCATCGCCGCCGGCGCGCACGTCGGCATCCTGGCCTACAACCGGGCCGAGTGGGTGGAGGCCATGATCGGCTGCTACAAGGTACGGGTCGTCCCGGTCAACCTCAACTTCCGCTACGTCGCGCCCGAGCTCCGCTACGTCATCGAGAACGCCGACCTCGAGGTGTTGGTCTTCGAGCGCGACCTCTGGCCGCTGGTGGCCCAGTCCCTCGACGGTCACGAGCCGACCACACCGCTCCACCTGGTGGTCGTCGAGGACGGGTCCGAGCACGACGGCGGCGGGCTGACCGCCACCTCCTACGAGGTGGCGCTGGCGGCCGGCGGGTCGGGCCGTGGGTTCGGGCCTCGATCGCCGGACGACATCTATGCCCTCTACACGGGTGGAACCACCGGAATGCCCAAGGGAGTGCTGTGGCGCCAGGAGGACATCTTCTTCGCCGCCATGGGCGGCGGGGGGTGGGGCGCACCACCCATCACCCACCCCGATGAGCTCGCCGGGCGGCTCAACCCGGATGACACCAGCCGGGCGGTGATGCTGGTGGTCGGTCCGCTGATGCACGGGAACGCCCAGTGGGTCATGTGGAACGCATTCATGATGGCCGGCACAGCCGTGCTCTACATCGATCATCGTTACGACCCTGACCGGCTTTGCCGGCTGATCGGTGACGAGCGGGTGGTCTCGGTCGGGTTGGTCGGCGACGCCATGGCCCGACCGCTGGCCGAGGCCCTGGCCGAGGCACCGCCGGGGACGTACGACACGTCATCACTGCTCATCGTCGGGTCTGGCGGCGCCATGCTGTCATCGACGGTCAAGGACGAGCTCAGGAAGCAGCTTCCCAACGTCATGGTCATGGACCGGTTCGGCTCGAGCGAGAGCGGGGCCCAGGGGGCGGTGGAGGACGGAGCCACCGGGCCTCGGTTCGTGATGGGTGACGACACCTCGGTGCTCGATGAGGAGTTGCGACCCCTGACCCCCGGGGACGGGCGGATCGGCCGATTGGCGCGGACCGGCCGCATTCCGCTCGGCTACTACAAGGACCAGGCGAAGACCGAGGCCACCTTCCCCGTGGACGCAAATGGCGTGCGATGGTCGGTCCCCGGCGATCTGGCCTCGGTGGAACCCGACGGCACGATCACGGTGCACGGCCGTGGATCGGCATCGATCAACTCCGGAGGCGAGAAGATCTTTCCCGAGGAGGTGGAGGCCGCGGTCAAGACCCACCCGGACATCTTCGACGCCGTCGTGGTCGGGATCCCCGATGATCGCTTCGGCGAGCGGGTGGCGGTTGTGGTTCGGCCCAAGGAACGGCACGCCGTGCCGACCATCGAAGGCCTCCAGGAGCACTGTCGCGCCCGCATCGCGGGGTACAAGATCCCCCGGCAGATGCTGGTGGTGAAGGAGATCCCCCTGACTGCCGCGGGCAAGCCGGATGCGAAGGCGGCCAAGGCGCTGTTCTGATCCGACCGGAACGGGCGTCGACGGCCCTCGCCCGGGTCACCCGAGGACGGTGGCAGGTCAGGTGCGCTCCAGCACGGAAAGACGGGCCTCGACCGCTGTCGATACCGTGGCTCCGACCCGGTCAGCGGCAGCCGTAAGGGCCTCTTCGCCGATTTCCACGATGAGGTGATGTCCAGAATCGGGCCACAGACCCGCCACACGCGCCGGGACGGGACGGGACGGAGAACGCAAGGCGGCCACCAGGGCGAGGAAGGAGAGCTCGTCGGACCAGGCGAGGGGCGGGCTGCCACCGGACACCGACACCAACGCCACCGGCGCTGTGATCTGACCGACCTCCGACGATCGGGCTGGCCCGCCAACCAGAGGCAAGCGCAACTCCGACCGGCCTTTCAGCCGGACGGTTCGGGGAGCCGGGCAGACCCACTGATCGTCGGCCCCTCCGATCTGGGGACGTTGACCGAGGGCCTTCCAATCCAACGAAGCCCACAGGACGGTGGCCCAACTGACCGCTTCGGCCAACACCAGAGCGCGGGTCCCTTGTCGCAGACCCGCCAACCAGGGCTCCCAATGAAAGGTGCGCCAACCGGTCCGCTCCCATTCCGCCACCGCCTCGGAGGCAACCGGGTCCGCGGCTTCGGCCGGGGATCGGAATCGTCCACTCACGCATGCATCCACAATGGCCAGACCCAACGACCGCCGGACGAAGATGGGCTTCCAGGCGAACGGCACGTTGTCATGAGCCAGAGAATCCGGGTGGGCGATGGCCTGGCGGAGGAGCGGCAGGGTCACCGTCAACTGCTCGCCGCAGGGCAGTCGCTCGACCACCGGGGTGATGGCGGAGGAGAGGTGCGCACGAAGATGGGTCCGCCATGTCTCATCGACGGAGGCCGTCGGCGGCGCCATCAGTGCCCTGGTCAGTTGTGTGGCCCTCATCCCGTCGCCCGTCCCTCCGGGCGCCGCGCTCGGCCGGCGCCGGGTCTCGCCGGCCGGGTACGGCCGGGCTCGCAGTCCGGCAGCAGGACGCAGCGTCCGCAGAGGTAGCTCGGTGACCGCCGGGGCTCTGCTCCCCGGGCCAGGTTCCACAGGGCACGCGCTCCGGCGGCGGTTCGCCGGGCGGCGGCGACCAACAGCTCCTCGGTGACCGGGTCCACGTCCAGCTCGCCGGTCCGTGTGTAGTAGGTCGCCACCACAAAGGGGGGAGCAGGGCTCCGAAGGGCTTCCACAAGAGCGTAGAAGTGGAGGTCGGCCCGGTGCTCCACCCGCCTGGCACCAGCCTTGATCTCCACCAAGGCGACGGACGCCTCTCCTTCTGGCGGCGTGCCGATGGCCAGGTCGACCCTGGCCGACAGCCTGACGGCACCCCCGGCCAATCCGACCCGCATTGCCTCCTGCGTGCGGGGGAGCCATGCCGGCTCGAGCCTCGGCCACCGCCGATGCAACCCTTGGACCTGGCGCTCGAGCTCGGTTCGGAGCTCGATCCGATCGGCTCCTGACAATCGCTCGATCCATGAGGCCAGATCGTCCTGACGGTCATCGATCTGTAGGGCGGCCAACCCGTCGACCAGGGGGTCGTCGATGCCCCCCACGGTGATCAGTTGTCGGAAGAGCACGTCCATGAGCGCCCCGCAGGCCATGGCCAGGGTCGGCGGACGTTCGCCGAACTCGCCCGCGACATAGTGGGCCTCGCACGCCAACACCCCGGTCAGCCGGTCCTTGGTCACCAGCACTGGCGCCGACAGACAGGAGGCAGTGTCGACATCCGGGCCGCCAGTGGGCTTGCCGGGCGATTGGCACCGGATGCCGCTCTCGAGACCCTCGCGCAGCTCGCGCCGGAGCTCCGGATCGGCCTTGAGGCGGGGCCTCCCGGTCACCCGCAGTCGTTCGAGCAGGGACGCGCCGGCCAATGGCTGCCAATCATGGGTAGCCCTGTGGACGGGAATGACCGCCGGCTTCCGGATGTCGCCTGAGAAAGTCCCAGCGTCCATGGCGATGTCTGTCCCCGGATCGACCGACGCCCCTTTCGGAACGCGGGCAATCTCGGCAACAGGCATGCGGTCAGTGTGCCCGGAGGGTGTCACAATCAGGAGAGGCAAGGGCGGACCAGTAACCTTGATCTGATGCCGTTCGCCGCTGCAAACACCTCGTTTGCCATTGTCTTCACCCTGTTTGTCGTGGTCACGCTGGTTCTGGTGGTCCTGGTCCTCCGCTTCACGTTCCAACGTGCCTCCGTGGCTCGGTCTCAGTGGCTGGCCGAACAGGACGACGACCTGGACGAGGAGGAACAGCCCGGTTTCACGGCGCTGGTGCTGGCGGGGGGCGGCGTCCGGGGAGCGGTCCAGATCGGCATGTTGCAGGTACTCAGCGAGCACGGATTCGTGCCGGACCGGATCTACGGGTCATCGGTGGGTGCGGTCAACGGCGTCGCCTTCGCCGGCGATCCCACGCGAGGCGGGGTCGAGCGCATGACCGAGATCTGGACCGGGCTGACCCGAGAGGCCGTCTACCCCCAGAGTCGGCTGCATGGACCGTGGCTCTACCTGCAACAGCGTGACTCGGTCTACAGCAATTCGGGCCTGCGGGCAGTGATCGAAGACGGGGTCACCTTCGAGCGCCTCGAGGATGCCGTGATTCCCGTCGAGGTTGTGGCCACGTCCCTGACCGACGGTCGCGAGCGCTGGTTCACCTACGGGCCCGTGATGGACGCCGTTCTGGCATCGGCCGCCGTGCCCGCCATCTTCCCGCCGATCGAGATCGACGGCGAACGGTTCATCGATGGCGGGGTGGTGGACAACGTTCCGATCCGTCGGGCCATCGATGCCGGAGCAACGCGCATCGTGGTGCTGCTCTGCGCTCCTCCGGTCTATAGCCCGACGACACCGAAGCGGCCCGTCGAGGCCATGCTCAACGCCCTTTTCATCTCCATCCATGCCCGGTTTGCCCGCGATTTGGCGCAGTTGCCGCCGGGCGTCGAGATCATCGTCTGCAGCGGGTATGAGAGCGGAACCCCGGACTTCGATGACTTCTCTACCACCCAGGCCCTGATTGCCCAGGGTCGGGAGGAGGCATCCGAGGTCGTCCGTCGTTACGGACTCGGCCGGCCCGGGGCGTTGGCGTCCGCCGCTCCGTTCGACAGACCGGATGGAACGGAGGGGCTGGCGGGCACCGGGCTGGACGGTGCCGCGGGAGTTGATGTGGTGCGGCGAGCCGACGGGGCCGTCGGAGGGGACGGTACGGGGGGTGTGGACGGAGCCGTCACAGTGGACGGTGCGGAGGACGTGGACGGAGTCGGGCCCTCGATGGATCCCGTCGGCAAGCCGTCCCGGTCAACGCCGGCGACACCTGGATTCGACGATCCGGCCGCCGAGCCGGCCGCTCCGCTCATCCAACCGGACGTGGGCAGATAACGGCGGATGATGCGAGCCGGCACGCCGGCGATGACGCAGTGATCGGGGAAGGTGCCGCGCACCACTGCTCCCGCCCCCACCACCACGTTCCTTCCCAGTTCGGTCCCCGGAAGGATCACCACCCCTGTCCCGAGCCAGCTCCCGTCCCCGATCCGCACCGGGACATCGCTGGGCCACTGGCGGTGGACGACCTGGTCGGGATCCTCGTAGCCGTGGTTCTGATCGGTGATGTAGACGTAGGGGCCGGTGTGGACGTCATCACCGATCTCGATATTGAAGTGGCCGACGATGTGGCTGCCGCGGCCGATCATGCAGCGGTCGCCGATGCGGACCACCGGATAGGTGACCATGTGCTGGTCGGGCACCATGCCAGCTGAGATGCTCACATAGGGGCCGACGAGGGTGTCCCGCCCGATGGCGACCCACCTTTCACCGAAGATGGCACCGGGCGGGAAGGCCAGGCAGCTCCCATCCCCGAACGCGCCGAATCGGGCCGCCTGCGAGGTGCCGGGGCCGGTGGCTCCGTGCTTCGCCACCCAGTTCCATCCGGTGTGGATGGAGGCATTCAGCCATCGGCGCCACAGGGATGCGGGTCGGGACAACTTCGGAGCAGGGGTCGGGCGTGACGGCGCTGACCCGGCATGGGCGAAGAGGTGGTCCGGCCATTCCTGCACGCGTTGCGCCCCGGGGTCGCTGTCGGTCACTTCGCGACGCTAGCTGATCCCTTACGTTCTGGAGATCGGGCCGGCTGGAGGGGCTTGTCTTGCCCTTCTGCTCTCGTTGGCCGGTCCCTTCCTGGACTGGTGTTGAGCGCCACGTTGATTGAGCACCAACAGGCGGTCTGACGCCACCGAACGT
>JADMIJ010000188.1 GCA_015478655.1 Acidimicrobiales bacterium | reverse complement strand
GCAAGAGCCGGATGAGCCGAGAGGTTCACGTCCGGTTCTGTGAGAGCCGGGGGGTACGATTCCCCCCGGCTACTCGACTGGATAAGTCCAAGCTGCTCGGGGCGTCACAATCGCAGTCCCGGTCGCTCAGCGGCACCACCTTTGTTCACTTTGGATCTTGTCGACATCACGAATCGGCAGGCCGAGGCATACGGGCGATCCGCAGGCGTCCCCGAGGCCCAGTTCGGCTGGGGGGAGTAGCGCACAGGTGCTGTACCGGTGCGATGGCGCTCGGGCTGACCGACCTGAAATCACCGGATGACGAGCAATCCCGATCGAGCCCGGCCGGGTGACCGGAGGCGGTCGCTATCAATCAAGGGGCTTCATAAAAGACCACAGATGTCCTTCGCTGTCACGGGCGCCGTACTCCCGGTACCCATAAGGCTGATCGACTGGCTCATACTCGATGGGAGCCCCCTGTTCTGAAGCGTGACGGAAGTGGGCATCGACATCGTCGACCATCACAGCCATGCACGCCGTCGTCGCCCCCACGGCTTTGGGAGATGACAGACCCATGCTTGGAAGCTCAGGGTGTAACCAGATGACGCCGTCTCCTGCCTGCAGCTCCCCGTGGACGATTCGCCCAGCTTCGTCACGGGCGAGCTGACCCGGTCCCAGCCCGAAGACCCGAATCAGGTAGTCGTAAGAAGCTTCGAGATCTCGGTAGACGAGTAGCGCGATACGGCGTTGGACGGTGGTATCAAGCATGGTCATCTCCTCCAGGATGGTGAGCAACTCATCAGTGAGCGGACTGTCCGAAGCACCTTGTGAGGCCACCAGACCGGCTATTCGAGCCCTGAGCCGAGCCAGGGCCTCGAGCCGGCTGTCGAGGTCACCCATGTGGGAAACCATGGCCGAGCGGAGATTCCATGCCGGGTCGTCAAGCGCGTGTGCGATCTCGCCCAACTGCAACCCGAGGCGGCGTAGGAGGCAGATGCGGTACAGACGTTCGACATCGGCTTCGGAGTAAAGGCGGTGCCCCGCCTCGGTACGACTGGAGGCAGGAAGGAGACCGATCTCCTCGTAGTAGTGAAGTGTGCGGACCGTGAGACCGGTTGCCGCCGCTACCTCTCCTACCCTGCGCCCATCAACCTGGCTACGAGCCTTCATGTTGATGACCTTATGACCTCACGTTGCGTGAGGTGCAAGACCATTACTCGACATTTCTCAGCCCCACCGCCTGAGGCCACAGCTGCTACCAGGCGGATCCTGGGTATCCCAGATCACCGGGTGGGGGTCATAATCCACGGACCGTCATCGGCTCTCCCCGACTGGCGCATTCAACCCTGGTGAGGCCCCAGATCGACCTGCCACCTACCGGCATCGGGGCGACACGTCGGCCAGCGTTATGGGTGACTCGCCCGAGCCGCGCTGAAGGAAGATCGCCGAGAATCTCGCCAGATGTGCTCAGATGTTGGAGTTGGGTGGAGTCCTGCAGATTGGAAGCGCCGTGGTCGTCAAACGGGTCATCGCCTCTTTCGCGATTGGGATCTTCCTCGCCGGATGCGCTTCGGGTGCCTTGCGCAGTAATGCTCCTGTGAAGTCCACCAGCGGGACTCTCTCGTCCGGCAACCCGACGCAGACGGCACCACCTTGTTGCGTCCCATCAACGATGGCGACGCCGCCGCCGCCAACGAACTTATCCGCGAAACTCTCTGTCAGCTCGACCCGGCTGACGGTGGGTCAGCCGATGACCGTAACCGGGTCGGATTGCCCGATGGGCCAATGGGTTGGAGTCTCGTTGGATGAGTCCGAGCGTGCGAATCACACGCGCACCCTTCCGCTCGGCCCTTATAGTTTCTTCGCGGGAGGTCCTCAGCCCGTGCCGGTCGGGGCTGACGGTCAGTGGACCACCACCAGCACTGTCCCGATGTTGCCGGGCGGCCCTACGATCCTTACGGCCTATTGCGGACCGGAAGCAAGTGCTTCTTCCAAGTGGGTCTTCGTCTACCCATCAGTCCACGTGACCGTAACAACGCCGTTCGAGCTCAGCGTTCTGCCATCCAACACGGCGAGTCCGGGCACCACGCTCAGTGTCACTCCAGTTGGTGGGGGTTGCCCGCCACCGAGCACGTGGATCCAGTTGACCCTGTATACGACCTCACAACCGCGTACCCAGCCCCAGATCGAGGTAGCGCAGGGGGCCACCAACAACACAGGGCTTTCGGCGGACCAGACCCTTGACTGGACAGGCTCTGTTACCGTGCCGTCGTCTCTGGCCCCGGGCCAGTATCAGCTCGGAGCCGATTGTGTGTATTCGCGCGGTGCACCCAAAGGCTCCTATGCGCCGATCGCCATCACGGTCAAGTGACTTGGAGGGATCCCAGGTCGCCGCGTGGGGCAGCCTCCTGATTGGACGATGATCGCCCGTCGACGAATGATCTCCTCCGAGCAATACCCTTGGCATGTTGACTAACGAGGGAGTCGAGTCACACGTTGAAGCAGCGGAACTATTGGGTCTATAGCATCGGCTGTTTCCTGGTGTGGGGCATCCTCCTTGCACTCGCCGCCGCCAAGGCCAAGAACGGAACATTCCATAGCCTTCTCCTGGTGTTCGCCGGCTGGACCCTCTGCTGGGTGTCGGCGACGATCGCCGGGTTCGTGTACCCACCACCTAAAGATCTTTGTATAATACACCGCTAGTCCTCCGTGGAGTGGAATAATT
>JADMIJ010000187.1 GCA_015478655.1 Acidimicrobiales bacterium | reverse complement strand
ACTACACGCTCACGCCGACGCCAAACGCGTAATCAAAATCGCGGCGGGCCCTAACGTTCTACGCGTCGGGCGCGGTGCTGCTGAGCACCGGCCGCCTGTTGAACCTCGGCATCGACGTCGGCTCGATTCCAGAGATCTCGTACGTTGCCGATGCCCTGCGGTGGCGCCAGCTTCGAGCTCCATCCGATCCTCCATGACGGGTAGCTCGGCGGGATCTCGACCGAAATCCCGCTTTCTCCGACCTACCGGCAAGTCGCCTCCGTCTGATCAGCCGACTCAGCCTTCGGTCGGGATCCGCTACGCCGTCAGGCTTGTCATATGACCAGGCGTCCGCATCATCTCCCGGGCCCTGAAGCCGTGAGAGCGACACTTGACCCTGAGCGGGCCCCGATGAATGGTCCATCTGACCTGGGCCATTACCGGAGAGCAGCTCAACCCGGCCACCGCGCTAGTCCACCCGAAGGGGAACTTCTAACGGGGTTGCACCTCAGCCCGACGAGGGGGCACGAAAGGACAGATGTTCGACCGACAGTAGACCCAGACAGGGTTCTTGCGGGTGGGACCCGAAGGGGGAACCCTCAAACAAACCCAGAACACGGTGAACTGGCCACATACAGGGCTCCAAGCGACTGATCAGTGGACGCGCCAAACTCCGCTGGCTGCGACTGCGCGAGGCGACCGCGCTTGACCCGGTCACCGGCAAGTATGGCCAGGGGTGCAACCTACGCCGCCTTATCGGTGATGGTGACGGCGAACCCGAGGGCCTCGATCCGGTGCTGGAGCCGCTTTACCTCAATTGGCGGATCGCGACCGCGCTCGAAGTAATCGGCACCGGAGCCTCGGTAGAAAGGTTCCGGGGTCACCGCCAACTCCGTCACTTTGTCGGAGCGGAACCTCCAACAAGCTGACTGCACCGCTCGGACCGGTCGGCGACTAGGTCGACCAGACGGGTCGGCAAGGGGCGACCCAGGGCTTCGACGTCTGGAGCCTTGGCGGCATCGGCAAAGACGTCTGGAGCCTTGGCGGCAAGCTCCCGAACTCTGCCCACAAGGGCGTCAGCGTCCAGAGCCAGTTCCCGGGCGGCCTCGGGCCATGTGTTCCGGTATGGGAAGACCCGGTAGTCCCCGCCAATCTTCATGGCGAACCTCAGCTTCCGCTCGTGCATGTCATATGGAAGTGCCGAGGCGACGTCGTACAGTGGCGCGAGGCGGACCTGGTCCTCGGCGAGGAGCAGGGAGTAGTTCTTGGCGTGAGCGTCGGTTCCCGCGATGAGCCAGTTCCAGATCAAGGCGTCGGCAAACCTCCTGACGGCGTCGTCAGCAGCCCGCGGCGGCATGGCGCTGCGGAAGAGCTTGGCGATGTCGGCGGGACCTGGGCCTCCCTCATTCTGGTACTTGAGCGACGGCGGGAGTGCGAGAGCCTGGCAGAGATCCTCCTGATGGACCCGGATGATCTCTCCCCCCACCTCCCGCCGGTCGTAGCGGTCGACGACGACGACGGACTCGTCCCCGAACCGGCTGACCTTCGTCCGGGCAGCAACCAGCCCGGCGCGTCGGGCGGCGTCGAGGCAGAGGTGCTCGTTCAGATCGTGGTCGTCAAGCGCGGCGACCGCCGGCTTGAGGATGTGGGTAGTCGCGGTGGAGCCGGATGGATCACCCCACCGCCCATCCTTGAAGAGCAGAGCCGTCTTCGCCTGGGCTCCGGCGAGGCTGAACTGCCCGGTGAAGGACCGGCCGAGCCAGGACGTCGAGTCTTCGCGAAGGTCCCGCAGGCGCTGTCCCACCTCGTCCTCGGTAAGCCAGGTAACCCCGCCTGGGCGTGCCTGAACGCGGTCAATCTCTTCCGGCGGGGCGAAGCGGACCGCCCCTGCGCAGTCCTCTCCGATTTGGGTTGCCAGGAGCGAGAACGGCGAGGACGACGAAACGTGGAACTGGCGAGCCCAGCGAGCCAGAACGGCGTCGTTGTCCGGGAGGAGCCCCCATAGCCATGGAGTGATAGCCCTGTCAGAATGCGATCGCACCTGGGGCGGCATTGAGAGCGAGATCGGTGTCGCCCCTGGACGCTCCCGGTACTCCTCGGTGTAGTCGAACCGGAGCCTCCCGCCTGGAATCCGTTCCAAGGTGCCGGCAATGAGTTCGTCGAGAACGACGAGCAGAGAGTCCGTCATCGGTCGCGGTACTCGTCGAGGACGGAATCCAGGTCGACCGACCTGCCCTTGAATACGTCGCCAAGGTTTCCTGGCTTAGCAAGGTCCAGGCGGAGGCCGAGATGATCGAGGAGTCGCAGGACCAGGTCCAACTCCACTGAGGGTTTCCCGGCCTCGACTGCATTGATCCAGGCTCGGGAGACGCCCACGCGAGCGGCCAGGTCGGCCTGACTGAGGCCGAGGTCCTTGCGGCGGCCTCGGACGGCTGCCGCCACGTCTCGCATGGAATTGACCTTCATGGGAACCACCTTGTCAACGAACGGTGACGTTGTCTATATGTCGTCGAACGTTGATAAGTGTAGCATGTCGTCGAGCGTTGACAAGCGCCACGTGTCGACGTTCATTGACGGTACAGGTGAGATGCCTCAGACACGTACGGCCAAAGTGTGATCAGGGCATCTGCAAAGCGCACGCCCTATGCAGCCCTGCGCACCGCCTCTGCCATCGGGCCCCTCCGCCATGAAGGCGCACTCACTGTGAATGCTGATCGAAACCTGGAGCGCGCGCCGGTCGAAAACGGGAGCACTTC
>JADMIJ010000186.1 GCA_015478655.1 Acidimicrobiales bacterium | reverse complement strand
TCGAACCCCCACTCCTCATCCAGCCACGCATTGAACGAACGCAGGTTGGCATAGGTCAGGCCGACGTCGTGTTTCATGACGTGCTCCACCGTGACACCGAGTGTCGGCATCAAGACGGCCGATTCGACCCGCTGCTCGTCCATGCGGGTCAGCCGGGGCTCGCGGTACTGGAATGCCGGGTCCATCGGAACCTCAGCCTTCTCGTCGCTGATGACCCCCGACTTGATGTTGCGGAGCACCTCCTTCAACGCCCCCGGTCTCGCGGCCGTCTCAAAGCTCCAGTGCGGGAAGTACCCGAACGGCTCGTCACCGAGGAACCACTGCTCCGCCCCCGCCCCGTTCGGCTTCACATGAAAGGTCCGGTCGCGGTATGCGGGATCGATATGCCGGGTGAATGCCTCTCGCGTCTCGTAGTAGTGGTTGTCGGCGTCGAAGATCCGGAATCCGAGGTCCAGCACGGGCGAGCCCCTCATCAGACGTGTTCAGAGATCCTGACCGCCCACGCTAGGTCGCGTCGTCGTCGGCGGCGATGGGCTCGCCAGCCAATTTCTTGGTCTGACCGGACACCGCCACGGTGTCCCGCTCCCGCCCGCCGCCACGACCTGAAAGGGTCATGTGGTGGCCACCCTTGTCGTCCTCGCGCCTGTGGCGGCGATGGCGAGCTGCGTGGTCGTGGCGAAGGAGTTGCTGCACATAGCGGCGACCGAAGCGGCCCGCACCCTCGGCGTAGATCGTGACGAGGTCGTCGTGGCGACCCTCGACGGGAAGGCGGTCGAGTGCGGCGCCGGGCTGACCCTGGCCGCCGACCGCGCGATCGGCGACATCGACGACTGCGCGTTGGTGTGGGTGGCCGGCTACTGGACCGAACTCGTCGCGGGCGCGCGGGAGAATGCCGCCGTCGTGCCCTGGCTGGCGGCGCGTCACGCGGGCGGGGCCGAATTGATCGGCCACGGGCCGGGCGCGTTCCTGATCGCCGAGGCCGGGCTACTCGACGGGCGACTGGCCACCACCTACCGCGCGCAGGCCGGCGCCTTCCGGCAACACCACCCCGAGGTCGACCTGCAACCGCAGCGGGCGATCACCGAGGCCGGCGGTATCTTCTGCGCGGTCGGGCTCGATTCCGGCCGCGACCTGCTGGTCACCCTGATCGAGCGCCGGTACGGGCCGCGGATCGCCGCATCCATCGCCGCTTGGGCGCTGAACGACTCCCAGCGGGCTTACCGCAGCGCCGCCAGCGCGTTCGACGGTCAGCGCTACCACGGCGACGACGAGGTACTCAAGATCCAGGACTGGCTGGAGAGCAACCACCGCGAGGTCTTGAGCATCGAACGGCTCGCTCAGCGGTTCACGATGAGCACCAGAACGCTCACCCGGCGGTTCCGGGCCGCCACCGGAGACTCTCCGAGCGAGTACCTGCGCCGGGTCCGGATCGAGGCCGCGAAGGACCTGCTGCGCAACTCCCACCTCACGGTGGCCGAGGTCGCCGTGGATGTGGGATACCGGGACATCGGGGCGTTCTACGACGCGTTCACCAAACACACCGGGCAACGGCCGGGGGCGTTCCGTGACGCAGCCCGCGTCGCGCCATGGGACGACACCAGGAAAGGCGACCGCTGATGGGAACCCTCAAACTCACCCCTGAGATGTCCGAGCAGGCCAGGCGCGGTATCGGCAAGGAGCGGCCCGCGCGCCAGCACTGGAACGAGATCACCGCCGACACCATCCGCTACTTCGCGATGGCGGTCGGCGACGACAACCCGCTCTGGTACGACCCCGAGCACGCTGCCCGCGGCCACCTCATCGCGCCCCCGACGTTCCTCTGGACGGCGTTCATGTCCCCGATGTTCTTCCCCAGCGAATCGCCGGTGAAGAGCAGGGGCGGCGGGTTCCCCGGGATGCAGGCCATCTACGCCGGTGCCCAGTTCCGCTTCGACCGACCGATCAAGCCCGGGGACACCTTCCGCAGCACCAGCACCCGGATCGGCATCGTCGACCCGACCGACCGTGTGGACGGTGACTCGCTCGCCGATGAGGACGACATCCGATCGGCGTCCGACGCGGCCCGCGCCTACCACCCCGACCCGGACGGGCCGTTCGTCCTGCAGATCGAGAAGCACGAGTGTTTCGACGCCCGTACCGGCGAGCGAATCGGCGCGATGATCGACAACTCGGCGCGCATCGAGCCGGAGGCGATCGACCCGGAGAAGGGGAAGTGGGGCTCGTTCACCCCGCGCCGCTACACGATGGACGAGATCGAGCGGATCGAGAGCCACTACCTCACCGAGGCGGCCAATCGGCGCGGCTCGGAGCCTCGCTACGCCGACGAGGTCCAGCCGGGGGAGAAGCTACCAACACTGGTCAAGGGCCCGTTGACCCTGCTCAGCCTGACCGCGTTCTTCATCGGCGCACCGGCGTTCTTCAACCTTACCGACCGGGTGCTTTACAACTTCACCAGCCGCTTCCCCGAGTCGGTCAAGCGCGACCCGGAGACGAACATCGCCGTGGTGCCCGAGGAGATGCACTGGCACCCGCACATGGCCAAGCAGCTGAGCATGCCCGCCGGGATCGACCTCGGTAGCCAGCGCATTGCCTGGCTCGCGCACCTGGTCACCGACTGGATGGGCGACCACGGCGAGCTCACCGAACTCGACGTCTGGTTCCACCGCCCGATGTTCCTGTCCGAGACGGCGTGGTGCAACGGCACCGTCACCGAGACCTTCCCCGACGGTCGGGTCCGCATCGATCTCGAACTCACCAC
>JADMIJ010000185.1 GCA_015478655.1 Acidimicrobiales bacterium | reverse complement strand
CGCCGGGGAAGTCGTCGCCGCGCTCGATGATGGTCTCACGGTGGTAGGCGACAGAGTCGGCTCCCATCATCCGCATCCAGGCCACGCCGACTCCTCCGTCTCACCGGCAAGGGGAACCCCTTGCAATCGTGTTCAAGGTCTTGAGTATCTGGGGCGGCCGTCACCCGGAACGTCACCCTGGCGGATATGGCCTGGTCAAACGGCACGACGAGGCTCGCCAACGAACACACACCCAATCGAATATGCGTCAGTGCGTCGCAATGATGCAGGTGTGTGGACATCGACGTACCGCTATGACGGAGCAGAGCTGCTGAGTCATCCAGGCGCCCATGGCGGGCTCGCTGGGCGCCTCTCGATCATCCAGGGGTAACCGTGGTCTACTCGTGTGCGGCGTCAATAGCGGTGAACGCGCTCAGCACCGTCTACGGCCGCACATTGCACGGTCCGGGTGGCCGCGACCTGAGCGGCGAGCTTGGCGACATCCCACCGGCGCCTGGGCGGTGAGGATTCTCGACCATCCACGACGCACGTAGTGGGAAGCGGACCCGGCGCTGTCACGATCAGCTCTCTGCTCCTGTGCGGAGCAATGCCCGGCATTGCTCCGATGGACGCCCGACTCCAGGGCACCGGCGGTGTCAAGGGACGGCCCAAGGCCAAGCGAGGAGCGGAGACCGGCGATGGAGCCGAGCTGGTAGAGGCGACGCCGAAGGTGGCCATCGCCGCGACGGCGCCCCGCAGCGACCCTTGATGCCGGACGAGTGGCGCTGGGACCCTGTGATCGACTTCAGCGAAGTCGAACCCGTCGCCGTCTGTCCCGCCCCCCGGCGAAGATCCGTCTACCAGGGAGGGTGACGCCCAGGGGTGACGTTCGGCGGCTGACCGATCAGGCCAGGGTGACGTCGTTCGGGCGTGAGGTGACGACCGATGAAATCAGGGTGACGTTCGGATCAGCCTGCAACGGCGTCTCCGGTTGCTTGGGGGTGACGTTGGGGGTGACGACCGTCAGGACGATGGAATCGAGCAGATTTCCATTTGACCCCAGTTGCGAAACAGCAGTGAGGTGGAGGATGTCGATCAATGAGGACCGCGACACCGGCCATCGGTGGATTGAACATGTAGGTGAATTGGGTCAGCAGCCATGAGTGTGGTCCGCCTTCCAGGAGTGCTCACTGTGCCCGAAGCTGACACAGGTCGCAGTCTCGGCGGGAACCCTGCGCAACGAGATCAAGAGGGGCAATCTTCGCGCCCGCCGAATTGGTCGGTGCGTTCGAATCCTCGATGAGGATTTGGCCGCGTGGTTAAGGGCTGACCAGCCGCCTCCGAACACTCGAACGATGACGTGATTGCCAGTGCGGGAGTCGAGGACGTAATAGCCGGCTGCGTGCCGCGTACGACTCGACGAAGCGAGTGCTTGCGGTCTCCGACCAGACGCGTTCGTGCCATTTGACGCAGGTCCAGCGGCCAGGGGCTCTGCGGTGGCGAGTCAGCGCGTGACCGGTGCCCGTAAGGAGGCCCAGTGCCATTGTGTCGAGCCTTGGCGGAATTAAATCAAACACAACACTTTGGAAGTTTGTAGTGTTACTATTAACATCCGTGGAACACAACAAATCACGACGAGGGCGCCCACCTCGCCAGCTTGTCTATCAGCGCCTCGAAGACGCCATCGTCGATCTTCGAGAGAGAATGGGGGGCTTGCCATCGCCGACTGAGGCCGAGGGTATCTGGACCTCGATCTGGTATCAGGAGGCCCATCACTCCACTGCCCTCGAGGGCAACACCCTTGTCATCGCCCAGGTCGAGGCGCTCTTGGCCGAGGGACGGGCCGTTGGGAACAAGGAGCTCAGGGAGTACATGGAGGTGACCGGCTACGCCGACGCGGCGAAGTGGGTCTACGGCCAAGCCCTCGAACCAGGCGACTGGACCTCACAGGCGCCGCTCATGATGACCGAGGTCCGCCACATCCACGAGTTGGCCCTCGGACCGGTGTGGGGAGTCTCCCCCCACCCCAACGCAACCCCACAGGAGAAACCGGGGAGCTTCCGGCGACACGACATCCAGCCCTTCCCGAGTGGGATGGTCCCGCCGCCGTGGGTCGAGATACCCGCGGCCATGGTCGACTGGGTCGACTCGCTCGCCACCATCGCCGCCTCCGACAATCCGGTCGAGGCGATCGCCGCAGCCCACGCCAGCTTCGAGAAAACCCATCCGTTTCTCGACGGCAACGGGCGCACTGGCAGGCTCCTCCTGAACCTGCTCCTGATCCGCCTCGGCTACCCCCCCGCCGTCATCTACACCCGCGACCGCAATCGGTATCTCCGCGCCCTAGCGCGAGCCGACAACGGCGATCCTGGGCCTCTCGGGGAGCTCATCGCCCGGGCGGTGACCGACAACCTCTACCGCTTCGTCGTCCCCGCGGTGGCCGGGCCCCACCGGTTGGTTCCGATCGTCTCGCTGGTGACGAAGACCCAGAGCGTGTTCATGCTTCGCGCCGCCATCGAACGGGGCCGGCTCAAGGCGCAGAAGGGACCGGACGGTCAATGGCGGAGTACCCGGGCCTGGGTGGACGAATACATCGCCAGCAAGTACCAGCGGGGGTCATGACGGAGAAGTGGCGCGAGAACGAAACGGCCGGCGCTCCCCCTCTCTTCCCATCGCTGCGACGATCGTACAAGTGCATCGAGAATCAGCGTCGCTTCGGAAATCAGCGGGGTCCAGTGTCGCTTGCCAGTCTTATGGGACCACCCCGTTGCCAGCAGCATGGGACCAC
>JADMIJ010000060.1 GCA_015478655.1 Acidimicrobiales bacterium | reverse complement strand
GGTGGATGTTGCCCGTCGACCCGTAGAAGGCCGCGTCGCCGAAGGAGAAGATCCCGCCGTCGGAGGCCACCATCCAGTAGCCGGCCCCGCTGTGCGTGGCTGCCATCCCCACCACCGGCTGGTTCAGGTGGATGTTGCCCGTCGACCCGTAGAAGGCCGCGTCGCCGAAGGAGAAGATCCCACCGTCAGAGGCCACCAGCCAGTACCCCCGACTGTCCTTGCTCCCGGCCATTCCCACGACGGGCCGGTTGAGGGCGATGCCGCCGGTGGAACCGTAGAACGGCGCACCGCCGAAGGAGAAGATCCCGCCGTCGGAGGCGACCAGCCAGTAGGCCGACACCAGCCGCACGGCATTGGCCGCCGGGGCGGCGGCGGCCGGGGCGCGAACGGGGAGGGCCATGACGCTGAGCACGCAGAGCAGGCACGCCAAGGCGCTGATCGCCGCCCTCCGGGGACCTCGGGTCCGGCCTCCCGCTGAACGAGTCGAGGGTGGGCGCAGAGGACGTGGGAACGGCATGGTGAATAGAGACTCCATTGTTCGGATGTGAGGTGGCCCCTGGCAACGGCACGGGACAGCCATTGCTCGCCGGATGCGCGACATGCCCGCACTCCGGAACCAAATGAGTCTTGTTGCTCGGCTGCGTTGGGTCAATGACCCCCCGGCGATCGTTCGGTCGGCCTGCCCTCGACACGATCGTCCCTGGGTGCGCCCCGCCGGTGGGCTCGGTCAGCCTCGCAGCAACTCGGCGATGCCAAAGGCCAGGTCAAGGGACTGCCTGCCGTTGAGCCGGGGATCGCAGGTCGTCGTGTAGCGCTGGTGCAACTGGCTCTCGAGGATGTCCTCGACGCCACCGAGGCATTCGGTGACGTCATCGCCGGTCAGCTCCACATGGACCCCTCCGGGCCACGTTCCCACCTCCCGATGGGCACGGAAGAACCCCTTGAGCTCCCCGATGATGTCATCGAATCTCCTGGTCTTCTGCCCCCCTTCGGCAGTGAAGGTGTTGCCGTGCATCGGGTCGCACACCCACACCACCGGGTGGCCTTCGTCTCGAACGGCGCGGAGCAACGGCGGGAGCGACGTGTCGACCGCATCGACCCCGAGCCGTGTGATGAGGGTCAGCCGTCCCTCGGCCCGTTGGGGATTGAGCCGCTCGCACAGGGCGATGACATCGTCGGGGCTCGCGGTCGGCCCGACCTTGCATCCCACCGGATTGTGGATACCGGCCAGGAACTCGCAGTGGGCGCCGTCCAGCTGGCGCGTTCGCTCGCCGACCCAGAGCATGTGCGCCGAACAGTCGTACCACTGGTCGGTCAGCGAGTCGCGGCGGGTCAGGGCCTCCTCGTACTCGAGGATGAGCGCCTCGTGGATGGTCCAGAAGTCGACCTGGTGCAGGGTGTCCTCGGCGGTGAGGTTGATGCCGCACGCGGCCATGAACCGGAGGGCGCTGTCGATCCCCTCTGCGATGTCCTCGAAGCGCTGTCCCTCGGTGGAGGAGGCCACGAACTCCTGGTTCCATGCGTGGATCTGGCTGAGGTCGGCGAAACCGCCCTTGGTGAAGGCCCGGAGGAGATTGAGCGTGGAAACCGACTGATGGTAGGCGGCCACCAACCGGGTGGGGTCGGGGACCCGGGAGTCCCGGTCGGGCAGGTCGTCGTTGACCATATGACCGCGGAAGGAGTCGAGGACCTGGTCCCCGACCTGCTCGGTGTCGGAACTGCGGGGCTTGGCGAACTGGCCGGCGATGCGACCCAGTTTCACCACCGGAACGCCGGCGCCGTAGGTCAGCACCACCGCCATCTGCAGGATGACCTTCAACTTGTCCCTGATGGCATCGGCGCTGAACTCGGTGAACGACTCGGCGCAGTCCCCGGCTTGGAGGACGAACGCCCGTCCATCGGCGGCCTCGCTGAGGGCGGCGGTGAGGTGCCGGGCCTCACCTGCGAACACCAGCGGGGGCAGGCCGGTCAGCTGGGCGTGGACGCGCTTGAGCTCGGCCTCGTCGGGCCACACGGGCTGTTGGGCTGCGGGCCTCGACCGCCAGGAGTCAGGGGTCCACGGCTCGGGTTCGGAGTGAGGCGCCACCGCACCAGCGTAAAGCCTCTGGCTCTAGGCTCCGGCCATGTCGACGTTTCGATTCGCAGTCCAGCTGTCCAAGGCAGACTCGGGGCCAGCCTGGCGGGCCACGGCCCGCAAGATCGAGGACCTCGGGTACTCGACCCTGTTCATCCCGGATCACTTCGAGGATCAGTTCGGGCCTCTGGTGGCGCTGACCGTGGCCGCCGAGGCGACCTCGACCCTGCGGGTCGGTTCGCTGGTGTTCGGCAACGACTACCGGCACCCCCTGGTGCTGGCCAAGGAGATCGCCACGCTCGACCTGTGCTCGGAGGGGCGGGTGGAGTTCGGGTTGGGTGCGGGCTGGATGACCACCGACTATGAGGAGTCGGGCTTGGCTCTCGATACCCCCGGCGTGCGCATCGCCCGGATGGCCGAGAGCTTGGCCGTGATGAAGTCTCTCTGGTCCACGGGCAAGGCCACCTTCGAGGGCCAGCACTACCGCGTCACTGCCGCGCTGGGGTCGCCGACGCCCGCCCAGCGACCGCATCCGCCCATCATCATCGGAGGCGGCGGAAGGCGGGTGCTCGGCATCGCGGCGCGGGAGGCCGACATCGTGGGCGTCAATCCGAGCCTGACCGCAGGGTATGTCGGGCGCGAGGTTCTCGAGACCACCGCGGCCGAGTACTACCACCAGCGGATCCAGTGGATCAGGGAGGCCGCGGGCCCGCGCTTCGACCAGCTGGAGTTGCAATGCCTCACCTTCATCGTGCAGATCGTGCCCAACCGGGAGGAGGCCGTCGCCCAGCTGGCCGGGGCCATGTCGGTCACCGCCGAGCAGATCGAGGGGTCGCCCATCGTGATGATCGGCACCACCGACCAGCTCATCGAGAGCCTCCGCCAGCGTCGGGAGCAGTTCGGGCTCTCCTACATCGTGGTCCACGAGGCCGAGATGGAAGCGTTCGCGCCGGTGGTGGCCGCCCTCCACGGGACCTAGGGCGTGAACACGGCGCCCGCCCGGATCGGCATCTTCGGCGGCACCTTCGACCCCATCCACACGGCCCACCTGGAGGTGGCCGAGTCGGTGCGCCAGGCCTTGGGTCTCGACCGCATGCTGCTGGTGGTGGCCAACCAACCATGGCAGAAGGAGGACGGGCGAACGCTGACTCCGGCCGAGGACCGCTACGCCATGGTGGAGGCCGCGGTGGAGGGACGGCCGGGATTGGAGCCGTGCCGCCTGGAGATCGATCGGGGTGGACCCTCGTACACCATCGACACCGTCCGCCAGCTGAAGGAGAGCTACCCCGGCGCCGAGCTCATCGTGGTGGTCGGATCGGACGTGGTGCCCGGACTCACCACCTGGCGGGAGGAGCCGGCGCTGCGTGACGAGGTCACCCTGGCTGTGGTGGGCAGGCCGGGGGTCACCCCGGTGGAGCCTCCACCGGGGTGGCGGGCCGTCACTGTGCCGGTGGCCCCCTTCGACGTCTCGAGCACCGAATTGCGGAGGCGGCTCGAGGCCGGTGGCGAGGTCCAAGGGCTCGTGCCCGATGCCGTGGTCCGTTGCATCGGGCAGCGAGGTCTGTACGCTACGGGAAGATGACGGTCCGGACGAGGCGCACGGGATCAGGCTCCACCCCACGGTCCACCCGCCCGCACGCCGCCCTCCGGACCCCCCTTCCCGACGACGCGGCTACCTCAGCGGCAGCCACGCCCGAGCCGCGACCGGAGACCCAGTCCGAGGGTGGTCCCGGTGCTGCCGGCGGGCCGGAGCTGACGGACCGACCGGAGCACCCGCCCCCCGTCGACGACCGTCGGGCCCGGCGGGCCGCCCGCCACCAGCGCAGGCACCTCTCGGTGGGGTGCGTGGTGCTGATCACCGTGTGCCTGGTCATCACTATCCTGATCGTGGGCATGGCCCGCAACCGTACGCCCGGGCCCCAGACCATCGTGCCCGCCCTGTCGCTCCCTCCGGGGACGGCAGGTTCCCAACCCCTCGTCCACTCGTCCAACCCAACCAGTTTCGTGACGCCACAGCGTCAGAAGGAGGCCACCGTTGACTTCAACCAGCTCCCCACCCGCCGTCGAGCACGATGAGCAGGTCGTCCCCCAGGAGTGCCTGGTGGCCGCCCGCGCCGCCGAGGCGAAATCGGGAGAGCGGACCGCCGTGTTGGCGATGGGCGAGGTGCTCGGGATCACTGACGCCTTTGTGATCACCAGTGGCCGCAACACCCGGCAGGTCAAGACCATCGTGGACGAAGTGGAGCGCCGGGTGAAGGAGTCGGGGGGTCGGGGGCCGACCCGGGTCGAGGGTCTCGACGACGCCCGGTGGGTGTTGATGGACTATGACGACTTTCTGGTCCACGTGTTCCTCGACGAGGCCCGTGAGTTCTACGACCTCGAGCACCTCTGGGTCGACGCGCCGCGGATGTCGTGGGTGAGGCCCGACGCATCCTGAGCGCTCGGAGGCTCAGGGCAGCGGCGCCTGCGGCGCGTAGGCGGTGCGGTCCACCGGGGCGAGGACCTGCGCCCCGGTGTCGGTGGGCACTGCGGTGGGTTGGCCCGCGATCTGGAAGACCACGCCGGTCACTCCTGGCTGCTCCGTGGCGGTGAAGACGACCTGGGCGATGGCCAGGGTCTGATTGGGCCCTACCAACGGGATCGGGTCGGCGGTGAAGTTGACGGTGGCGATGCCGGCGGCCACTGTGGCCGATACCTGAGTCTTGGTTCCGGTGAGGAGACTCTGCAGACCGTTGGCGGCTTCGAACGTGGTGGGTCCTTCGAGCAGGGCACCCAGGATCTCGGTCAGGGTCGGGGGTGTCGGCACGTCCCGGGAGATGGCGACCAGGTGTTGGTTGGGAGCGACCAGAAAGATCGGTTCGGGGACGCCGACCGTCTGGGGGATGGTGGACCCGACGGTGGCCGGCGGTGCGGGGTTGAGCAGATGGACCGGCAGGTTCGCCTTGGCGATGGGCGTGGGGGCGCTGGCGGTGGGGATCCCGCACGCCGTGGCCGTCACCATCAGCGCAGTCGTGGCCACAATGGCAAGGCGGCTCCCGACCCGGCGACTCACGACGGGCGCCAGTCGGTGTCGGCCGGGACCAGGGGCAACTCCACGATGAAACGGGTCCCGTGCTCTGGGGCGTCCTCGATCCACACCGAGCCGCCATGGAGGCGGACGTGCTCGGCGACCAGGGAGAGCCCGAGGCCGGTCCCCTCGCTGGACGCCCGCTGACCGGAGCGTGTGCCGCGGTAGAAGCGCTCGAACAGATGGTGCCGCTCGGGGAGCGGGACGCCCGGGCCCCGATCCTCCACGATGACCCGGATGCTCCGGGCCGTTTCACTGCCGTTGGCGCCCGGTGGATGGCGGGCGACGATCACACGGGTCACTCCGCCGGCATAGAGGGAGGCGTTGTCGACCAGATTGGCCATCACCCGCTCGAAGCGCCGCTTGTCCACCCGGAGCCGAAGTCCTTCGACCCCGGGCCCCACATCAACGGGAAATGTCACCGTCGTCCGGCCGGCGTCCGCCCCGACCGGGCTGGACGCCGCTACCGCCCGGCGCACCAACTCGCCGGGGTCGACCTCGTCCAGCGAGAGCTCTGCGGATCCGGCATCGAACCGCGAGATCTCCAGCAGGTCGTCCACCATGCGGGTGAACCGGCGGAGGTCACCGTCGAGCAGGTCGAGAGCCCGGCGGGCCCGGGGGGCCAGCTCATCCCGGTGGCCCTCGAGGACGGCGACCGTGGCGGTCAGGGTGGTGAGGGGGGAACGGAGCTCGTGGCTGACATCCGAGGTGAACCGGGCCTCTCGTTCGATGCGCTCCTCGAGGTTGGCGGTCATCTGGTTGAACGCCGACGCCAGCTCTTGGAGGTCGACATCGTCGCCTGCTTCCACCCGCGTGTTGAGCCGGCCACCGGCGATGGCCACCGCGGCTTCGGTGACCCCGGCCAGCGGCCGGAGGGCCCTCCCGCTGGCCCATCGTCCGAGGGCGGCCCCGGCCAGGGTGGTGACCAGGGCGGCGGCGGCCAGGGCCAGGGCCAGGGTCCGCAACGTGCCGGCCAGTTCGTTGAGGGAGAAGACCTCGAAGTAGGCGGCGTGGACGGCCGGCAGCGGCACCCCGATGACGATGGTGGGCGTCTCCCCGAGGGAGAAGACCTGGGAGGCGGGCGTTCCCGACAGCACGAGGGAGCGCTCCGTGGACGGGATGGCGCTCTGGCCCACGGAGATGGACGTGGCGTACCACTTGCCGCCGGTCCGGAGCACGGAGAGCGAGCCGGGGCCGGTGTCCACCGACTCGATCAGCTGGTTGACCTGGGTGCCGGTACCCGGTGACCTCAGGGAGCTCTGAATCAGCGAGGCGTTGGCGAACGCCTGGCGCTGCACCGCGGCCTGGTGTTCGTTGAGGAAGCTCTGCCGGGCGGCGAAGTAGGTGATGCCGGCCATGATGGTGGACAGGGCGAAGGCGCCGATGGCAAAGGTGGCCGTCACCCGGGCCCGGAGGCCGAGGCCGCCCGACAGGCGGGTCCGGTGGATGCGTCGGGCCCGTGCCCCGGCCATCGCGGGACCGTCGACGGGCGGAGCGGCGTCGGCCGAAGGGGTGGCGTCGGCTGTCTGCTCGGCCGGGGCCACCGGTCAGACCGCCAGCTTGTAGCCCATGCCGCGGACGGTGATGATGAAGCGGGGATTGGCCGGGTCCGGCTCCACCTTGGTCCTGAGCCGGCGCACGTGCACGTCGACCAGGCGACCGTCGCCGAAGTAGTCATAGCCCCAGACCCGCTCGAGGAGGTGCTCGCGGCTCAACACCTTGCCCGGGTGATCGGCCAGCTCACAGAGCAGGCGGAATTCCGTGCGGGTGCAGTGGACCTCGACGCCGCCGCGGCGCACGACGCCGGCATCGGGCTGGATCTCCACGTCCCCGAAGCTGAGCATCGAGTCCCCGGCGTCGTCGGGTCTCGACCGCCGCAGGAGGGCCCGGATCCGAGCCGCCAGCTCCTTGGCCACGAACGGCTTGGTCACGTAATCGTCCGCCCCCGCCTCCAGGCCCGCCACCACGTCGTGGGTGTCGGACCGGGCCGTCACCATGATGATGGGCACAGTGCTCTGGCGCCGCAGTGTCCGGCAGGTCTCGAAGCCGTCGATTCCCGGGAGCATCAGGTCGATGAGGACCAGCTCGAAGGGATCGTCGACGAAGCGACCGACAGCATCCTCCCCGTTGGCCACGTCTTCGACCGCGTATCCCTCGTCCTCGAGTGCCAGGCGCATCGAGGAGCGGATCCGTTCGTCGTCCTCGACGACCAGGATTCGGCTCATGGCCCGATCATGGCACGACCTACCTGCTCATCGTGAGCAGGTAGGTCGCCCTCAATCAGGAGTTCAGCCAGATCTGGGTGGGCCACACCGCCCCGGTGATGAACCCGAAGGCCTTGCCCCCGGCCGGGGTGGTGGGATTGTTGAAATTCTCCACCTTGGCCTTCGCTCCGACGGCCCAGACGGTGCGGTCCGTCCAGATGTAGGGGATGTCCGTGCCCATGAGCTTGCCCACCTCTTGGTAGGCGGCGGTCCGGTCGGCCTGGTTCGGGGACTGGCGACCCTTGATGAGCGCCTGCTGCATGGCCGGGTTGGTGTTGCGGGCCATGTTGATGGAGAAGACCGAGTTGATGTTGGTCGGGCTCCAGAAGATGTAGTTGAGGTCGGGGTCGACCGCCCCGAACTGGCGCCACACCTGGGCCTGGAATTTGCCGAGCAGGGCGGTGTTGATGATGTTGGCCTGCTGGACCGGGCTGAGGTTGACCTGCATCCCCGCAGTCTGCAGCTGTTGCTGCAGGTACTCGGCGATCTTGGTGGTGTTCGAGTCGGGCACGTGGTTGATGGTCAGCGTCACCGGTTGGCCGGTCTGTTGCTGGACCTGTTGGACCAACTGCTTGGCCTTGGCCGGATCCGGCGCCGGATAGCCCGTGGGGGCGAAATAGGGGGAGCCGTTGACGAAGACGCCGTTGGAGGTGGGGGAGACCCCCTTGTCGATGATCTGGGCGTACTGGGCGGAGCTGATGGCCATGGCCGCGGCCTGGCGGATCTTGAGGTTGTCGAACGGGGGGACGGACAGATTGAGCAGGAGGCAGTTCATGTCCGGTTCACCGGCCACATGGACCGAGTCGTCGATGTAGGCCAGGGAGGCATCGGCCCGGAGACTGCTGGTGACGGCGGCGGTCGAGGTGTGGATGATGTCGACACCACCCGACTGGAGGGTGGCCAGCAGCTGCTGGCTGTCGGGGATGGGCCGGTAGGTGATGCTGTCGAGGTAGGGGTAGCCGGGCCGCCAGTAGTGAGGGTTCTTGGTGGCAGTGAAGTGGTCGTTGGGATTCCACGACCCGAACACGAACGGCCCGGTGCCGATCGGGTTGGTCTGGCTGCCCGTCTTGAGCCAGTTGGGCTCGGCGATGAAGGCCACCTGGCCCCCGATGCCGCCGGCCAGGAAGAAGTTGAACGGGACCCACGGCGAGTTCATCTTCACGGTGACCTCGAGCGGTCCGGTCTGGGTGATGGTGTTGATATTGGTCAATGCCGGGCCGGTGAGCACCGCCTCCTTCTGCGCCTGGAGGTTGGCCGCCAGCGCCGCCCCGTCGCACGGGGCGTTGTTGTGGAAGATCACATTGGGGCGCATGGTGATGGTCCACACCGTGTAGTCGGTGTTGGGGGTGATCGACTCGGCCAGGTAGGGCTGGACCGACCCGTCGGCGCCGAGGATGGCCAGCGGGTCGAAGACGGTGCGGGCGTACATGATGCCGGTGGTGTCGAACGTTCCCTTGGTCGTACTGAACCCGACCTCCTCCGCCTCGGTGCCGAAGATCAGCGCACCGCCCTTTTTGGGGGTGGCGGACGTCACGCCGTTGGGATGGTCGGAACTGGCGGCCGACGAGGAACTGGAGCCCGAACCCGAACTGCAGGCGGCCAACAGGCCGCCCGAGGCCCCGACCACGGCCAGGCCGGCCCCGGCCGCCGCCCCCCGTGCCAAAAACGAACGACGATCGATTCGATCGGACATATTCCCCCTTAGTGCTCTGACCGAGGCGGAACCGTCTCCTCGGCTGACGAACCAGCGCATTCGTCCCTCGCTGCCCTTCGAAGGAGACGATGAACGGCAGGTGACGCCATGACGATAGCCCCCGCTCCGGCGGGATGGAGGAATTCTTGCCAGGTCGCGGAGGCGGTTGCGGGGGCGGTCCCGAACGAGGCCCGGTGTGCCCGGTACTGTTTTCCCGTGCCCTGGGAGATCGATGCGTTTCGCCGGTCGGTGGGAGGTCTGTCCCCGGCCTCGGTGCGGGCCTACTCCTCCGATGCCGAGCGTTTCGTCGAGTGGGCCGAACGGGGTGGGGCGGCCGGTCCGGCTGATGTTGACCGAATCGTGCTCCGGCGGTACCTGGCCTTTCTGGCCACCCGTCGGTACTCGAGGGCCACCATCGCCCGCACGGCGGCATCGCTCCGCTCCTACTTCCAATGGTGCGCCAAACGGGGCCTGGTCTCCGCCGACCCCTCCACCCGGTTGTCCGCTCCCTCGCCCGAGTCCCGCCTGCCCCGGGTGCTCGGCCACGGCGAGCTCCACCAGCTGTTGGAGCCCCAGACCGGGGCGGCATCCGGGCTGCCGGAGGCCGTCGACCGACGAGACGATGCGGTTCTGGAGCTGCTCTACGGCAGCGGTATCCGGGTGGCCGAGCTCTGCACCCTGGACGTCGGCGACGTCGACTTTTCCCGTCGGGTGGTCACCGTGACCGGGAAGGGATCCAAGCAGCGCCAGGTCCTGATCCACGCCCGATGCGCCCAGGCGGTCCGAACGTGGCTGGACGGCCCCCGGGCGCGGCTAGCCGGCAATGAAAGCCCAGGTAGTGCCCTATTTCTGAACCGTCGGCAGCACCGTCTCGGGCCCCGCGACGTCCGACGGATCCTGGACCGTCGATCGCCGGTCCCGACCCACCCCCACGCCCTCCGCCACAGCTTCGCCACCCACCTGCTGGACGGGGGTGCCGACCTGAGGGTGGTGCAGGAATTGCTCGGTCACGCCAGCTTGCAGACCACGCAGGTCTACACTCATGTGAGTAAGGAACGCCTGCTTACGGTGTATTCCGGAACGCACCCAAGGGCCTAAGGGGACAATTGGCTACCCAAGTAGACACGGTGGGACACGGCATTGACGGGCTGTGGGCCGAATACAAGAAGACCGGGGCGCGCGCGCTGCGCGACCAGCTCATCATCCACTACGCCCCGGTGGTCAAGTACGTGGCCGGCCGGGTCTCAGTCGGTCTCCCGCGCCACGTGGACGAAGCCGACCTGGCCAGCTACGGGATCATCGGCCTGATCGATGCCATCGAACGTTTCGAGCCCCTCCGAAAGATCAAGTTCGAGACCTACGCCATCCCCCGCATCAAGGGCGCCATCATCGACGAGCTGCGTTCGATCGACTGGGTCCCGAGGTCGGTCCGGGCCAAGGCGCGGGCGGTCGAGCAGTCGTACTCGAAACTCGAGTCGACGCTCCACCGGACACCCACCGACGCCGAGGTGGCGGCCGACCTGGAGATGACCGACGCCGAGTTCCAGACGGCGCTGCGCAAGATCTCGTTCGTGGGGGTGGTTGCGCTCGACGAGGTCTTCCGCGGCGGGGACCGGTCAGACCGGTCGACCCTGGGCGAAACGCTGCCCGACAGCACGGCGGGCCCGATGGACACCTTCGAGGTCAAAGAGACCAAGGAGGCCTTGATCCAGGCGGTCAGCCAGATGGCCGAGCGCGAGAAGACCGTCCTCACGCTGTACTACTACGAAGGTCTTACCCTGGCGGAGATCGGCGACATCCTCGGCGTCACCGAGAGCCGGGTGTGCCAGATCCATACCAAGGCCGTCCTGCAGCTGCGGGCCAAACTGGCTGATCGACCCGAGGCCGCCGGCCGGCGGCCGGATGCGTCCAAGGCCAAGGCCAAGGCCGCGGCCGGGAGCGGCGCCGGCGCCCCTGCGTCCAAACGGGTGCCCACCTCCGCCACCGGGTGAGTACCGCCTGCTAGGCCGGCGAGCCGGTTGGAGCACGAGGGCCGGGGGCAGTACGATGAAGGGGCCTGGTCATTCCGGCCTGGCATTCATGCGGTACCGATCGCACCCGGTCGCGTCCACGGTCGCCCCCTTAGCGGGGGGTGTTGTGCCCGGGAGAACCAACCGTCACAAGGAGCAGTCACATGGCCGTCGTCACCATGAAGCAGTTGCTGGGCGCGGGCGTCCATTTCGGGCACCAGACCCGGCGATGGAACCCCAAGATGCGTCGCTTCATCCTCGGGGAGCGGAACGGGATCTACCTGATCGACCTCCGCCAGACCATGAAGGGTATCGAGGAGTCGTACGGCTACATCCGCGACCTGGTCGCCGGGGGCGGGACCATCCTCTTCGTCGGGACGAAGAAGCAGACCCAGGGCCCGGTGGCGATCTACGCCGATGCCTGCGGGATGCCCTACGTCAACGAGCGCTGGTTGGGAGGGATGCTCACCAACTTCCAGACCGTTTCGACCCGGGTCAAGCGGATGAAGGAATTCGAAGCCATGCAGAACGCCGGTGACTTCGATGCCATGCCCAAGAAGGAGGCACTGCGCCACACCCGGGAGCTCGAGAAGTTGCAGCGCAACCTCGGAGGCATCCGGGGCCTCGATCGGCTTCCCGACGCGATCTTCGTGATCGACACCAAGAAGGAGCACATCGCGGTGACCGAGGCCAACAAGCTCGGGCTGCCCGTGGTGGCTGTCGTCGACACCAACTGCGACCCGGACGTGATCACCCATGTCATCCCGGGGAACGACGATGCCATCCGCTCGGGGGCGCTCCTCTGCCGGGTGGTCGCCGATGCCGTCGTCGAGGGCCGGTTCATCGCTCAGCAGCGACCGGCCCCGCCAGCTGCCTCGGCCCCGGCTGTTCCGCCACCACCACCGCCACCGCCACCGGCTGCCGCCTCCGCTGCCCCCACGGCAGGCACTGCCCCCACCGCCCCCACGACGGCCCCGGCACCGGACGCAGAAACCGAGCCCGCCCTGGTTGGGGCCACGCCCGCACCTGCGGCACCGCCGGCGGTGACGCCCGCCGGTGCAACGCTTCCGCCGGCCGAGCCGGCCGAGCCGGACGCCACGGCCGGAGCGGAGCCGGCGTCGCCCGTCGACGGGACCGTGGAGACGCAGACCGCACCGTCCGAGGAGTCATAGCCGTGCCCGCCTTTTCCGCCAAGGATGTCCAGAGGCTCCGGCAGCTGACCGGGGTCGGCATGCTCGACGCCAAGCGCGCCCTCGAGGAGAACGACGGGGACATGGACAAGGCCGTGACCTGGCTTCGGGAGCAGGGTCTGGCCAGTCAGGCCAAGCGGGCCGACCGCGAGGCCTCCGAGGGAGCGGTGGCCATCGGCCGATCCGGCAACGTGGCCTCCATCGTCCAGCTGCGGTCGGAGACCGACTTCGTGGCCAAATCGGCCGAGTTCGTGGAGATGGTGTCGGCACTGGCTGAACTGGTGGCCGCCAAGGGCGAGGGTGCCCTGGACGAGCGGAGCGACGAGCTCGATCAGATGAAGGTCACCCTCAAGGAGAACATCTCCGTCGGCAAGGTGGTCCGGATCGAAGCACCGGACGGGGGTGTCGTGGACAGCTACCTGCATGTCCAAGCCGGCCGGGGAGTGAACGCAGTGGTGGTGGCGCTCGATGGGGGAACCGAGGAGCTGGCCCACGACATCGCGGCCCATATCGCCTTCGCCAGGCCGACCTACATCTCGCGGGATGAAGTCCCCGAGGCTGAGGTGGCGGCGGAGCGGGAGACGGTCGAGAAGATCGCCCGCAACGAGGGCAAGCCCGAGGCCGCGTTGCCGAAGATCGTCGACGGCAGACTGGGGGGTTGGTACAAAGAGCGGGTGCTGCTCGACCAGCCCTATGTGCGGGACGAGAAGCAGACCATTGCCAAACTCCTCGGGTCGGCCCAGGTGGCGCAATTCGCCCAGGTCGTCGTGGGCGACTGAGGCAACGGTGGGTGAGCGCCGGCGCATTGTCCTGAAAATGTCGGGGGAGGCATTGGCCTCCTCGGCCTCGGATGAGACCATCGACGCCATCGTGGTCGAGCGACTGGCCGCCGAGATCGCCGAGACCCGCGGCGAGTTGGACCTCGAGCTGGCGGTCATGGTCGGTGGGGGCAACATCTGGCGGGGGACCACAGGTGCCGGGGCGGGCATGGACCGGGCCACATCCGACACCATGGGGATGCTCGGGACGGTGATCAACGCCCTCGCCCTCCAGGATGCACTCGAGCACCACGGTCAGCCGACCCGGGTCCTGTCCGCCGTGCAGATGGCCGAGGTGGCCGAGCCCTATATCCGACGCCGGGCCATACGCCACCTCGAGAAGGGCCGGGTCGTGGTGTTCGCTGCCGGGATGGGAAACCCGTACTTCACCACGGACACATCGGCGGCCCTCCGTGGCGCCGAGATCGAGGCCGAGCTGTTGTGCAAGGGCACGCACGGAGGGGTCGACGGTGTCTACACGGCCGACCCCCGACTGGACCCAACGGCCACCCGTTACGACGAGGTCTCCTTCATGGAAGTGGTATCCAAGGACCTCCGGGTGATGGATCTCACCGCCATCACCTTCTGCATGGACAACGGCCTGCCTATCCGCGTTTTCGATCTGATGGCACCGGGCAACCTCCGCAAGGCGCTGGGCGGCGATCCCATCGGAACCCTGGTCCGATGAAGTCCCAGGTGGTATGCGCTCGCAGGTGGTGCCCTACCCCGCTGGCTACGCTGGGTTGCTAATGGATGACGATCTCATAGGACTGGTCGTAAGTGAGGCCCGCGACAACATGGGCAAGGCGGTCGACCACACCCAGTCGGAGTTCGGATCCATCCGGACCGGACGGGCTACACCCGCCCTGGTGGAACACCTAAAGATCGAGTACTACGGGACCGAGACGGAGCTCCGCCAGATGGCCGGCTTCAGCGTTCCCGAGGCGCGGCTCCTGGTCGTGTCGCCGTACGACAAAGGGTCCCTGCCTGCCATCGAGAAGGCCCTGCAGGGATCGGACCTGGGCATCACCCCGTCGAACGACGGCACCGTCATCCGCCTGGCCTTCCCGGTCCCGACCGAGCAACGACGGAAAGAGCTGGTGAAGGTGGTCAAGCAGAAGGCCGAGGACGGCCGGGTCACGGTCCGCAACGTCCGTCGGTCGGCCCGCCAGGACCTTGATGCCCTCCAGAAGGAAGGCGATCTCTCGAGCGATGAGCTCGAGCGGGTGGAGAAGGACCTCGACAAGATCACGCACGATCATGTGGCATCGATCGACAAACTGCTCGCCCACAAGGAGCAGGAGCTCCTCGAGATCTGACAGATGGTCGGGACCTCCGTGGCCCGACTGACGAGAGGAAACAACTGACGTGGACGACGTCCCTGAGGGGCGAGAGGATGATGTGACCCGGACCGATGTTCCGGTGACGCGCCCCCAACCGTCCGGGCCGGCCAGCGATCGTGTCCGAATCGTGGGCGCCGAGCCGGCCGGTGAAGCTACCAACGAACTCCCGGCGGTTCCCGGTGGCGTGGTGCCGGAAGACGCCGAGGCTCCCGATGCGGGATCACCTCCTGGGGATGCGGGATCGCTCCTCGGTCCGATCGCCCTCGATCCTGTTGCGGAAGCCGGTGGATACGGCCTCGATCAACCCACCGTCCGGCTGACGGATGAGCCCGGCGACCCGGGACACACCATCCCCGCCGTCAACCCGGTGTCCCCCGGCGAGACCGCGGTGCCCACCGGCACCCCGGCGGCCACCGAGCTGCCGCACTGGACCGAGCCTCCTACCGGAAAGGTTCCGGCCGTGCTGTCGCGTGATGCCGCCGACGAGGGCTCGGGATCAGCGATCGTGCCGCCTACCTGGCGCGAGGAGGACGCGGACTGGGTGGCCCACGACGAAGAATTCGAGCCGGCCATGTTCGGCAGCGACCAGGTCGCGCTCGGCTCCCTGGACGAGACAGACCGCTCCCAGGTCGAACGCCGTCCCTGGGAGTTCGACCTCGATTCGGTGAAGCCCGGATCGCCCAGCCCCCACCGGAGTGACGATCCTGGCCTCGTCGGCGCCACCGCGGCCACCAACGACACCACCAACGACCCCATCACCGAACCTACGGTCGTGGTTGCGTCCGCACCGGCCGGCCCTGACCCCACCGACAGCGGTGGGGCCCCTGTCGAGCCCGGCCGCACCCCCGAAACTGGGCCGGTCGTCGGCACACCACCGGTGGTGGGAGCGGCGGTGGCCGGCGCCGAGGCCGGAGCTGCTGGGCGGGAGGAACGACCGGGGCCGGTGGACAAGGAGCCGGTCCTTTCCGCAGCCGACGGCGATCCTGCCGTCGAGGGTCTGGTCGAGCCCGAAAAGCCGCGCCCGACCGGGTCGGCGCGCCTCGGTCGCGTCCGCCGCAACGGACTGCGGCCGGCGCGCATGCGGGCCAAGCGCCCAGACGATGTCGCCGCCCTCACTGACGCACCGCTGGCCGCAGAACCACCCGGGGCGTCGGTCACCGATGTGCCCGGGGCAGGTCGCCGGCGCGGGGGCTTGGCCAGCCTGGCCGCTGCGGACCGCACTGCGGTTCGGGAGGGAGAGCAGAGCCCAATGGACACCGGCGGCGGGGGACAGGCGGATGGAGACGCCGGCTCGGGCGCCGCTCTGGAAGGTGGTGCAGCCACGGCGGGCGGGGGTCGTCGTCGGTTGCACCGCGGGGCGCCTTCTGATCGCACCAGGTCACCGCGGGGCGGCTCGGCCGTTGCCGGGCCGACCGGCGGAGGTCCTCCGGCGCCACGCCGGGTGCGCGGGCCGGCCAGCGAGTCGGATGTCGTGGGCCCCGGCCCACACGAGGACGCCAGCCCGATCGGAATCCGGGTGGGGACCGGGGTGGCTGTGGCGGTGGTGGCCCTGCTCGCCTTCCGCCTGGGCACGGTGACCTCGCTGGTGCTCACCGTCGTCGTGGTCACCTTTGCGGCCGGTGAGTGCTTCGGGGTCCTCCGGCGCGCCGGGTACCACCCGGCCACCTTGCTCGGCCTTGTCGGCACCATCTCCCTGATGGTCGGTGCGTACACCAAGGGGGTGGCTGCCCTGCCGCTGGTTCTGGCGCTGATCACCGTGTTCACGTTGATCTGGTACCTGTTCGGCATCGAGCGAGGGTCACCGGTGGCCGGCACCGCCGCCACCCTGTTGACCGTGGGGTGGGTGTCGTTTCTCGGTGCCTACGCCGGTCTCCTGCTGTCGCCGTCGTCCTTCCCCAACCGGCACGGGATCGCCTTCCTCCTCGGGGCCATCATCGCCACGGTGGCCAACGACGTCGGTGCGCTGGTGATCGGCGGCTGGCTGGGCAGCCGCCCCCTGGCCCCCAACATCAGCCCCAACAAGACATGGGAAGGGCTGTTCGGGGGAGCGGTGTTCTCCATCCTGGCCTCGACCGTGGTGGTCGGGAACATCCACCCCTGGAGTGCCTCGAATGCCGCCCTCCTCGGGGTGGTCGTGGCGGTCGTCGCTCCCATCGGGGATCTGTGCGAGTCGATGCTCAAACGGGACCTCCGGCTCAAGGACATGGGCACCTTGTTGCCGGGCCACGGAGGTGTCCTCGACCGGGTCGATGCACTCCTGTTCGTGCTTCCCGCCACCTACTACCTGGTCCGTGCCCTGAATATTGCCTGAAGTTCGGGCAGGCTAGTGGTATGACCAGTTCGGGCGGTGCACCGGTGAGGGTGAGCCTGATCGGATCGACGGGCTCCATCGGCACCCAGGCCGTCGAGGTGATCGAGGCGTGCCCCGAGCGGTTCGACGTGGTGGCGCTCGGCGCTCATCGGTCGGTGGACCTGCTGGCCGACCAGGCCCACCGGCTCCGCCCCGATGTAGTGGCCATCGGGGATGCGGCCTCGGCGGTGCGGCTGAAGGAGATGCTCCCCGCCGGTGTCGAACTGGTGGTGGGCGTGGAGGGGCTGGCCGCCATCGCCACGCTCGCCGACGTGGCCGTCAACGGCGTCGTCGGTTTCGCCGGCCTGTCCGTGACCCTGGCCGCCCTTCAGGCGGGTCGCCGGTTGGCCCTGGCCAACAAGGAATCGATCATCGCCGGCGCTCCGGTGGTGCAGCAGGCCCGAAGGACGGAAGGGGCCGAGATCATCCCGGTCGATTCGGAGCACTGCGCGCTGCACCAGTGCCTGAGGGCGGGAAGCCGTGGCGAGGTAGCCCGGCTGTTGCTGACGGCCTCGGGCGGTCCCTTCCGGGGCCGCTCCCGAGAGGAGCTGGCCCAGGTCGGAGTGGTTGACGCCCTGACCCATCCGACGTGGACGATGGGCCCGAAGATCACGGTGGACTCGTCGACGCTGATGAACAAGGGGCTCGAGGTGATCGAGGCCCACGAGCTCTTCGGCCTGCCCTACGACGCCATCGACGTCGTGGTCCACCCCCAGTCGATCGTCCACTCCATGGTGGAGTACGCCGACGGGGCGGCGATGGCGCAGTTGTCCCTGCCCGACATGCGCCTTCCCATCGGGTACGCGCTGGCCTACCCGGACCGGCTCCCGATGGCGTTCGGAGCCATCGACTGGACGGCGTTGTCGTCGCTCGATTTCGAAGAGCCCGATCGCAGCCTCTTCCCCTGCCTCGACCTGGCCTACCGGGCCGGCCGCGCCGGGGACCTGGCCCCGGCCTGGCTCAACGCCGCCAACGAGGTGGCGGTGGCGGCGTTCCTGGCCGGTCGGGTCACGTGGACGGCCATCGCCGCGGTGGTCGAGGGCACCCTCGATCGGTACGAATCCCCGGGGCGGGGGGGCGCGGGCGGGACGGCGGCCCCCCGGACCGTCGACGAGGTGCTCGAGGCCGATGCCTCGGCACGCCGGGTGGCCGAGGCCGTGGTGGCGGGCCAGGAGGCAGCATGAGCACCACCGACACCCGGCCGTCCACAGCGGCGGCATCGGAGCCGTCCCCGGTTGGCCCCTTGGCCGACGGGGTGAAATCGCCGCAGCGATCAGCGGGCGAGCTCATCGTTGCCGTCGTGGTCATCGTGGGCCTGGGCGTGGCAGCCGGCGCCACTGATCTGCTCATCGTGGTGGCCTGCCTCGTGGTCATGGTCATGGTCCACGAGCTCGGACACCTGCTGGCGGCCAAGCGCAGTGGCATGAAGGTGACCGAGTACTTCCTCGGATTCGGCCCGCGACTGTGGTCCTTCAGACGGGGCGAGACCGAGTACGGGGTCAAGGCCTTCCCCCTGGGGGGCTACGTGAAGATCCCGGGGATGACCAACCTCGAGGAAGTCGACCCCGCCGACGAGCCCCGGACCTACCGCCAGCAGCCGTTCGGGGCGCGGATGCTGGTGGCGGTGGCCGGCTCGGCCATGCACTTCGTGATGGCCTTCGTCCTCCTGTGGGTCCTGCTGACATTCGTCGGCGTGCCCAATTCGGGACAGGTCCAGATCCAGGGGCTGAGCCGGGTGGGCGGTCAGACCAGCCCGGCCGCGGCGGGAGGCATCCGGGCGGGCGACGTGGTGGTGACGGTCGACGGCAAGCCCATCGGCGGGGATGTCACCGCGCTGACGACCGCCGTCCACGATCACCCGGGTGTGCCGGTGGCGGTGGTGGTGAACCGCCTCGGGCGGAAGATGCCGCTGACCGTTACGCCGGCCGACGGACGTGTGCTGCACGAGCAGGGGGCGACCCCGCCCGCCGGCACCGCCCCCTTCGGGCTGATCGGCGTGAGCCTCGGGTCGCCGGTGCAGCGGGCCGCGCCCCTCCACGCCGTGGCCTCGACCGGCACCGACCTGGTCCACTTCACCTGGGCCTCGGTGGTCGGGGTCGGACATCTCTTCTCGCCTGGCGGGGTGGCCCAACGCTTCGACCAGCTGAGCAGCGCCAAGGCGGCCAACCAGGCCACGGCCGACGGCACCCGGGTTTCGTCGGCCTACGGGGCAGGGCGGGCGGCCGTCCAGGCCCTTCAGGCCGGGGTCGGCGACTTGCTGCTCATCCTCATCTCCATCAACATCTTCGTGGGGATCTTCAACCTCTTCCCGATGCTCCCGCTCGACGGCGGCCATGTGGCCATCGCCGTCTACGAGAAGATCCGCACCGGCCGGCGCCGGGTCATGTACCACGCCGACGTGGCCAAGCTCATGCCCTTCACCTGGCTGATGCTCATGTTCCTCGGCGTCCTCTTCACCACCTCGCTCCTGACCGACATCCTGCACCCCATGGCCAATCCCTTCGGCTGATCGTCGGCCATCGGGGGATCGCCATGGCACGCCGGTAGCATGGCCACCATGGGACGAACGGCCTGGACCACCACCGAACGGCGGCCCACCCGTCAGATCCAGGTAGGTGGCGTGGCCGTCGGCGGCGGCGCCCCGATCACCGTGCAGTCGATGACCACCACCAAGACGGCCGACGCCGAGGCCACCCTGTCCCAGATCTACGCCTTGGCCGCGGCGGGAGCCGACCTCGTGCGGTGCACGTGCAACGAGGAGGCGGCGGCCGAGGGCCTGGCCCGGATCGTGCCCCGTTCGCCGGTGCCGATCATCGCCGACATCCACTTCCACCACGAGATGGCGCTGGCCGCCCTCGAGGCCGGGGTGCAGGGCCTGCGGCTCAATCCGGGCAACCTGCGCAAGGAGGTCGAGATCAAGCAGGTGGCGGCCGAGGCCAAGGACCGGGGTGTGCCCATCCGCATCGGGGTCAACGCGGGTTCGCTCCATCCGGACCTCTACAAGCGGTACGGCGGCGCCACGCCCGAGGCGCTGGTGGAGTCGGCTCGCATGGAGTTGGCGTTCTTCTCCGAGGTGGGGTTCGACGACGTCAAGATCTCGGTCAAGGCCTCGTCGGTCCCGTTGATGATCGAGTCCTACCGGCTAGCCTCGGAGACGTTCGACCACCCGCTCCACCTCGGGGTGACCGAGGCTGGTCCGCCGCCTGCCGGACTCCTGAAGGGGACTGCCGGTATCGCCACCCTCCTGGCCGAGGGCATCGGCGACACCATCCGCTACTCGCTCACCGCCGACCCGGTCGAGGAGGCCAGAGCGGGGCGGCAGCTGCTCGAGGCCCTCGGCCTGCGGGAGCGCAAGGGCCTCGACCTGATCGCCTGCCCGAGCTGCGGCCGGGCCGAGATCGACGTGATCGCCGTGGCCGGCGCCGCCCAGGCAGCTCTCGAAGACCGCAGCCTGCCCATTCAGGTGGCGGTCATGGGCTGCGTCGTCAACGGTCCCGGCGAGGCCCGCGAGGCCGACCTCGGCATCGCCGCCGGCCGCAAGAAGGGCCACCTGTTCATCAAGGGGAAGATCATCCGGGTCGTCCCCGAGGACGAGATGGTCGAGGCACTGGTGGCCGAGGCCGAGAAGCTGGTGGCCGAAGGTGTGGAGGCTCGGCTGGCCGCCGCCGACGCGGGCGCCGAGGCCGAGGCGGAGGCCGACCGCCGGGCCCTCATCGATGCTCAGGGTGCCGATGTCAACGCCTCGGAGACCAAGGTGGAGCTGATCCGAAAGAAGTACGGCACCGATCACGAGGTCTCCTGAGCCGACGCGCGGGGCCGCGGAGCAGCCCGAGGGGAGCCGGGGCGAACAGTAGGATCGCCGACCATGCGTATGTCCCGGCTCCTGGTCCGCACCCTCCGAGAGGCGCCGGCCGATGCCGAGGTGGCCAGCCACCAGCTGCTGGTCCGGGCCGGGTACATCCGCCGCCTTGCCTCCGGGGTCTACACCTTCCTCCCCCTCGGCCTGCGCGTGCTGCACCGGGTCGAGCAGGTGATCCGGGAGGAGCTCGACGCCGTCGGCTGCCAGGAGTTGCTGATGCCCGCCCTCCACCCCATCGAGCTCTGGGAGCAGTCGGGCCGGGCCGCCATGTTCGGGAGCGATGCTCTCCCGGCCATGACGGTCGAGGCTCGTGGGGGGACCTTCGTGCTCGGCCCCACCCACGAGGAAGTGGTGACGGTGACCGTGAGTGCAGAGGTCGAGTCGTACCGGCAGATGCCCCTGACCGTCTACCAGTTCCAGGTCAAGTTCCGCGACGAGGCCCGGCCCCGGTTCGGCCTTCTCCGGACCCGCGAGCTGATCATGGCCGACGCCTACTCGTTTGATGTGGACAAGGAAGCCATGCAGTCCTCCTACCAGACCGTCTTCGACGCCTACCTCAGGATCTTCGAGCGCTTGGGGCTCCATGTCACGCCGGTCGAAGCGGAGTCCGGTGCCATCGGTGGGGATGTGAACCACGAGTTCATGGTGCCCTCGGCCGTCGGCGAGGACCACTTCGTCTCCTGTGCCTCGTGCGGGTATGCCGCCAACGTCGAGGCCGCCACCCGCGGGGTGGCCAGGGTGGCGGCGGGCGGCGGTGGGCCGACATCGGCCGGCCCGGTTGTCGAACACCACACGCCGGGCCGTCCGGGGATCACCGACGTGGTGGCCTACTTCGCCGACCAGGGGGCGACCGCCGCCGATTTCCTCAAGAGCCTGGCGGTGTTCGATGCCGACGGGCGGCCCACATTGGTTCTCGTGCCCGGCGATCGCGAGGCGCGACTCCCCAGCGGCTGGCGGCTGTTCGAGGATGCGGACTTCGATTCGAATCCCAGTCTGGTCAAGGGCTACATCGGTCCCTCGGGACAGCAGGAGCATGGGATCAGGGTGGTCGCCGATACGGGGATCAGTCGCCCGGGCCCGTGGATCACGGGGGCGAACCGCCCCGACCACCACATGACCGGGGCCGTGCTCGACCGCGACTTCAACGTCGATGCCTGGGGCTCGTTCGCCGAGGTCGTGAGCGGCGATGCCTGTCCACACTGCGGTGGGGCCGTCGAACTGGTCCGATCGGTCGAGGCCGCCCACACCTTCCAGCTCGGGCACAAGTACTCCGAGGTGATGCCCGGGTCGACCTTCGTGGCCGCCGACGGAGGCGAGGCCACCTTCTCGATGGGCTGCTACGGCATGGGCGTCAGCCGGCTGCTGGCGGTGGTGGCCGAGGAGCATCACGACGAGCGCGGCCTGGCCTGGCCCCCGGAGGTGGCGCCCTACCAGGTGCACCTGGCCGCACTCGGCGCCGGTCGGTCCCCCGAGGTGGGCGCCGCCGCCGACCAGCTCTACGGGCAGCTGATCGCTGCGGGTGTCGAGGTCCTCTACGACGACCGCGACGTCTCCCCCGGGGTCAAGTTCGCCGATGCCGACCTGCTCGGGACGCCGGTCCGTCTGGTCATCGGGGCCAAGGGTCTGGCCCGGGGGGTGGTGGAGTGGCGATCGCGGGCCACAGGAGAGGAGCGTGAACTGCCCATGGACGGCGTGGTGGCCACCCTCGCCGGCGGCTGACCCGGTCCGGTCGACCGGTGGCCCGTCGGCCGTTCCCATGCGTCGTTGTCCACAGGCAAAACACGGTAAGTTCGCACGTCAAGGCGTTTACAGTGTGGAACACGCGCTGCTATACTTGAGCACCTGCCGTTCGGTTGGAGTGAGGTGACGCTGATGGAGCGTGGGCGGATAGCCCACGCTTTTGTTTTGGTCCGAAACGCTTCCGAAGAAGGTGCAGAGCAGGCAGTAGCCGGACTGAAAACATACGACGTTCACCGAAATTGACCAGACCGAACCGGGAGGAGGCAGCGCAGATGACCGACGAGCTCTTCGCCCTGCTCCAGCCGGCGGTCAGCGCCGCCGATCTCGAACTGGTCGATGTGGAGCTGCGGTCGGGGGTCCTGCTGGTCACCGTGGATCGCACCGGAGGGGTGGATCTCGAAGCGCTGACCGACGCCAACCGGTCGTTGTCCACCGTGCTCGACGACCTCGACCCCATCCCGGGCACCTATACCCTCGAGGTCTCCAGCCCGGGGGTGGAGCGCACACTGCGGACGCCAGCCCACTTCGTGAAGGCGATCGGCGAGACGGTGACGGTCAAGACGCGTCCCCAAGTGCCCGGGGATCGCCGCCTTCGGGGTGAGCTGCTGGCTGCCGACGAGGACGGACTGGAGCTGGCGGTGGAGGGATCGGCCGAGGGGCGGATGCGGCTGGCCTACTCCGACATCGACCGGGCCCGGACGGTCTTCGTGTGGGGACCCGAGCCGCGCCCCAGCGGACCCAGGCCCCGGGCCACCACCCAGCAGGAGAGAGTGGCCCCCAAGACGACGCAGAAGAAGAAGAGGAAGCAGGTCGCAACACCATGAGCAAGCCGAACTTCGAGTTCCTCGATGCGCTCAGCCAGATCGCCCGTGACAAGGGAATTTCCGTCGAGACCCTTCTCGATGCGTTGGCCAACGCCCTCGTGGCCGCCTACAAGCGCCGCCCCGACGCCGCCGAGGAGGCAGTGGTCACCATCGACCCCGAGTCGGGTGAGATCCGCGTCTACGGCCAGGAGCTCGACGAGGACAGCAACGTCATCCGCGAGTGGGACGACACCCCGGACGACTTCGGCCGGATCGCCGCCCAGACGGCCAAGCAGGTCATCCTGCAGCGGATCCGCGAGGTGGAGCGTGACCTCAAGTACGAGGAGTACGCCGGCCGGGAGGGCGACATCGTGACCGGCATCGTCCAGCAGACCGACAATCGTTACACCCTGCTCGACCTGGGCAAGGTCGAAGCCCTGCTTCCTCAGGCGGAGCAGGTCTCCTACGAGCGCTACGAGCACGGGGCACGGCTGAAGGCCTACATCGTCGAGGTCCGCAAGACGACCAAGGGGCCCCAGATCGTGGTCAGCCGGAGCCACCCCGGATTGATCAAGCGACTGTTCGAGTTGGAAGTACCCGAGATCTCCTCCGGTGCGGTCGAGATCAAGGCCGCCGCCCGCGAACCCGGTCACCGCACGAAGATCGCCGTGTGGTCGAACGACCCGAACGTGGACCCGGTCGGCGCCTGCGTCGGCGCTCGCGGCTCGCGGGTGCGCATGGTGACCAACGAGCTCCGGGGCGAGCGGGTGGACGTGGTGCCGTTCTCCGACGATCCTGTCGAGTTGATCCAGTCGGCCCTGGCCCCGGCCCGGGTGCGGGAGGTGCGACTGGACGACGACACCGGCACGGCCACGGTCATCGTGAGCGACTACCAGCTGTCGTTGGCCATCGGCAAGGAAGGCCAGAACGCCCGTCTGGCCGCCCGACTGACCGGCTGGCGCATCGACATCAAGAGCGAGACGCAGCTGGCCGAAGAGGAGTCGGGCTACGCCGGCGAGGAGTGGGCCGAGGGGGAGTGGATCCAGAACGAGGCCGGCGAGATGGTGTGGCAACCGGCCGAAGGCGGGACCGCGGTGTCGGCTACCGAGTGGTCCCAGGGTGCCGACGGCGCCGAGGCGGCCCAGCCCGGTGTCGATGTCCCTGATACGCCCCAGCCCGAAGCCGAGGTCGCCGAGGTCGCAGAGGTCGCGGACGGCGCCGAGGCCCCCGCGCCGCTCGAGGAGGCGGTGCCCTCGGCGGGCGCCACGGTTGCTTCCACCGGGGATCGGGCCGGGGAGGGCACGGCATAGCCCCGACGAGAACCTGTGTCGGGTGCCGCCGGACCGGCCCGTCCGACCAGCTGATCCGCGTGACCCGCACGGCCGACGGTTCGCTGGTGGTAGGGCGTGGCCGACCGGGGCGCGGCGCCTGGCTCTGTCGGGACTCCCCGGAGTGCGTGGAGCGGGCGGCCAAGCGGAGTGTGTTCGACCGGGCGTTTCGAAGTCGGGTGGAGGACGGGGAAGTCGACAGGTTGCGGACGGCTCTGGGATGCCGTCCGGGCGGGAATGCGGGACAGGGCTCGGAGGGCCAGGCCCCATGATGTGCGAGACTAGAGGGTCGTATGTGCGTATCGGCACGTACGACGTGAATGAAGGGCAGTAACAGCCGTTGCCGAAGAAGATCCGGGTCTACGAGCTCGCTCACGAGCTCGGTCTGACCAACAAAGAGGCGCTTGACCTGTGCCTGTCCCTGGGGATGGGCGTCAAGAGTCATTCGTCGTCCATCGAGGACGCGCAGGCAGACCGCGCCCGCCGGAAGGCCGACCGCGAGGGTCTGCGCCGTCCGGTGCAGCCGGAGGAGCCGCCCGCCCCGGCCAAGAAGGCCGCCGCCACCAAGAAGGCCGCCGCCAAGAAGGTGGCCGCCACACCTGCTGATATCGAAGCCACCGGGCCGGACTTGGAGCCGGCCAGCGCTCCCGCGGCCACGCCCGAGGCCGCCGGGCCACCCGCCGGAGCGGCCACACCCGAGCCCGTGTCTCCCGCCCCCATCAAGCGGTCCGGAGGTCGACTGGTCACCAGCCGGCCTGCGTCCGAACAGCCCGCCGCTGCCC
>JADMIJ010000184.1 GCA_015478655.1 Acidimicrobiales bacterium | reverse complement strand
GCAGTGATGGCGAGAGACTGCAACATCTTCGGGCGGTGTTGCCGTGCGAGGTGCGGGTGACCGCGACAACGCATCCGTTGTTCGGTGAGTTGGTGCGCGTGTCGGGGTTCAAGCGGTGGAACGGCGTGTTGTTGCTCGTCGTTGCTCTGCCGGATGGGAGCCCGGGCACGATCCGCGCCGACGCGACGGACGTATTCGCGAGTGCACCGGTCGAACCGAGCCGGATGGTGCTCGACGGTGAGGGCCTTCAGACGTTGCGGGTCTTGGTGTCTGCGCTTCAGCGGCCCCGCCGGGCGGCTGGCGCTGGAAAAGGCAAATAGGTTCGACCTGCCCCTCATTCGCGCCAACGACTTCGGGAAGGTGAACCTATTTGCGCGCCCTGAGAGTATCTGCCGACACCATCCAACTCGTCCTGCCCGACCTGGATCCGGCCCGCCCGACCGAGCGGTGGTGGTCGCTGCCGGAGTGCACCCGCAGCGAGGTGCTCACGCTGCTGGCCCGGTTGATTGCCCGCGGTGTGCTGATCGATCCAGAAGACATTGAGGAACGCGGCGCCGACGATGCGTGACTCGACCGCGGTGCTGGTATCGCCCAAGATCGGGCCGGTGCATCTGGGCCGGGACGCCTATGTGTATGTCCGGCAGTCGACGCTGACCCAGCTGCGGGAACACACCGAAAGCCTGATGCGCCAGTACGAGCTGCGTGAACGTGCAGTCGCGCTCGGTTGGGATGCCCACCAGGTGCGGGTGATCGACGCCGACTTGGGACGGTCCGGGGCAGAGGCGACCGCGCGGGAGGGGTTCAAGGAGTTGGTCGCCGATGTCGGCCTGGGCCGGGTCGGGATCGTCTTCGGGATCGAGGTCAGCCGGCTGGCCCGCAACAACGCCGACTGGTATCAGCTGCTGGACTTGTGCGCGTTGACCGACACGTTGATCGCCGACGCGGACGGTGTCTATCATCCCGGCGACTTCAACGACCGTCTCGTACTCGGCTTGAAAGGCACGATGAGCGAGGCGGAGCTGCACCTGATCCGGTCCCGGCTCACCGCCGGGCTGCGGCACAAAGCGGCGCGCGGTGAGCTGCGGCAGTTCCTGCCGGTCGGGTTCGACTACGACGAGAGCGGCGCGGTCGTGATCAGCCCGGACGAAGCCGTCGTCGAGGCCATCGCGACAGTGTTCCGCCGCTTCGCCGAGCTAGGCACCGCCCGGCAAGTGCTGATGTCGCTGCGCGGCGACGGGCTGCTCATCCCGCGCCGTCCGACCCGCACCGGCCGCGTGAACTGGCAGCCGGCGACCTATCCGGCAGTGCACGACTTCCTCACCAACCCGGCCTATGCCGGAGCCTTCGTATTCGGCCGCACCCGCACCGAGAAACGCATCGATCCGACCGGCAAGCTCGTGCAACGGACCGTGCTGCTGCCTCGTGATCAGTGGCAGGTGCTGATCCCGGACCATCATGCCGGGTTCATCGACTGGGCCACCTACGAAGCGAACACGGCCCGGCTGCGGGAGAACTGGCGGGCGCCGCGTGGGTTCGGCGGCGGAGCGGCGCGCGAAGGATCGGCGTTGCTGCAAGGCCGGTTGCGGTGCGGCAAATGCAGCCGGCTGATGCAGACCGGCTACTCCGGCACTAAGGGCAACTGCCCGCGATACGTGTGTGCCCGCGCCAAACAGCTCTATGGCGCAGAGAAAGGCTGCCAGAGCCTGGGTGGCCGCCGACTGGAGAGCCGGGTGCTCGAGGAGGTGTTCGCCGTCCTGGAACCGGCCGCTCTCACCGCGACCGCGCAGGCACTCACCGACGCCGAACAGGCCCACGCCGCGACCCTGCGAGTCTTCGAGCTGACCGTCGAGAAGGCCCGTTACGAAGCCGAACGAGCACGGCGGCAATACGACGCCGTCGAGCCCGAGAACCGGCTCGTCGTCCGCACCTTGGAACGCGCTCTAGAGGGCAAGCTTGCCGCGCAACGACAAGCCGAGCGTGACCTGCTGGCCGCGCAGGCTCGCCGACCCGTGCAGCTCACCGACGAGGAACTGGCCTGGCTGTCCAGGGCTGGCGCCGACGTGCGGGCGGTATTCAACGCGCCCTCGACCACGTTCCGGGAACGCAAGCAACTGCTCCGTGCGATCGTGTCCGAGGTCGTGGTCACCGTCGAGACCGACGCACGGATCGCGGCACTGCGGATCATCTGGCAGGGCGGGGCGAGCACAGAACTAAAGATGTCACTGACCAAGATCGGCGGACACTTCCGCGCCACCGACGAAGACACCGTGCAGCTGCTACGACGTCTTGCCGAACAATACGACGACACAACGATCGCGATGATCCTGTCCCGGCAACGCCGCCGCACCGGCACCGGGTTGCCGTTTACCAAAAGTCGGGTGCACTCCCTGCGGATCTCCCGCGGCATCGCCGCCTACCAGCCGCCAGAAACTGTCACACCCGACGGCGATGATGCAGTTGTGGTCACCGTCCGCGAAGCCGAACGACTCCTCGGCGTCGGCAAGGTGACCATCTACCGGTGGCTGCGAGATGGCTTCATTACCGGCGAACAGCTCACCGCGGGCGCGCCTTGGCGCATCCGCATCGACCAAGCCGTCCGCGACCGCGTCGTTCCCCACGTCCCCGACGGCTGGGTCGGCCTCGACGACGCCGCCACCATCCTCGGCGTCGCCCGTCAGACCGTGTTGCATAAGGTCCAACGCGGCGAACTGCAAGCCGTGCACGTCAACCGCGGGCAACGCAAAGGCCTACGAATCAAGGTTTCCAGCGACCAGTCTGGACTGTTTGATCAACCCTCATGAAAGGCATGCGCAGTGTTACTCAGTTCCG
>JADMIJ010000059.1 GCA_015478655.1 Acidimicrobiales bacterium | reverse complement strand
CCCTGCAGGTGGAAGCGCAGAATTGACCCACGGATCAGTCAGGAGAGCCACAAATTTCTACCTGATGATCAGGCAGAAGTTCTCGCCCGCGGGATGGCCAAGAGTGCGCCGCGCCAGGGCATCACCTGGTTGATGGGCGGTGTCGAATACGGCATGACCAAGGACCAGGCGGCGGAGTTCCTCAAGCCCTTCCCAAAGCCCATCGTGTGGCTACGCCCGATGTTCCTGCGCAGGTATCGCAAGGATTGCCGGGTTCTCGGCGTCGAGGCGACCACGCCATCGGAGCGCTGAGTCCACGCCCCTTGGGCTCGGCAAGGCCAGCCGTCATTGTCAGTCCACCAACCGGCTGAAGGCCCGTGCCCGGTGTTGCGGCCCCGGTTTGTTGGACAGATTGATTGTCTCTCGCGGTCCCCTCTGGAGTGTCGTGGTGTCGGCACCCTGGGTCCAGCCCTCGCGTTGCGGGGCCGGGAACCAACTGGGTGTAGCCGGACCCGTCGCCATGGCTTCCGCTGATCAGCTGTCGAGGGCCCCGTAGGTGGCCGACCAGAACGCGGCCTCAATCGCCGCGCTGTCGGCGGACGAGAGCAAGCGGTCGCAGAGGATGGCGACGAGGTCCTCCTTGGGGTCGTTGACCCACACGCTGCCGAAGCCACCGCTCCAGCCGTAGCCCTTTGGGCCCCCTCCCGCGGTTCCCGGCGGGTCGATGATCGAGAGGCCGAAGCCCCATCCGCGGCCATCGAGGATGGGGTCGTCCGTGCGCCGCTGCTCCGGGGTCAGCTGGTCGGATGTCATCGCCGCCACCAGTTCCGGCGCCACAATGCTTTGGCCCCGGTGGACGCCACCGGCCAACAGCATCCGCCCGAAGGCCATGTAGTCATAGACGGTCGAGACCAGGCCGGCACCGCAGTCGTCGAACGCCCGTGGTCGCGCCCACTGGCCGCCGTCGTCGAACGGCACCAGCGCCCCATCGGTCTCCTGGTAGCACGGTGCGAGCCTGTGTTGTTTCGCGGCCGGAACCCAGAACGCCGTGTCCTTCATGCCCAGAGGGTCGAAGATGCGCTCCCGGTAGAACGAATCGACGGACTGGCCGGCCGCCCGGGCCACCAGCACGCCCAGGATCTGGGAGCCGGTGCTGTATCTCCACTGCTCGCCGGGCTGGTCCATGAGCGGCAGCGTGCCCATCCGGCGCAACCACTCGTCCGGGGTGTGAGGGGTGACCGGTGTCGGCGGCCCGACCGATCTGAGGTCCAGGGCCGCTTCGGCCTCGAGGATGGGGTAGTCGCTCGGAGAAGCCAGGATCATTCCGAAGCCACCCCGGAAGGTGAGGAGGTCCCGCACGGTGATCGACCGCTTGGCGGCCACCGTGTCGTCGACCGGGCCGTTCAGCGTGCGCAGCACCCGGCGTTCGGCCAGCTCCGGCAAGAGCCGGTCGACGGGATCGTCGAGTGCCAGCCTTCCCTGACCAGCAGCAACGTGGCGACCGCCGTGATCGGCCTGGTCAATGAGGTGATTCGGAACAAGGCGTCGGCCCGGATGGGCTCGGTGTCGCCGATGGCGGCCGCACCGATAGCGTCAACATGGACGTCATCTCCTCGGCTCAGGGCCAGGACCATGCCCGGCGCGCGTCCGGCGCCCACCAGCGCCGCCATGTCCTCGTGGAGCTGCGTCAAGCCGGCCTTCGTCAAGCCTCGGGTGTGCATTGCCCTGTCCTTTCATCCCTACCGGAACGGCCCGGCGAGAGTACAGACCGATCCGCCGCCCCGGACTCATCGCACCGATGGCCCTCGACTGGGCTGGCGGGCCCCCGTGGGGCTCCACACCGTGGGGCCTGGAGTGTCTACGGATGCTGGCTGCTGACCGAGACGACTTCGCCGGTCATGAAGGTGGCGTAGTCACTGGCCAGGAAGGCGATGACGTTCGCCACCTCCCAGACTTCCGCCCCTCGGCCGAGGACCTCACGCCGGCTGAGCTCAGCCAGCTCCTCGTCGGCCATGACCTTGTTGAGGAACGGGTGGACGGCCAAGCTCGGGGACACCGCGTTGATGCGTACGTTGTGAGACGCTGCCTCCACCGCACTGCAGCGGGTGAGGGCCATCACGCCGGCCTTGGCCGCCGCGTAGTGGGACTGACCCGCCTGTGCGCGCCAGCCGAGGACCGACGCGTTGTTGACGATCACGCCGCCTTCTGCTCGGTCGTACAGGTGCCGGAGGGCGGCGCGGGTGCAACGGAAGGTGCCGGTCAACGTGACGTCAAGCACCAGTGACCACTGTTCGTCGGTCATGTCCACCACATCGACCTTCCCGCCCAGTCCGGCGTTGTTGACCGCCACGTCGAACCGCCCGTGCTGACCCACGGCTGCGTCGTAGAGGCGCTGCACCTGGGACTCGTCGGTCACGTTGCAGGGCACCGCCAGCGGGCGAACGCCGGCCAGCTCCGGTAGCTCGGCCAGGGCATCCGCCGCCTCGTTGAGCCGTCGCTCGTGGGCATCGGAGATGACCACCGTGGCCCCTTCCTCGACGCAGCGCTTGGCCGTGGCGAATCCGATCCCGGTACCGGCCGCCGCCGTGATGACCACGACCTTGCCGGACAGAAGCCCGTGCCCAGGCGGCGGAACCGGAGCGGGTGGCGGTGATGGTGGCCCGCTCGAAGCCGGCACGCTCTGGGCCCTGGCGGTCATCGGATTTCCCCCTTGGGTTCGCGCGGCAGGCCGAGGACCCGCTCGCCGATGATGTTCTTCTGGATCTCATTGGATCCGCCATAGATGGTCTCGGATCGGCTGAACAGAAACGTGCGCTGGAATGCATCGAGTTCATAGGGGGAGGCCTCGAGGATGGTCCCGGCCACGCCCTCCACATCCATGGCGAGCTCCCCCAAATGACGGTGCCATGTGGCCCAGTACAGCTTGATGATCGAGGCTTCGGGTGGTGCCACGGGCCCGTCGAAGTCCGAGAGGCTCCGCAAGGTGTTGAACCGCAGGATCTCCAGTTCGGCATAGGAGCGGGCCAGGCGCTGGCGCATCAACGGTTCGGCCGCCGAGCCGTTGGCCCTGGCCGCGGCCAAGACATGGTCGAGCTCGCGGCGGAACGAGACCTGGTGGCCGAGCAGTCCCACCCCCCGTTCGAAGGCCAGGGTGGCGAGCGCCACCCGCCACCCGTCCCCGACGTCGCCGAGCACGTGGGCCCGATGGGTGCGTGCGCCGTCGAAGAAGACCTCGTTGAACTCGGAGGTCTTGGTGAGCTGGGTGATGGGCCGGACATCGACCCCGGGCTGGTCCATCGGAACCAGCAGATAGGAGAGACCCCGGTGTCGGACCGAGCCCGGCTCGGTCCGACAGACCACGAAGCACCAGTCGGACTGGTGGGCCAGGGACGTCCAGACCTTCTGGCCGGTGACCACCCAGTCGTCCCCGTCCAGCACGGCCTTGGTCTGAACGTTGGCCAGGTCGCTCCCGGCGTTGGGCTCCGAGTAGCCCTGACACCACAGCTCGGTGCCGGCCAGGATGGGCGGCAGGAAGCGGGCCCGCTGCTCGGGGGTCCCGTACTGAATGATGGTCGGGCCGATGAGCCCCTCCCCGAGGACGCTGACGCGCCCCGGGGCCCTGGCCCTCACGTATTCCTCGTTGAAGATGACCTGGTGGGCAACGGTCGCCCCCCGCCCTCCATGCTCGACGGGCCACCCGATGCCGGTCCACCCGTCGGCGGCCAGCACCTTCTCCCACTCGAGTCGGGTCTCGAACCCGAACGTCTCGTCCCCAGAACCGCCGCGCCCACCCAAGGCGGCATACTCACCGACCACGTGGTCGGCCAGCCAGGCACGGATCTCCTTGCGGAAGGCTTCGTCCTCGGGTCGGTCTCGAAGATCCATGGCGGTGTGCTTCCTGTGGATTCTGAGCAGGGGGTGGGGGACTCCAAAGGCACCGGCTCCGGTGGGAACCGGCCTTCCCGGAGGCCGGCCGACAGAGTCCGGAGGCCTGCCGGCGAATCTGACGCGACGTTAGCAAACCGGTTTCGAGCCCAACCCGGTCGGTGGAGGCCGACATGAGGGCGCGGGCAGGGCTTGTCGCACAGCGGGAACACCCCAGCACGTCCAGGCGTTTCACACAGTGATCGTTGCCGGGCTCCGCTGTGGTATTCCCACGGCCGACCGGCTGAAGGAGGTACGGCCATGACCGATAGCACCGGAACCGACGACGGCGGCCAGGTGGAACTGACAGACGATGAGTGGCGGGCGAAGCTGTCGCCGGAGCGGTATTCCGTGTTGCGGCAGAAGGGCACCGAGCCGGCCTGGTCGGGCGAGTTGCTCCACGTCGAAGGGAGCGGGGTGTTCACCTGCGCAGGATGCGGGGCGGCGCTGTTCCCCAGTGACACCAAATTCGAGTCCGGGTCGGGATGGCCGAGCTTCTACAAGGCCCTCGACGACGGTGTCATCAACGAACACGTGGACAAGTCCTTCGGGATGAAGCGCACCGAGATCACCTGCGCCCGGTGCGGCGGCCATCTGGGCCACGTGTTTCCCGACGGCCCGTTGCCGACCGGCCAGCGCTACTGCGTGAACTCCCTCTCCATCGAGTACGAGCCCGACCAGGCATGAGCGCCTGCCCACCGGGCTGGTGATGTCGGTACACCCGTGGCTCGTCGGGCGCGGGTCGTCACGACGGTCCGCCGGCGGCCGTCATCCCGAGGTCAGTCGCTCCTCGAAGAGTTCGAACAGGTCGCCCAGAGCAGAGGCTTCGGCAATCCTCCCGGCTCTGAGCAGGAAGCGGTCGGCATCGGCCAGCACCTGGCAGGCTTCGAACGCCTCACGCTTGGTGAGTCGGATCGAGGATCCGAACTGGACCGGGTCCGCACACCGCGACTCGTCTCGTGCATCCATCGGGTTCACCGGACCGTCTCCTTTCTGCGGTGGGCAACCGTCTCGTCCCGCTTTCGGCCCGGAGGCCGCCCGCCGGGACGACTTGGCCCTGCTCGCCAGACGGCCGCGGCAAGGGAGACGCCGACGGCGGCGGTGAGCGCGGCCGCGACCACAGCGGGGAGGCCGACCGGCCAGCCGAGCCACATCAGGGGCATTCCCATGGGACCAGGTCGGGACGAAGTCGCCGGTGGGGGTGTGCGGGCGATCAGGCCGTGGCCTCGAGCGAATCCGCCACCGGGTCCGTTCCATCCGGTGCCCGGTCGTTCTGTTCTCCCGCCTGATGGCGCTCCAGCTTGTGCACATCGACGGTCGCAAAACGGAGGCTGGCGCCCACCTCGTCGGCCACTATCTCCACCTTGAAGCGCCGGTCACCCTCCTCGGTCTCCCAGCTGCGCTGCTCGAGCCGACCGGTGACCACGACCCGCATGCCCTTGGTCAGACTGAGCGCCACGTTCTCGGCCAGGTCGCGCCACGTGACCACGTCGAAGAACGACGTCGCCTCCTCCCACTCGTTGGTCTCGCGGTTCTGCCAACGACGGTTGACCGCTACGCCCAGTGAGGTGGTGGCCTGCCCTTCCCGTGTGTAGCGGATCTCAGGATCGCGGGTCAGGTTCCCGATGATCGTGGTGGTGGATGCCGTGGTCATTGGTGTTCCCCTTCTCTCGTGCACCGCAGTGCTCATCCGCCGTTGCTCGGGCGAGCGACCGGTCGGGGCCACCCGCCACGGGTGACAGGTCCCACGGTGGAGGTGCCACCTTGCCCGGTCCCGCTCCGGCCACTTGGCCAACTTCCTTGCATGGACGGCGGGACTGCTCGATGTGGGTGGAATCGGCCTCCGATCCACGAATTGGCACCGACCTACACTGTTGCGGCACAGTCGTCCCGGACCGGTCCCTCCTGTGTCCAGAAGGCGGGACGCCGCAGCAGCAGTCCGGCCACCGAAGACACAGAACCGAAGGAAAGAGAGCACGATGACTTCCCCCGAAGCACATCCGTACGGGGACGACATCTACACCGAGCCGGACGGTGACCCTGACACGCTCTCCAACCTCGGCCCACTCGCCCCCCTGGCCGGGATCTGGGTGAGTGCCGAGGGGAAGGACGAGCATCCCGTGGTGGACGGCCTTGGGCGGGACTCGTTCGTCGAGCGCTTTGAGCTGCAGCCGGTCGACCGCCAAACCAACGGCCCCCAACTCTTCTACGGGCTCCGGTATCACACCCACATCGTCAAACCCGGCGAGGTCGAGACCTTCCATGACCAGGTGGGCTACTGGCTCTGGGAGCCGGCTACCCACGGCCTCACCTTCACACTGGCGATCCCCCGCGGCCAGGTCCTGATGGCCGGGGGCACGGCGGCGCCGGACGCCACCGACTTCGAAGTCAATGCGGCCGTCGGATCCGAGGTGTACGGCATCCTGTCCAATCCCTTCCTCGACCAGAATTTCCGCACCCTCAGCTACCGGATGGCCATCTCGGTGCATGAGGATGGCACCTGGTCCTACGAGGAGGTCGGCGTCCTGGACATTCCCGACCGGGACGAGCCGTTCCACCACGTCGATCGCAATACCCTCATCAGGGTCGGGCCACCGACGCCCAACCCGCTTGCCCAGGCCGATGCGGGGGACGAGAGTCTCGGCATCGGCAACCTACGAACCGAGAGCAGGATGTCGCTATGAACCCTCTGATGCGAGACCTCGCGCCGGTCAACGACGACGCCTGGGGCCAGATCGACGAGGAGGCCAGGCGTTCGATCAAGTACTTCCTGGCTGCCCGCCGTCTGGTCGACTTCAGTGGTCCGCTGGGATGGGGCCATTCTGCGGTCGACGTCGGCCGGGTCGACCCACTGGACAACGGCGCCCTCGCCGGGGTGGAGGTTGCCCTCCGCCGGGTCATGCCCATGGTCGAGTTCCGGTCGTCGTTCACACTGGCGCGTTCCGAGTTGGATGCCGCCGAGCGCGGCGCAACGGACCTCGACCTCGATTCGGTGGTCGCCGCGGGCAAGGCGGCCGCCCTGGCCGAGGACCGCATCGTCTTCCACGGCTACGAGCAGGGGCGCATCGCGGGCATTGCGGCGGCCACGCCCCACGAGGCCGTAGCCATCAGCGACGACTACAGCCACTACCCGCGGCACGTGGCCAAGGCCGTGGCCGCATTGCGCGCCGCCGACGTTGCCGGTCCCTACGCCATCGCCCTCGGCGACCGGTGCTACACGGGTGTCACCGAGACCACCGAGCACGGCGGCTACCCGGTGTTCGAGCACCTCCGGCAGATCCTCGGGGGACCCGTGGTGTGGGCACCCGGCGTCGAAGGGGCAATCGTGCTCAGCCAACGAGGCGGGGACTTCGAGCTGACCATCGGCCAGGACTTCTCCATCGGCTACCACTCGAGCGACCCCACCTCGGTCAACCTCTACCTCGAGGAGAGCCTGTCCTTCCGTATCAACACACCCGGTGCCGCCGTCCACCTCGCCTACTTGTGACGAATCCTCCACGGCTGGGTCCCCGCATGAGCCTCCGGGATCGCCCCGTGGTCCCCGTGGAGAATGTCGCCTGATGGAGACGTTCGGTGATGTGAGCGTGACGTTGGCGGACAACCATGTGGCCGAGGTGGAGATGCACCGCCCGCCGGCCAATTTCTTCGATGCCCCGCTCCTCGGACACATCGTCGAGAGCATCGACTGGGCCGACCAGCGCGGCGGGCGAGTCGTGGTCCTCTGCTCGGAGGGCCGGCATTTCTGCGCCGGCTACGACTTCGGAAGCTCGGAGGCCCCCGAGCCGGCCGGGCTGCGCACGCTCTACGACCAGGCCGTGGCGTTGATCAACGGTCCGTTGCCAGTGGTGGTGGCCGTGCAGGGCAGCGCCGTGGGCGGCGGACTCGGTCTGGCCATGGCCGGTGACTTCCGGGTGGCGGCGCCGACAAGTCGATTCTCCGCCAACTTCGCCCGGCTCGGGCTCCACCCGGGCTTCGGCCTGTCAGCGACCCTCCCCCGGGTCGTGGGCGAGCAGCATGCGCTCGACCTGTTCTACTCCGGTCGCCGCATTGACGGGGGCGAGGCCCTGCGCATCGGCCTGTGCGATCGCGTGGCCGACGACCCGCGGGCCGGGGCCCACGCCCTGGCCGAGGAGATTGCCGCGTCGGCACCCCTGGCCGTGCGCTCCATCAGGAGCACGATGCGCGCCGGGTGGACCGACGGGTTCACGGCGGCCATCGAGCACGAGCGCCTCGAGCAGCTGCGGCTGATGGGGACCGACGACTTCCGGGAGGGCATCGAGGCCTCGTTGCAGCGCCGCCACCCGAACTTCGCCGGGCGGTAGAACCGCCAACGGTCGAGCTGCTACTCCCCGGCCAGGTCGGACACGAGTGCGGCCCGGGTTGCAGTACTGAGCAGAGACCCCGGAACACCCTCGGGGTACTCGGGGTGGTTGACCGCCAGGCGCACGGGCTGGGTGGCGAAGGCGTCCACCTGTTCCTGACTGAAATGGAACCGGACGTAGTGGACGGCAGAGGTGGTGGCGTCACGGGTCAGGTTGGCCTCATGCTCACCCTCGGGAGAGGAGCTGACGACCTGGGTGGTGCCACCGTCCCCGATGCGCAGCTCGCAGGCCCGCTCGACACCCACCAGCTTCGGGAGCCAGGTCCGCAGTTCCTGTTCCGTGGTGAGCTCGAGGAAGAGGGTGGCGGACAACTCCCCGGAGGCGGGGAGGAGCCGGTTGTAGACATCGAGCTCGTGCTGGATCTGCTGGTCGGTGATCATCTTCTCGGCCCGGGCCATCTCCTGCACCTGGAAGCGCATGGTCAGCCGGCTCTCGAAGGTGAGAGTGATCACCGGGCCCACACTGATCCGCCGCAGCTTCTTGGCGGCGATCACCCGCGATCGGAATTCGTGGCGCTCGCGTTCATAGGCGCGTTGGTCGACGATGTCGTCGAGGGTCAATGGACCAGAGGTCATGGCGTCATTCCCCTTGCAGGCCCTCCTGCGAGCTCAGCGCGATCGGGAGTTCGGATCGATTCGGTCGACGGGCACGCCAGCCAAACCGCCCGGCCCCGGGCGAAGCCGGGGCCAGGCGTTCACGACAGTTCGGATGCCCGGGCACCCGCTCTCACTCAGGCGACCGAGGCCAGCCCCTCGGAGAACCGGCCGGCGTGGCTCTTCTCCGCCCGGGCGAGCGTCTCGAACCACTCGGCGATCTCGTCGAATCCCTCCTCACGGGCGGTGCGGGCGAAGCCGGGGTACATCTCGGAGTACTCGTAGGTCTCACCCTCGACGGCCGACTTCAGATTGTCCTCGGTGGGCCCGACGGGAACGCCGGTGACCGGGTCGCCGACCTCGCGCAGGAAGTCGAAGTGGCCGAAGGCGTGACCGGTCTCCCCTTCTGCCACCGAGCGGAACAGGGCGGCGACATCGGGGTAGCCCTCGACGTCGGCCTTCTGGGCGAAGTACAGGTAGCGGCGATTGGCCTGGCTCTCGCCGGCAAATGCCTCCTTGAGGTTTCCCTCTGTCTTGCTGTCCTTCAGTGCTGGCACGGTTGTCCTTTCATGGCTGTGACTGCTTGATGGTTGGGGTAGCCGTGGTGACTTCCACGGGCTCGCTGATTGCTGTTACTGACATCGAGGGTGGATCCATTCCTACTTTCCTGCCCGGGCCGGCACCCTCCCAGTACGGGTCGCCGGCTGGCACTCGGGGCACAACCCGCGAAAGACGATCTCCGCCGAGCCCACCTGGAAGCCGAGCTCGGCACCTTTGGGAATCTGCAGCTCGGGGAAGACAGCCACCAGGTCGCGCACCCGTCCACACTCACGGCACACCAGGTGGTGGTGCGGATCGTCGACATTGGGGTCGAACCGGGTCATCCCGGTTCCGACGTCCAGCGACACGATCTCTCCCAACTCGGCCAGGTCGTGGAGGGTCTGGTACACCGTCTTGAGCGAAATGGTCTCCATCTCCCGACTGGCCACGGCATGGACGGCCTCGGCCGAGGGATGGGTGACGTCACCGTGCAGCACGCGGAAGATGCACTGGCGTTGTGCAGTGACCTTACGGCCGGTGGAGCGGAACAGCTCTGTGAGCTCCTCGGGTGTCTTCATCGGCCACCAGCTTATCACCAACAATTGTTTTTCAACAAGCGTTGTAGATAACTTCTGGCTGTCATCGTTGTGGGCTGGTGTGTCCCACGTCGGCGACGGACGGCCCGGCCACCTGTGGCAGGCTTTGCCCATGTCGAATGGTGCCCCCGCCGCCACGTCGAGCGCCGGGCGGTTCCAACGGGCGGACGCCCTCAGGCGCCTCGCGTCCGAACCGTTCGACGTCCTGGTCATCGGGGGCGGCATCACCGGTGCCGGGGTGGCCCTGGACGCGGCGAGCCGGGGTCTCAAGACCGCCCTGGTGGAGAAGGACGACTTCGCATCGGGGACGTCCTCGAAGTCCTCCAAGCTCATCCACGGCGGTCTTCGGTACCTCCAGCAACACGAGTACCGATTGGTCTATGAGAACCTGGCCGAGCGTCAGCGGCTCCTCGACAACGCCCCCCATCTGGTGTCGCCCCTCCCCTTTCTCATCCCTCTGGTCGGACGTGGGGGCGTGGTCAACCGAAGTGTGGCCCGCGTGTACCGCACGGCGCTGTGGCTCTACGACCTGACCGGGGGGATGCGCATCGGCCGGCGCCACGAGAAGGTGACCCGGGAGCAGGTCTTGGGCCATATGCCGACCCTCCGCGCCGACCGACTGGTGGCCGGGTTCCTCTACTGGGATGCCCGAGCCGACGATGCCCGGCTCACCCTGACGGTGGTCCGCACCGCCGTCCTCGACCACGGCGCCGTGGCGGTCAACCATGCGCCGGTCTCCGCCCTCGTCACCGATCCGGGCGGCAAGGTGCGCGGCGCCCGTGTGGCGCCCGACGGGGGCGAACCGTTCGACATCCGCGCCTCGGTGGTGGTCAACGCCGCCGGCGTGTGGTCGGACGAGGTCCGCGCCTTCGAGGAGGGGCACCACCCACACTCCATCCGCCCGGCCAAGGGGATCCACATCACCGTCCCCAATGAGGCGTTTCCCTGCGACATCGCCGCCGTCATACCGGTCAAGGAGGACCGCCGGTCGATCTTCGTCGTCTCCTGGGGGGACCAGGTCTACCTCGGTACCACCGACACGGAGTGGGACGGACCGCTCGACGATCCGAGCTGCCTGCCCGAGGACATCGACTACATCCTCGCGGCGGCCAACGCCATCAGCACCCGGCCGATCGGCCGCTCCGACATCACCGGTCTGTGGGCCGGCCTCCGACCCCTGTTGGCGCCGGTCAAGGGCCGGCACGCACCCAGCGATCGCACCGCCGACCTGTCCCGCCGGCACACCGTCCGCACATCGGACGGGGGGATGGTCACGGTCACCGGCGGGAAGCTGACCACCTACCGCAAGATGGCCGAGGACACCGTCGACGCCGTGGTCAAGGTCCTGGGACGAAGGCCGATCCCGTGCGTGACCAAGGACCTCCGGCTCCACGGCGCGGGTCCGGGCGGTCACGCGCCGGCCCGGGCGGGCGGGATCGGACCCGGGGAACCGGCAGACGGTGCGGCTGGGGCCGATGGCAAAGCGGGGGCCGCCACCGGCCCCGCGACTGCCACCGTGCTGGCCCGCCATCTGGCCGGCCGGTACGGCACCGGCACCCCCGAGGTGCTGTCGCTGGCCGACGGGCACCCGGAACTGCTCGACCCGCTCGTCCCCGGGCTCCACTACCTCGGGGTGGAGGCCCGCTACGCGGTGCGCGAGGAGATGGCCGGCACGGTCGCTGACATCCTCGACCGGCGGACCCGGGCCTCGCTGCGGGATGCCCGCGGCGCGGCCGAGGCAGCCCTCAAGGTGGCGACGCTCATCGGCCCCGACCTCGGATGGAGCGGCGATCGAATCACAGCCGAGGCCACGGCTTACGCTGAGGCCCTGCGCGCCCAGCTCACCCGGGCGGGGCTCGATGCCGGCTCCGGCCCCTACGACCCCGACAGCCCCGACGTCGCCGACGGCGCCGACGGAGCGGTGGCCTCGGGAGCCCGCACATCGGACCTTCGGTGACCGATCCCACCCCGGTGACGTCGATCGATGCCAAACCAGCCGAGATTGTGGACCATCTCGGAGGCGAGCGTGTGGTCGTCGACAGCTCCCTGCGACGGCAGCTCGGTGAGGTGTGCGCCGAGGTTTCGGACGACGACATGGACCGGGCTGAGGCGGGCCGGGACTGGTGGCCCATCGCCATCGGCTGGGCCGCGGCCGGAGAGGTCCCGGCCCGGCCGGCAGTCGTCGCCCGCCCCACGGACACCGAACAGGTGGCAGCTGTCCTGGCCCTCTGCAACCAGGCCCGGGTGCCGGTCACGGCCGCCGGTGGCCGCAGCGGCGTGTGCGGCGGCTCCATCCCCTTGTTCGGCGGGGTGACGCTCGATCTGTGCCGGTTGGCTGGCATCGGCCCGGTCGACACCGACTCACTGGTGGCGGACCTGCGCGCCGGCACCTTCGGGCCCGATGTGGAGGCCGGGCTCCGGGGCGACTACGGACTCACCCTCGGGCACTGGCCACAGTCGATGGACCTCTCCACGGTCGGCGGGTGGTTGGCCTGCCGGGGGGCCGGCCAGTACTCGAACCGGTACGGGAAGATCGAGGACATGGTCATCGGGCTCGAGGTCGTGCTGGCCGACGGCCGGGTGGTCCGGACCGGCGGTCACGCACCACGTTCGGCCACAGGTCCCGACCTGACCCAGCTGTTCGTGGGCAGCGAAGGCACCCTCGGTGTCATCACCGAGGGGCGGTTCCGGGTGCACCCGGTCCCTGAGGGCGAGGGCCGGCGCGCCTTCGGGTTCCCGTCGTTCGCCGACGGGCTTGATGCCTGTCGGAGGATCCTGCGCCGGGGCGCCACCCCCGCCGTGCTCCGCCTCTACGACCAGACCGAGTCGGGCCGGTCCTTCGATCAGCCCGACACCAACGCGCTCATCGTCCTGGATGAGGCCGACACCGGCCTGGTCGAGGCCAGTCTGGCGGTGGTCGACGAGGAGTGCCGTGCCGCGGCGCCGCTCGACATCGGATTGGTGGAGCGGTGGCTCGGGCACCGCAACGACGTCTCCGCACTGGCCCCCTTGTGGCGGGCCGGCATCGTGGTCGACACGGTGGAGGTGTCGGCACGGTGGAGTGCGCTGCCCGGCCTCTACCGCTCCGTACTCGATGCCCTCGGAGGCGTGGAGGGAACGCTGGTGGCCTCGTCCCACCAGTCTCACGCCTACGCCGACGGCGCCTGCCTGTACTTCACCTTCGCCGGCCGGCCGCCGTCGGACACGGATTCGCCGGACGGCTCCGATGGCGGGACCGGTCCCGAGGTGCAGGCCTGGATCGACCGGTACTACCGGCGCGCCTGGGACGAAGTCACCCGGGCCACCATGGCCGCCGGCGGGGCCATCAGCCACCATCACGGCATCGGCATCAACCGGTCGCGCTTTCTTCCCGACGCCCTGGGAACGGGCTTCGGCGTCCTGGCTGCGGTCAAGCTTGCGCTCGATCCCAACGGCATCCTCAACCCGGGCAAGCTCGGGCTCGACGGTTCCCACGGTCCGGCGCCCTGGCCATGAGCATCCTGGTGGTGGACGTGGGGACCTCCGGCGTGCGGGGGGCGGTGGTGCGGCCGGATGCGGCGGTCGAGCACATCCACCATGTGCCGGTGCTGCCCGACACCCCGTTCCCCGGACTGGTCGAGTTCGACGCCGCGGCCATGGCCGAGGCCGTGGTCGAGGTGGCCTCGCGGAGCCTGGCCGAGGGCGGACCCGTCGACGCCGTGGGGATCGCCAACCAGCGGGCGTCGACCATCGTCTGGGACCGGGCCACCGGAGTCCCGGTGGGGCCCGGCCTCGGGTGGCAGGACCTCCGTACCGTCGGCACCTGCCTCGAACTCCAGGGCAAGGGAATCCGGGTGGCGCCGAACTCCTCGGCCACCAAGCTGGCCGCGTTGCTCGATGTGGCCGACCCGGATCGGTCCCGGTCCGAGCGCGGGGACCTCGCCTTCGGGACGGTGGACACCTGGGTGGCCTGGACCCTCTCGGGGGGACGGCTCCACGTCACCGACGCATCCAACGCCGGTGTGACCGGCCTCATCCATGGCGACGGCTCCGGATGGAACCCCGAGATCCTGGCTGCCCTGCGCATCCCCGAGTCGCTGCTCCCGACGGTGGTCGACTCCTCCGGCGAAGTGGGGGCGGCCGAGATCCTGTCGGGCCGGCCGGTCATCGCCGGTATGGCCGGCGATCAACAGGCCTCATTGATGGGCCAAGGCTGCACCCGTCCCGGACTGGCCAAGGCCACCTTCGGGACGGGGGGGATGCTCGACCAGTGCGTGGGACCCAAGCGTCCCCCCCAAGCGGCTCGGGGCCCTCAGGGGACCATTCCGATCATCGCCTGGCGGCGTCGGTCCACGATCACCTGGGGGGTCGAGGCCATCATGCTGTCGGCGGGGACCTGCGTCGAGTGGCTGCGCGACGACCTGGCCATCATCGACGCCGCATCCCAGTCGAGCGACGTGGCCTCCCAATGTGACGACACCGGCGACGTGTGGTTCGTACCGGCCCTGTTGGGCCTGGGCACTCCGGTGTGGGACTTCGGGGCGCGCGGCACCTTCGTCGGCCTCACCCGGGGCAGTGGGCGGCCCGAGTTGGTCCGGGCCGTGCTGGAGGGCGTGGCCCACCGAGGGGCCGATCTCCTCGAGTCGGCGGAGTCCGATTCGGGCCTCCCGGTCGGGACGCTGCGGGTCGACGGCGGGATGTCCGCCAACCCAGTGTTCACACGGGCACTGGCCGAGGCCTGCGGGCGACCGATCGAGATCGCACCCGTCGTCGAGGCCACCACCCTCGGGGCGGCCTACCTGGCCGGGATGGCCGTCGGCACCTGGGCCGACGAGGACGACGTGGCCGCAGCCTGGGCGCCCAGGACGATCGTGACCCCGACCACGGACGACAAGGAGCGCGGCAACCGCCGGGACCGGTGGCTCGATGCCCGTGCCCGATCCGAGAAGACCATCCCGGAGCTCTCCGCACTCGATTTCTGAGCCACCCACAACCGGTCGGGTGGCCGGACACCCGGTGATCAGGCCGATCCATGCCGCACCGGGACGCCTGGTTGCCGGTCCGACCATTGAATGAAGACCTTGGGAACGCCTAGGGTGGGTGGGTTGCCACGCTTGGCGGTGACCTTCGGCGGGGCCGGCGAATTCAGGGGAAACAGGGGAACGCTTGAGCACGGGCATGGACATCGGAGCAGTGGGAATCGACCCGGCGAGAACGGTCGACCAGCCCCAGCGGTCCGTCAACGAGGCCATCGGGGTGTCGAGGAGCTTGCACGGCGCGCTGTCGGCGGTCCTGCTGGGAACGCCCATGGCGGTGACCATCGCCGTGGTCGCCGCCATGTCCGGCAACCATCTCCTCATCGAGGATGTCCCCGGGGTGGGAAAGACGGTCCTCGCCAAGGCCCTGGCCACCGCGCTGGGGGTCCAGCTGTCGAGAGTCCAGGGGCATCCTGATCTCCTCCCCTCCGATGTGACCGGTGTGACGGTGTTCTCGCCGGACTCCGGCACGTGGGAGTTCCGACCAGGCCCGGTGTTCGGACACATCGTCCTGCTCGACGAGCTCAACAGGACACCGCCACGGACCCAGTCGGCCCTCCTGGAAGCCATGGAGGAGCAGCAGGTGTCGGTGGACGGCGAGTCGTGGCCCCTCCCCCGACCCCACCTGGTGATTGGCACCCAGAACCCCATCGGCCAGCTTGGCACCTATCCCCTGGTGGAGAGCCAACTCGACCGCTTCGGGCTGTCCACCTCGATCGGCTACCCCGACGCCGAGGTCGAGACGCGACTGGTCCTCCACACCGGCGGCCGGTACGCGCTGGACAGGCTCGTCCCGGTGTCCGACCCGGTCCAGTGGCAGCGGGTGATCGACGCCACCGCCTCAGCGCACGTGGTGACCTCGGTGGCCGAGTACGCGGTGTCGCTGGTCAGGGCCACCCGGACCACGGGGACCGTGCGCCTGGGTGCCAGCCCCCGCGCCGCCATCTCCCTCATCCGCAGTGCCCAGGCCAATGCCGTGCTGACCGGTCGCGCCTACGTCACCCCGCAGGACATCCAGGCCGTGGCGGTGGCATGCCTCTCCCACCGGTTGATTGCCGAGGGGAGCGGCGGGGACGGTCCGGCCCTGGTCAGTCGCATCATCACCGAGATGCCCGTCCCGGTTACGTGAGCCCGGCGGTGTCCGGCCGCCGTCCTCCCGGGTGGCGCACGGTCAATGCCACCCTCGGCGGGATCGTGGCCGGTGTCTGCGGTGTCGTGCTGGCCCGGGCCGTCTTCGGCCGCGATGCGGCCGTCGCCGGAGTGGTGATCGGCACGGTGGCCCTGGTGGCCGGGGGTTGGGCGTCGTGGGGACTGTCCCCCCAACGGCGCGGCCGGTCCCATGCCCGCCTGCCCGGCGGCCGCCGGCTCCGCAGCCGGGTCCATGCCCTGGCGTGGTTCGCCCCCGTGGTCGGCAGCGCGGTGGCCATGTTGGCGTGGGCGGGCGTCGCCCATTCCAGCGGATCGGGCTGGGTCCAGGCGGTCGGCGCCCTGTTGGCCGCCGTGCTGATCGCCGGCATCGTGGCCCCGATGTTCCCTGCCCGCCGGGCCTCGCTCTCCTGCACGGGGTCCCCGTCAGACTCGGAGGCGGGCCAGGCCGTGGAGCTGACCATGGTGGCCAACGGGCCCATCCGCATCCGGCCGTGTTATCCGGTCGGGACGACCGCCCAGGCGGTGGGCTCGCCCCGCGGCCCCCGGGTGGTCGAGGTGACCATCACGCCCGACCGCCGCGGGGTGATGGAAGAGATGACCGTCGAGCTGGCAACCTGTGCGCCGTTCGGCCTGCTGTGGTGGGCCCGCGACGTGCAGGTCCCTCTTCCCCGCCCCCTCCATGTGGCACCCCGGCAGGGCGAGCCGGGCCCGATCGACACGCTGGCCGACAAAGCCGCAGGCGATTCGCAGTTGCGGGTAGCAGCCGGGTCCGGCGAGCCCCGGGGCGTGCGCCCCTACCAACCTGGAGACACCCGGCGGTCGGTGCATTGGCCGGCGACCTCGCACGTCGGATCATTGATGGTGCGGGAGACCGACCGCCAGACCGATGACCCGATCATCGTCGACGTCGTCCTGCCTCCGGATCCGCAACAGGCCGAGGCGGAATCGGAACGGATCATGGCCACGGTCAGCCCGTATCTGGCCCGCGGCCAATCGGTCGTGCTCGCCACCCTGGAGCCCGAGGGCCCGGTCGTGAGGCTGGTCCGCGACCGGGTGGACCTCGGGCGGCGGCTGGCTCGCGCCGTCCCCCCTCCCACGGCTGCCGGCACGGGTGGGGGCGCCGATGGCCCGGTCGATCGGGGCGCCGGTGCTTCCGTGGACACCGATGCCTGGCGGACGGGTCGCCCAGCCACGGGCCACCTCCGCTGGCAGAGGCGGCGGTGACCCTGTGGCAGCGGGTGGTCCAGGCCAATCGGCCGGGCCCGCCGGAGCACTCGATCCCATTCAGGGTGGCATCTGCCGCCACCGTGGTGGTCGCCATCGGGGCCAGTTGGAGCCAGGGTGAGCTCGGGGCCCCGATGGCCCTCTTCGCCATGGTGGCGACGGTGGTGGGGAACGTCTTGTCCTACTGGCGGCGCCGGCAACCCTGGCCGCTGATCAAGCCCATCCTGGCCGCCTGCGCCATCGGGGGCTTCGTGTGGTTCATCGCCACTGCCAGCCACGGGGCGACGCCCGGGGACATCTCGACCGTCGAAGGGCCCCTGGCGGTCCTCTTCGCCTGGGTCCTGAGCACCCACGCCTTCGACGTCCCGGCCCGCCGGGACGTCGCCTACTCGCTCGCCGGCTCCGCCGCCCTCATGGCCGTGGCCGCGGCCCAGTCCGTCGATCTCACGCTGGGCGTCTACGTGGTGGTCTGGGTGGCCTTCGGCGTGTGGGGACTGGTGGCCATGTGGCAGTCCATGTCCGGGTCGACCGGGATCCCGTGGCTCACCCTGGGGGCGACCGGAGCGGCAGTGGCTGTGGTGGCCGTCCTGTTGGTGTCGGTCCTGCCCGCCCCCCGGGTCTCGACCTCGCTCATCTTCCCTTCCTCCTCGACCGGGTCCCCCGTCAACAGCTCGAACAACCTCACCGACGGTGCAGCATCGCTGCCCGCGCATGCGGCCAATCCCACCGGTCCGACCGGCGTCGGGGGCTTCCTGGGCTTCGCCAAGTCCCTCGACACGGGAGTCAGGGCCTCGCTGGGCGACCAGGTGGTCATGAGGGTGCGAGCCAGCAAGCCCAGCTTCTGGGTCGGTCAGAGCTATGACAAGTGGGACGGCCAGAGCTGGATCCAGTCCTCTGAGCCGGCCAACGGGAGCGGCGTGGCCAAGCTGCAGTTCGGCTCCCCGTTCAGCATTCCCCTGGCCTCTGATCAGATGGGGACCCAGTCCAACGGCACGCCCGACGTGCAGACGTTCTATCTGGCCCAGTCCGGACCGAACCTGGTGTTCCACGCCGACAACGCCCAGCGCGTCTACATCCAGTCCCGTTACCTCTTCTTGACCGGCGACGGCACCATCGTGTCGGCCGACTCGATGGGGGCAGGGACCGTGTACACGGTGGTATCGGACGACAACAGGGCCAGCGCCCAGCAGTTGCGCGACGCCACCACCCCGCTTCCCCCTTCCGACCCGGCGGCCCAGATGCTCAAGCCCGACCAGCAGGACCGCTATCTCCAGCTCCCCCGCTCCTATCCGAAGGTGGCCGAAATCGCCCAGCACATCACAGCAGGGGTCGGGTCCCCCGGCGATTCCAACCCCCACACCTACGACAAGGTGGCGGCCATCGAGACATGGATGTCGTCGCACATCACCTACACCACCGACATTCCGCCCTTGGCCCCGGGAGCCGATGGCGTCGACAGCTTCCTCTTCGGCTCACGGCGGGGGTTCTGCGAGCAGATCTCCACCGCCACCGTGGTCATGTTGCGTTCCCTCGGCATCCCGGCCCGGGAGACCGTCGGCTACGTGCCCGGTTCCTACAACCCGATCACCGATCTCTACGACGTGCAGGCCAAGGACGCCCACGCCTGGGTGCAGGTCTGGTTCCCGGGCTATGGCTGGCAGAACTTCGACCCCACCGCTGATGTTCCCCTGGCCAATCCATCCCCTGGCTCGATGTTGGCCCGTAGCGCGGGAACCACGCTGGCGCACCTGCCCTGGGTCCCCATCGTCATCGTGACCGTGCTCATCGGCGCCGCCGTCGAGTTCCGCCGGAGGCGGATCCGGCGCCCCGCCACCTGGGCCGAGCAGGTCGCCGCCGACCTGGCGCGGGGTGGCGCCCGCCTGGGCCGGAACCGTCGGACCGACGAGACCCTGTCGGCCTACGCGGAGCGTCTGGCCGCGGCCGATCCTCCGAGTGGCGACGGCCTGTTGGCGGCCGCTCAACTCGTCGAGCGGTACTCGTACGGCGGGGTGGAGCCCTCGGCCGGGCAGATCGATGGCGCCCTGGCCTTTGCCCGCCGGTTCCGCACCGTCCGGCGGTCGAGCGGTCCAGGGCGGAGGGCCGATCAGGCCGATCAGGACCGCGCCACCGCCAAGGCCTCGTCAAAGGATGCGCCGGCGGCCAGGAGTGGCCGGTAGGCCATGAGGTGTCGGGGTCGGCTGAACCCCAGCGCCGCCCGCAGCCGATCCCCCCGGCGATAGAGGGCGACCAGTTGGCCCTCCTCGACCGACCCTTCCACCACCACGACCTCGTCATCGGGACCCGGAAGCCCGATCACCTGGATCTTGGTCGTGTACTGATCCGACCAGAAGAAGGGAACCGGTTCATAGGGCTGAGCCGCGCCGGAGCCGGCCAGCAGGTTGCGGGCGGCGGCGGCCCCACCCTCGGCGGCGTTCGTCCAGTGCTCGACCCGCAGTTGCTCTCCCATGGCCGGATGGGTCCACCGGGCCACATCCCCGGCCGCCACCACACGGTCACCGGCGCCCAGGGCCTCGTCGCACACCACTCCATTGTCGACGGTCAGACCTGAGCCCTCCAGCCATTCCACGGCCGGCGCCACGCCGATTCCGACCACGACAAGGTCCGCCTCGAGGTCGGTGCCGTCGACGAGGTGGACCACGACCGGGGTTGGGGCTCCGGGGTGGGCGGACACGCGGTCCACCAGGGCACCGGTCAAGACGGTCACACCCTGGGCTCGGTGCAGCTGTGCGCAGGCCTCGCCCATCTCGTCACCCAACACCCGACCCAACGGAGTCGGGAGTGCCTCGACCACCGTGACACGGGCACCGAGCCCGTGACAGGTGGCCGCCACCTCGGAGCCGATGAATCCCGCCCCGATGACCACCAGCCGCGCCCCCGATCCAGCCCCCTCGAGGTCGGAGCGAATCCCAAAGCAGTCGTCGAGCGTGCGCAGCGTCCGTACCCTCGGCATCCCCTCCGTGCCGGGTAACCGCCGCGCCTTGGCCCCAGTGGCCACGATCAGGCCGTCGTAGTGAAGTGAGCGCCCGTCATCGCACATGACAGTGCGGGTGTCGGTGTCGAGTGACACGGCGCGCCGGCCGAGCCGGAACTCGAGTCCCAGTGTGTCGAGCTTGTCCGGGGCATGGTGGTGCACCCGAGCGACGTCCCATTTGCCGGCCAGCAGCTGTTTCGAGAGCGGAGGGCGGTCATAGGGGACGTGGATCTCATCCCCGACGATGATCACCGGACCGTTGTGGCCCTCGTGGCGGATCTCCTCGGCGGCGCGCAGGCCTGCCAGTGAAGCTCCCACCACGACGATGGTGGAGTCGCGTGCTTGGGGTTCGCTCATCGGAGCGTCATCGTAGGTCCCCGGTCTCTCGCCGGGGACCACCCACCCGCCCTCTGGGCGACCGTACAAGGGCGCGTCCGGCGACTCATCGGCCGAACATCGTCATCCACTGTTCGGGGGTGCGCAGGCGGAAGACGTAGTTGTGCGATCGGGTATGTCCCATGGTGGCGAACGGATCGGGCGAATAGAGATGGCCCGGGTAGAGCACCGTCTCGTCGGGAACCTGGGCCAACCGGGTGGTCAGCGACTCGTACATGGCCTCGGGATCTCCGCCGGGAAGGTCGGTGCGGCCACACCCCTCGAGGAACAAGGTATCGCCGGCGACGAGCCGCCCATCAACTAGGAAGCACTGGCTCCCGGGAGTGTGGCCCGGGGTGTGGACGAGGGTGATCGGGATGGCGCCGACACGGACCACGTCGCCGCCCCGGTGCACGGCCAGCTCATCGAGTCCGACCCCGGCAGAGCGTGCCACCCAGGGTGCCTCGTCGGCCTGCACGTGCACGGGGACCTGGGCCACTTCGAGCAAGCGGGCGATGCCCTCGATGCCCCACCCCATCATGTCGCCGCCAACGTGATCGGGGTGGTAGTGCGAGGCCAGGACCCCGACGCACTCCATGTCGTCGGCCGCCACCATGCCGAGCAGCTCGTCGACGCCATAGGCGGGATCGACGATCACCGCCTCACCGGTCTCCCGGTCTCCGATCAGGTAGACGAAGTTGACCATCTGCCGGGCCACGTCATCGTCGGCGGCGAAGTCCCGCCCTGCCAGCAACTGGCGAAAGTACAAGCGGTCAGTGGCGGAGGCGTGGGTTGATTCCACTGGGGCGTCGGTCATCCGCCCACCTTACGGTCGATGGCGCCGTCAGCCTGCGCCAGAGGGTAGGTCGGCACCACCGGTGATCTGCTCCGCCACCGGGTTACCATCGGCAGGGCGTGGACGCGGCCACGGGCATCGCCCGGGGTCCAAGTGTGACGGGCAGAGGGCGGCTCGGGGCCGGATCCGAGCGTCCGCACCGGCCGATGCGACGAGGAGCGAAGGGTGGCCCAGTGAACACCAAGCAAAGCGAACAGGCCGGCGTGAATGGCTACCGGACCGCCTCGGGCATGCTGCGCGCCTGGGCCACCGAAATCCCTGACGCGCCCATGCTGACACAGGGCTCCGACACCCTCACCTGGGGCGAGGTCTACGACCACGCCAAACTGGTCAGCCGCTCCCTGGCCGCCGCCGGGGTCGTGGCCGGAGACCGGGTGGCGTTCCTCGATCGCAACGGCATCGAGTACTTCGAGGTCTTCTTCGGCTGCGCTCTGCTCGGGGCGGTGAGTGTGGCCGTCAACTGGCGACTGGCCCCGACCGAGATGGCCTCCATCATCGAGGACGCTGAAGCCTCCGTGCTCTTCTTTGGCGCCGACTATGCGGCCGCGGTCAAGGAGTTTGGTCCCCTGGTGACGTGCATCCGTCAGTGGGTTCCCTTGGACCAGTTCGCCCAGTGGCGGGACGCCGATTCGGCGGTCGAGCCACAGGACCCGGGCTTCGAGCCCGGACCCGGCGACGTGGTCACCCAGCTCTACACGTCGGGCACCACCGGTCTGCCCAAGGGGGCGATGATCTCGGGCCGGAACATCTCGTGCATCCTCACCGAAGCAGACCAGGTCTTCCACATCGGCGGCGACACGGTCTCACTCGTGGCCATGCCCCTCTTCCACATCGGCGGGACCGGCTGGGCTCTGAGCGGCATGTCACGAGGCGGGCATTCGGTCATCGTCCGGGACATGGACCCGGCGGCGGTGCTGTGCCTCATCGAGGAACACGGCATCACCGAGATGTTCGTGGTCCCCGCCGTGTTGATGTTCCTGTTGGCCACGCCTGAACTGGCCACGGCGGACATGAGCTCCCTCCGCACCGTCTTCTACGGGGCTTCCCCGATCAGCGAAGACGTGCTGGTCCGGTCGATGAACGCACTGGGTTGCGACTTCGCTCAGGTCTACGGCCTGACCGAGACCTCCGGCGCTATCACCTCCCTGATGCCCGGAGATCACGATCCGGACGGGCCGCGGGCAGGACTGCTGCGGTCGGCCGGGCGTCCGTTCGACCATGTGGAGCTGCGGATCGTCGACACCGATTCCGGCGAGGAGCTGTCCGTCGGCGCGGTCGGTGAGGTGTGGACCCGTTCAGACCAGAACATGCTCGGCTACTGGAACAAGGCCGATGAGACGGCCTCGGTACTCTCCGACGACGGCTGGTTCCGAACCGGAGATGCGGGCTGGATCGACGCCGAGGGCTATCTCTTCTTGCACGACCGCATCAAGGACATGATCGTCTCAGGCGGAGAGAACATCTACCCGGCCGAAGTCGAGAACGCCTTGCTCTCCCATCCTGCCGTGGCCGATGCGGCCGTCATCGGCGTGCCCGATGACAAATGGGGCGAGACCGTGAAGGCCGTGGTGGTCAGATCACCCGAGGCTTCCGATGACCACGAGGCTCTGGTGGCCGACATCATCGCCGCCACCCGCAGCCGCTTGGCCCACTACAAGTGCCCGACCTCGATCGATTTCATCGAGGTACTGCCGCGCAACCCCTCTGGCAAGGTCCTCAAACGCGAGCTCCGCCGTCCGTATTGGGGCGACAGGGAGCGCAACATCCACTGACCGGTTCCGGCCATCCGTGCCGGTACCGATGCTGGCGTTCGACACCTGTGTTCGACGGTCGGCGCCTGCCCGGGGCCTTCGCCGTCAGAACAGCCCGAGTGGGGGTCCTTCGTCTTCCTGGATGACTGATTCTTCGGTGACCTCGACGAACTCGTCCGCGGCGTGATCGTCACGTGCGGCGGCACCGCCACGTCCTTCTGCCACGTCGGCCTGCCCGATCCCCTCGAGGCGCGGCACCAGCTCCTCGACCCTCATCCGGGTGCGGCGGAGACGACGGTCGAGCTCATCTACGATCTCCGTGGCGCGCTCCAGCTGGTCGACCAGGCGATCGACATCGATGACCCCCGTTTCGAACTCCTCGATGATGGCATCGAGCTCGGCCCCCGCGTTCGAGTAGCTCAATTCGCTCACGTCGTCGGTCCCAGCCGGTTCTGAGGTCCCCGCGGTTCCGGATGTCGGTTGGCCACTTCCGGTTGTCGTCGCCATCACTGCATCCCTTCGTCGTGTTGCTTGGCTGATTCTGTGGCCGTTGGGCCGGAGGTGGCCCGGTCGTCGGAGGCGTCGGTCACCTCCGAGACCACCTCGCCATCGGACAGCCTGGTGAACAGGACCGAGCCCGGACCGAGATCGGAGGCGGATCGAACCACGTTCCCCGCTATGTCACGGGTGACCGAGTAGCCGCGCTCGAGTTGGTGCTGGTAGTCGTAGGCACCGAGAAGCCTCCGCCACTGCGCCACCCTCAGATCCTGGCCAAGAAGGCAGCGCTCAGGCAATGCGGCCAGTCGGAGGGACCGGGACGACACCATCGCCTCGTTCGAGTCAAGGGATCGAGCGGCCGACCTGGCCAGGGTGGCGCCCTTGGCCACCAGCTGGTGCCCGTGGGAATCGACCTGGCCCCGTACTGCGCCCCGCAGGGTACCGGTCCGGTGGACCAGGCGATCTGCGTGGCGATCGAGCTGGGACCGGGCCCCGGTCACCGTCCGGTGGCGCTGGCGGTCGAGTGAGCGGTCGGACCGCGCCATCTGCTCCCGGGCCATGCGACCCGCGACCAGTCCAGCCTCCATACCGGTCCTCCAGAAGTCCCCGACCAGCCGGGCCAGCTCCTGACCGCATTCGGTAGGGGTGATGAACGAGCGATTGGCAACCTCGTCGGCGACCGACTGATCGCCGGTGTGCCCGATGCCGGTCCATACCGCCGTGTTGGAATTGACGATGGCACGCGCCACCGACTCGGCATCGAATGTGGCGAGGTCAGCCTTGGATCCCCCGCCCCGGACAACCACTAGGACATCGCAGTGCTCCGATTGGAGACGGTGGATCGCCCGGGCTACCGACATCGCAGCCACTCGACCCTGCACCTGGGTCGGGATGAAGCGAACGCAGAATGCCATCCCTGAGGCCTCGAGGGAGCCGATGAAGTCGCGGTATCCCTCCGTATCGGGGCTGGCGACCAGACCGATCCGCAGCGGGAGCCGCGGGACGGGGATCCGCCGGTTCCGATCGAAGAGGTTCTGATCGACCAGTGACTTGATCAGTCGGGCGCGTGCCGCCGCCACCTTCCCGAGAAGGGCGTCGGTATCCAGTTCGGAGAGGATGAAGCTGATCTCGCCCCGGGGCTTGTACAGCTGGACCTCTCCCCTCACCCTGACCACCAGGCCGGTGTCGAGGGTGATTCCCAGCTGATCAAGCGTGGTCCGGACACGGGACCACCGTGTCGACCAGCACACCACCTTCAGGATGGGCGTTCCGCTGTCCTGGGCCCTGACCGGATCGACCAGGTCGATATAGCAGTGTCCCCGCGAGCTGACGTTGAACGACCGGACTTCCCCTGATACCCAGACCTCACCGGGTAGCGCGCCCTTGAGGGCCCGGTCGATCCGGAGGTAGAGGTCGCTGATCGACAGGGCGTCCGGATCGGTGGCTTCCGACCCCGGCCGGGCCCGTTGTGAACCAAGTGGCACGGCGCCAGGTTAGAACCACGCTGTCACCCGTCGGTCACGACAATTGCCCGGCGCCCGGACCCCCCGGCGCCCGGACCCCGGTACGGGGCCGGTGACGTGCCAACAGGAAGTCTGTGGGACCATAGGGGAGACGGTGAGCCGGCTGGGTGGTCGCGGCCCGTCTCGGCAGAGGTAACCCTCCGTCGGGAAGGGTCGAGGAAGGTCGGGACTCCATAGGGCAGGGTGCTGGCTAACGGCCAGTCGGGGTGACCTGCAGGAAAGTGCCACAGAGAACAGACCGCCGATGGCGCTGCCCCCGGGTGGTGCACAGGTAAGGGTGAAACGGTGCGGTAAGAGCGCACCAGCGGCCGGGGTGACCCGGTCGGCTCGGTAAACCCCACCCGGAGCAAGGTTGCAAAGGGGGACGGACTGCCCGTCCGGTGTTCCCTCGGGGACACCACCCCCAGGTAGACCGCTCAGATGGATGGCCACCCAACCCTCGTCAGAGGGTGGACAGAATCCCGCCTACAGGCCGGCTCACCGTCAACCAGGGATTTTGTCCCCCGACTAGTCGGAATGTGACTCAATCGTGACTCAATTTCCGGTAGTCTTCTCACGTGGCATCGACGGCACGACGTGAGTACGGCACAGGTGTTGGCCGCCACGCTGGATGAGCACGACGGCGACACGTTTCGTGAGCACG